>CASDRY010000147.1 GCA_949283235.1 uncultured Spirochaetales bacterium | reverse complement strand
CTATCTTTCTTATATGACCATTATCGATAGCCTGGCGGAGAAGGCGCTTAAAAAGTATTGATAGCTTAGCTGTCCTGTGATGGATCACATCAGCAAAATCAACACCTTCCCTCTTTGCGGAGACCATGACATCCATGAGATTCATAAGTGCCTGCTCATTCTGGACAGCTGTATCGATGATATCTGAGAGAATAAGCTTCATTCTCTCAATCTCATCACCGCCATCCCTTCCCCATGCAATTGCAGAGTATTTAGCGAAAAGCTGCCCTGTTATGAGCTTTACAGCGTAGTAATAGATTTCATCTTTGTTATGGAAATACTGATAGACAGTCGGTCTGGAAATACCAGCCGCCTCCGCGATAAGAGAGAGATTCGAATCGTGATACCCCTCTTTCGAAAACACATCAAGGGCTGTCTTAAGAATTGTGATTTTCCTTTCCTCGTGGTCTATCTTCTTGGGCATAGTGAAATGGTAGCACATTTTACGGAAAAATACACATATAAACAAAACTGTAAAGAAAAAAGTGTTTATAATACCTGTAATGATTGAGCTGATTCTATACATTACAGCAATGGCTATAACCCCTGGCCCCAATACAATCCTTTCAATGGCGAATGCAGCCAGGACTGGGTTAAAGAAAGGCGTGAAGCTGAATATAGGGATGCTTGTGGGAATAACTATTGTCACACTGATAGTATGGACAGCTTCCGAACTTCTCTACTCGTTCATTCCCAAAGCTGACAAGGCTATGAGAGTGCTTGCATTTATCTATCTGGTATATCTTGCCCTGAAGATGCTCAGACCCAAAGCAATGGACAGCGATGAGCAAAGCGCAAGCTTTCTGCAAGGAATGCTGCTGCAGCTTATCAACGTGAAGGTATATCTTCTTGCTTTGACAGCTATTACCGCATATATAATGCCTTCATCCTCATCAAAATCTGAAACAGGCTTTACAGCTCTGCTCATTCCTCTTATATGCTTTCTCTCTGGACTTGTATGGGCCGTTTTCGGAGCCCTGATAAAATCATTCTATGCAAAACATGGCAGAATACTCTCCGTTATATTCGCATTGCTTCTTCTATGGTGTGCTATAAGCCTTTTCATCTGAACTTGCACATTGTCTGAGAGTGAGATAGATTTTTTATGTTCTTTGCCCGCATAGCATAATGGATAGTGCATTCCCCTCCGGAGGGAAGGATGGCGGTTCGATTCCGCCTGCGGGTGAGATAATAAGAACTCATTACGAACTTTCTCTGCTATTATCTAATTGTGAAGGACAGAACTTACATCGCGATAGATCTCAAATCATTCTATGCCTCTGTGGAGTGCCATGACATGGGTCTCAATCCGATGGATACAAATCTTGTCGTCGCTGATGTAAACCGCACTGACAAAACAATCTGTCTTGCAGTCTCCCCTTCCCTGAAATCATATGGAATTCCCGGGAGATGCCGTCTTTTCGAAGTAAGGGAAAGACTGAGAATCATAAATAACGAGAGAAGGAAAAATGCTCCGGGAAGGAGATTCAAGGGAAAATCTTCTATCTATTCTGAACTAAGAGATGACCCTGCTCTGGAAGTGGATTTCATACCAGCAAAACCCAGAATGGCGAAATACATGGAAATAAGCTCGGAAATCTATGGAATCTATCTAGGATATATAGCTCCGGAGGATATCCACGTGTATTCAATCGATGAGGTTTTCATAGATGCTACTGACTACCTTACCCTTTACGGCCTCTCCGCTCATGACTTCGCAATGCAGCTCGTGCTCTCTGTTCTGGAAAGAACAGGTATAACAGCAACTGCAGGAATCGGTCCCAATATGTATCTTGCGAAAGTCGCTATGGATGTCATGGCGAAGCACAGCAGGGCAGATGCAAATGGAGTGAGAATCGCAGAGCTGGATGAGATGAGCTATAGAGAAAAGCTCTGGTCACATCGACCTCTCACTGACTTCTGGAGGGTCGGACGGGGTTATGCGAAAAAGCTTGAAGAACACAGGCTATACACGATGGGGGACATTGCAAGATACAGCGAGAGGAATGAAGAGCTTCTTTATAAGCTTTTCGGAGTGAATGCCGAGCTATTGATCGACCATGCATGGGGATGGGAACCTTGCACAATGAAGGATATAAAGGAATACAGACCAGATTCCAGCAGTATCGGTTCAGGACAGGTTCTGCAGGCTCCTTATCCTTTTGCAAAAGCACGTCTTGTTGTTAAGGAAATGGCTGATTCCCTTTCTCTGAGCCTTGTAGAAAAAAGACTTGCTGCACATCAGATAGTACTTGCTGTCGGATACGATGCGGAGAACATAACAGAGAATTACTCTGGTCCTACAAAGCAGAATCATTACGGAAGAACAGTTCCGAAAAGCACACATGGTTCATATAGCTTTTCCACTCCTTCATCCTCTTCAAAAGAAATAATAGATGCTGCAATTTCCATATTCGACAACACAGTGAATAGCTCTTTAGCTATAAGAAGGATCTACATCACCGCAATGAATGTTGTTGATGAAGAGACAGCCAAACGAGAAGGAAGCAGTGTTCAGCTGGAGCTTTTCACAGATACCGATGAATACGAGGAAGAGAGGAAAAGAAAAGAGAGGGAAGCTGAAAAGGAAAGAAGGCTTCAGGACGCAACGCTAGAAATCAAGAAGAAATTCGGGAAGAATGCGCTTCTCAGAGGAATGAGTTTCGAGGAAGGCGCGACACAGCGTGAGAGAAACGAGCAGATAGGAGGGCATAAGGCGTGAATGATTATAGCGATATCATAAACCATCCGCATTACGAACCGAAGAACCATCCGAGAATGCCACGCCTCAGCAGAGCTGCCCAGTTTGCTCCCTTTGCGGCACTCACAGGGTATGAGGAAGTCATTGAGAAGAAGCAGGAGATTGGAGATGAGAGAGTAATCCTGGAAGATGAAGCAAAGAGTGAGCTTGATAGAAAACTGGGAGAGATAATCAAAGACCCTTCAAAGCTCCTTACAATCACCTACTATGATGAAGGAAACGGCAAAGGACGATACAGAACCATCACAGGCAACATTCTCAGAGTAGATAAAAGGATGGAAGAAATCATAATGGAGGATGGAAAGAGAATAGCACTAATTGATATACTAAATATCAATTAATATTCCTATTAAGGAATCTTTTATTCTAATATATTAAAACACAAGCAGGAAATATCATTGTTTTCTATAAGCTTAAAGACAATTGAACGCAGTACTCGTATTTTCAGCAATCGCAATAATTAGCGTATGTAATATCGAGGAACGGGAATAGAAAAAAGAAGGAGAGGTTTTTTACGCCTCTCCCACTCTATTTATTTTGCTGCTGGTTTTGCAGCTTTAGCGGCATTTCTGAGCTTCATCGCAAGTGCTGGTTTTACAATTGTACCAGGGCCTGCAATACATCCACCCTCACATGCCATTACCTCAACAAGGTCTGCCTCAGGAGCTCTCTTCTCCCATGTCTTCATAAGACGGACAGTCTTCTTATCCAAACCATTGATAGGCAGGATACGAGGATTCTTCCCATCTTCGTTGAAACGACGGAGAACACAAGCAGCAACTCCTGTAGAGACTGCGAACTCACGGCAATCCTTGAAGGAATCTGTATCTCCGAGGGACTCACCTTCCATCTCACGTACATCTATGCCCTTTGCCACAAAGATAGAAGCAAGCTCTGCAAATGTTATGACACCATCCATCTCATCTCGGTATCTCTTCGCAGCCTCAACCTTCTTTGCAAGACATGGTCCGATGAATACAGACTTGCAGTCCGGATACTTCTCACGGACGATACGTGCTGTATAACCCATCGGGGAAAGCGACTCAGAGCGTCTTGTCTTGAGATATGGGATGTGGATATCAACAAGCTCCATATAAGATGGACAGCAGGATGTAGTCATGAAGCCTTCATTCTCAGAAATCTTCTTATAAAGCTCATTAGCTTCATTGACAGAAGTTACCTCAGCGCCTTCAGCAACCTCCACGACATCATAGAATCCTGCTTTCTTGATAGCAGCCTTGAGCTGTTCAAGAGTTCCAGGGAACTGCCCCTCGATCGCAGGAGCGATCATAGCAACAACCTTCTCGCCTCTCTTGAGCATCTTGAGCACAGGGAAAAGACCAGAGCGCTCAACAATTGCTCCGAAAGGACAGGAACGAACGCACTTGCCGCATCCGATGCATTTATCATGCTCAATCTCAACAAAGCCCTGTTCATTCTTGGTGACAGCATCTACAGGACATGCTTCCTCGCATGGAACTGGGATATGCACGACAGCATGGAATGGACAGACTTCCATACACTTACCGCACCTGATACATCTATCTTCCTGGATGTGTGCCTGGCCGTTGATGAAAACAATAGCATCCTTAGGACAGTTAGACATACAAGGACGGGCGAAACAACCACGGCATCCATCACTTATTCTGTACTGTGATTTAGGACAGCCTGAGCATCCTGTAATGATTGTAGTGAGAAGCGGTAGAGGTGGCTTGTCGTTATCGAGGACTTCCTGCATATAAGCAGAAAGAGGCTTCTCCTCATCGTCGTCTCTTTCGATGTTTATGCCAGCAAGAGCCATGATCCTATAGCGGACCATTGCTCTCTCCTTGTAGATACAGCAGCGGAAAGGCGTGCGCGTTTTAGGAATGATTTCAAGTGGGAGCCTATCAGCCTGCTCTACAAGAGTATCGTCAAAGAAGCACTTGAGTACTTCAGTGTCGATCTTTCTCTTCATGAGAGTATACTGATTATTAAGCTCAAGCATTCTTTACAGCCTCCGCGAGGAGCTTGCAGAACATATCCTGGTTTACTCCGCTGTATACCTTGTCATTAATCGAAACATAAGGTGCACTACCATTTCCTACCTTGCACTCATCGAGGCATGAGCAGCCTTCAATCTCGCATTCAGCCAGAATAGCTGGATCCACGAAATCGTTGTAGAGAAGGAGATCAGCTCCTCCCTGCACGAAACAAGCTGTTCCAAGGCAGATTCTAACTTTCACCTTTGACTTCTTCATTTGATATCCTCCTATAGATATTCCTGTGAAGTTTCCTTCAGATATATATTCTCAAGAGCATTTCTTAAACGCCCTATTATAGTTCTTCTAATCCCTATTTCAACCGGGATATTCGGATCCTGATGCGCCTCATTGATCTTAGTTCCGACTATGAAATGCACCTGATCACTATCAAGGAGCATCTCCACGAACTTCTTTGCCGGGTCATTCGGAAGCTCTGTCGGATTGATCTTCTTCTCGAGTATCGTCGCTACCTTTGACAGCGTCAGCATCCCTTCTGTAACAAGATCTATTCCCTCCATCTTAGAAGCTGGAGGAACATCCTTTGACCATGAAGAAAGATCCAGAGAGAGCTTTTTACCGAAAAGACGAGAGACTATCTGGGCAGTAGTTCCTCCAGAGACGATCTTCTTGCCATCGAATGCCTTTATCTTCTCTCCAAGAACCTCATCAGCTTCCTTTGTAAATGGAGGCCCAGTGACTATAAGAAGACGACGGGGCCTTCTTATATAGACAACGACACATGTAATGTCATCCTTCGCGGCAAGCCCATCAAGGGAGCAAGCCTTCTGGACAATAGCCCTAGAAAGCTCTCTGGATGAGATATCCTCATCCTTCTTTATCTCTTCTGAGATGAACTTCCTCACTCCATCGAGCCGCCATCCAAGGGGAAGGCTCTTTCCAAGACCAGACTGCGTCACCCCATCGGAGAACATCACAAGGCGGTCTCCATAACTGAGCTTGAATACGGAGTGAGCTATTATCTCCTTCTTGAAAGCACCTTCTCTCTGAAGCTCCGTGCGGCTTCTCTCCCAGGATACAGGCTCAGGCCCTGAGAATCTGAGGGACGATGGATTGTCATACTCGACAAGATTCACCGCGATATCCTCCATATCCTCTTTGTACCTTATATCTGCGATAGTGAATGTCGAGTAGCTTATCTTCCTTTCCTTGCAGACAGGAAGGGTATCCATGATGATCTTCGCAGAGTGGCTTAGATCTATCGGGGAGAAGGAAAGCCTGTGAGCCATATGAGCGGTAAGGGATGCAAGCACATTGGCTTTTACCCCGCTTCCGAGTCCATCAGAGAGTGTCGAGACTATCTGATTATTCTCAGGATTGCGTGATAAAAGGAATACATCTCCTCCAATCCTCTGCCCATGTTTATAGATCTGTGCGTAATCCACATCTATGAAGATATTATTCATGCAAGATCCCCATTAGCATCCTCTCGGAAGTCACTCTCTCCATCCCCTGCCCCATGAACGCTGAATGCATCAATGAGGGAGTTGAGCATGATTTCTGTCTCAGCCGCATTCTCTCCAAGAAGGGAAGCTATCTGCTGAACAGTCTCAAGAGACTTCTGGATTACATCCTCAGCCTTCTTCACGACAGTCTCCCTTCTTATCGTAGGATTGGTAATATCCTCGAACATCGCTCCAAGAAGTCTCTTTGACTCAACAAGGAAGAATGTGACGCGAAGATACTTATCCTTGAAATGCACCCTGTACTGACCTGGATGAGTCAGATAGAACTGATCGCGGAATTTATCAGCAAACGGAACGAATCTCTCAAGCGGAAGATCCTTCACCATCTGAAGTATGTTCTGATCGACGAATCCTTCTTCCATGTCACCGAAAAGCTCAAGGAAGCGAACATTGCAATCTGCAATCTGGAGATCGGAATTCACGATTACAACACCTGTAGGAATCGTTCGAAGGAGAACATCTACCTTGCTTTCAGCCTCCTTACGCATCTTCGTGACGCACATCTCGACCTCAGCCATGCCCTCGATATAAGCAATTGCCATATCACGGCAGGTGTTGTATCCACAACCTCCGCAGTTGAGTTCATCAGCTTTTGTCAGCTTACCAAGCTCCACAAGAGCCCTCTTGATCTCATCCTCTGAATGCTTGCCTCTTACACCGCTCTCAGCTTTCGGACTAGGTGTATGAAGTATTCCATAACCTTTCTCAAGAAGAAGTTTTGCGAACTCCTCATCCCCTGTAAAGAGCGCAGGCTCATCAAGACGCTTGGCAGTATAATCAGTAGCAGCTCTCTTTCTGGCAGCCATCGAGACTTTATCATCGGTTGCTGGTCCATTGATACAGCCACCTTCGCATGCAAGAAGCTCCAGGAAAGGAAGAGGGAATGTCTCCCCTGTCAGAGCTGACATAACCTGATCGATTCCGGAAAATGACAGCGCTTCTGTTCCGAACTGCTTACCACCCCATAGCTTTGAAGTAGCAATCTGTCCTCCTTCTATCGGATAGATAGTCGAGGTTCCGGCTTTGGCGGGAATGAAATCCACATCCTCTGCCTCTATCTCATCAAGCTTTATACCTTCCTCATCAAGCCAGCTTCTGAGCTCATGGAATGTAATTGCGAAGTCTGGGTATCCCGGAGTCGTGTCAGCCTCCATCTTCTTGGCAATACAAGGCCCGATGAAAGCTATCGCAAAGTCTTCGTTGTATATATGCCTCAGATACGCTGAATGTGTCTGCAATGGAGAAGGTACCGGAGCAAGTTTATCAACATCATCAGGATAGTATTTCCTTACAAGCTCCACGACAGATGGACAGGCTGTTCCGATAAAAGGCGCCTTTCCATCATGCTCGGATGCATATATATCAAGAGCCTGGGAAACAAGAGCTGCTCCTATAGCAGTCTCCGAGATTCCTGCAAAACCGAGTTTCTTAAGCGCGGCAAGAAGCTCTTTCTCATAGCCACGGAACTCTGAAGCATAGGAAGGTGCGAGTGAACAGATAACCTTGCGCCCGGAAGAGATCGCAAGCTTAACCCTATCCTTGTCATCCCTTACCTTCTTGGCGCTATTCGGGCAGACATGAACGCATTTACCGCAGTATATGCATCTGTCTTTGATTATCATGGCATGTCCATCCTTGATCTGGATTGCCTTAACAGGACATGATCTGACGCATTTGTAGCAGTCACGGCAGCTGGTTACTTCTGTATATATAGGGTTCTGCATTATTCAGCCTCCAGCGCCTTTTTAATCAGATCGAAAACAGCCTCTGGATCGGATATTCCGGAATACTCCTTATCCCCGATTTTCAGATGCGGTCCGGTATTGCACTTTCCAAGACAGAGATGACCTTCAAGATCAATCCTGTCCGATAATCCATTCTGCTCCGCAAACTCTTCAAGGCTCATCAGAATTCCGCTATTACCCCTGGCGAAACAGCTTGATCCCATGCAGAGTTCAACTCTGAGTTTCTCCTTTTGTGCCATAAACTCTCCTCAGTCATATATGAGACTATCCGAGTTTTAAATGGAAGTCAATAAAATGATTTGCAGAATGGAATTAGCATATTAAAACTACAAAATAATACACTAAATCGACACCGAAGGCTGTTTAATGTGAAAAGCGCAACATTAAACAGCAAAAACACGAATTAATATGCATTATCATCATCTTCCTGGTCAGTCTCTTCACGGTATTTCCGTCTCAGCATTACTGAAAGCACAGCAAAAGAAGCTGCAAGATCTGTACGTTGCATTACAACATATTCAGGCACCTTAAGATTCTTCGGAGCAAAATTCCAGATTCCTCTTATACCGCATTTAACAAGCATATCAGCAGTAGCCTGCGCCTGATTAGCTGGAACCGCGATTACCGCAATGGTAACCCTATTGTCCTTTATATACTGATTGATTGTATCAACAGGAAGAATCGTAAGTTCCCCTATCTTCTTTCCGATCTTCGAGGGATCCTTATCGAATATAGCCACGATTTTCAGGCCATATGCGGAGAAACCATCATACGCAGCAAGTGCAGATCCAAGATTTCCAGCTCCGATGATGAGGGCTTCTGTAAGGTTATCCCAACCAAGCGAATGGGTTATAGCGACAACAAGCTCATCAATCGAGAATCCGATCTTTGGCTTTCCCTCTATCCCGGTACTTGCAAGATCCTTCCTTACCTGTATCGAGGTAAGCCCCAGCTCTTCTGCAAGCTGTGTGGCGCTGATATTCCGCTCTCCAGCCTCTTTTCTCTGAAGAAGTATTCTTAGATATGATGGGAATCGTCTGACAGATGGAAGCGGTATTCTTGAATCAGCCATCGATCAATCTCCTTTTTATGCTCTGAAAAAGAGTATCAGGACAAGAAGCCCCTGCTGTCAATCCGACAATTGAAAACCCTAGCATCCCGCTTGTTATCTCTGAAGGCGAGGAAACAAGAAATGAAGGCTTCCCATAGCTTTTACCAGCTTCATAAAGCTCTACTGTATTCTTCGAATTCCTGTCACCTGCAACGAAGATAGCCTCAACATTTCCAGCAAGCTTCTCCAGTGCTTCCCTTCTTTCGATAGAAGCCCTGCAGACAGAATTCAGGAGATTCAGCTTTATCCCTCTTGAAGAAGCTTCTTTCATTATCTCTTCAAGACCAGGAATTGAAAATGTTGTCTGGACAACTGCATTATAAGCTTTTTTCTCAAGCACTTTCAGATCTGCGGATGTTTCAACAAGAACAGCATTTCCTGACCCAAGCAGAGCTGTTACCTCACTATGCCCCTGCTGTCCTATTACCACAGTCAAACCATCATCTTCCCTGATAAGACGCTGACTGTTGAGAACAACAGGACATGTCGCATCTACAATGCGGAGGTTGTTATCAAGAAGAAGCTGTCTCTCTTCATCCGTAATGCCATGTGCTCTGATTACAGCAATTCCAGGCCCTTTCGCCTCTTCTGCTCTTTCTGTTTTTATAAGGCCTTTCCCGATAAGCTCATCCATAACAGCTTTGCTATGGACGATATCACCTACGACAAAGCAAGGAAGAGAAGCAAGCTTCGCCTCCGCTATTGCCTCTTCAGCTTTCCGTATAGCAGCTCTTACACCGCTGCAGAATCCATATGTTTCAGGAAGTAGAACTTTCATCAGACTAATGAATACTCCTCTTCTTCCTTTTTCTCCTTTTCCTTGTCGATAGGAATCAGGGCATGGAAATAATGGAGGAAAGCAGGAGCAAGGAAATTCGAGGAATAAGCTCCAGCAATGATTCCCCATGTGAGATTCACGGCGAATATCTGGATATCCCCGGAACCAAGGATTGCAAGAGGGACAATCGCGACAAGCGTTGTAAGGCTTGTCATAACAGTCCTTGTAAGAGATTGCCTTACAGACAGCGAGATGATCTCATCCACCGAGAGCCCATTAGCTTTCTCAATCTTTATGTTCTCCCTTACCCTGTCGAAGATAACGATAGTGTTGTTTATCGAATAGCCTATGATTGTCAGAACTGCAGCAATCGTGGTTGCTGAGACTTCCAGACGGAATATCAGGACAAATGAAAGCATTGCAAGAACATCATGAAGCAATGCCAGGATGGATGAGATTGCATACGCGAAGCGGAAACGTATCGCGACATAGCAGAGTATCAAGACGAGGGCCAAGCCGAGTGCTAAGAGAGAATCATGGAAAAGAGATGATGAGAACTTAGGTCCTACAAATGTAGATTGCAGAACGACAAGATTCTCAGCGCCGAATGCAGCTGAAAGAAGTGTATTTATCCTCGTTTCAGCATCGTTCTGATTCTCTCCTTCCTCTACTGTAACCCTTATCTGATATATCCCGTCTTCTTCGGAACCTACAGTCTGTACATTCACGCTTCCGAGTTCTGTTAGCGCTTCCCTTATATCCTCAATCGTCACATCAACTGTATCCGTACTGAAATTCACACGGAATGGAGTTGAAGAAAGAAGTGCGGGAAAACCGAATCCAGATACAAGATTCCCTGTTTTCTCACTGCTATAAAGCACTGTTTCAACACCGAGGGATTCCAGAGCGGAGGCAATATCATCTGTAAGCGGATACTCCGAAGCCGGGAAGGAATATGTCTCAACATTGCTTCCATCTCTTTTTGTCAGCTCAAGAGTTCCGTCAGAGACTGAAAGCTGTGCAGTCCCCTCACCCTCATAACAGGCTGTAAAACCAAGAGGAGCTATCTGGATACGTTCTGAGTAGCCAGAACCGAAATCTATACCGGTATTGAAACCAAGAACAAAGAAGAGAACAAATCCTGTCAAAATAAGAAGCGCAGAGCATCCCATTGCCAGGAACCGCCATCTAAGGATACCAGAATTAACGCTCATGTCTCCTCCAGCTTAGCCATACACTTCTTCTTCCATCCTCTGTAACGAAGAAATCAAAAAGGAGATGGGAGACAAAAAGCGACGTGAAGAGGGAACAGACAACACCTATGGCCAGAGTATTGGCAAACCCCTTTACAGTACTTGAACCGAAAATAAGAAGGATAACTGCAGCTATGATTGTAGTCACATTTGAATCCATAATAGTCCAGAATGCTCTATCAAAACCTGCTTTGACAGCTTCATAATCCGTCATTCCAGCTTTTTTCTCTTCCTTTATCCTCTCATAAATGATTACGTTTGCATCAATTGCCATTCCAAGAGTAAGCACGAGTCCTGCAATAGAGGAAAGCGTCAGTGTAAAGTGAAGAGCAGAAAGGACTGCGACCATCATCACAAGATTAAGAAGGAGTGCGATGTCTGCAATGACTCCTGCTGCGCTGTAGTAGATAATCATGCAGAGAATTACAAGAGCGAAACCTAATGTGATTGCCTTTATAGCCATGCTTACGCTGTCATTTCCAAGCGTTGCTCCAACTCCCTGTTCCGATACAACTGTAAGCGGTATAGGCAAAGATGAGGTCTGAAGCACCACAGCAAGAGATTGAGCTTCTTCATCTGTAAATGATCCAGAGAGCTGAACATCTCCCGAGATCGCATCGTTTATGGTAGCCACGCTCTTGACTCTTCCATCCATGACAACAGCAAGCTGCTTTCCGATGTGTGCTGATGTGAAATCATAGAATATATCAGCACCTTCACTATCAAGGTGGAAAGTAACTGCAGGACGGCCTGAGCGAGGATCTCTTTCAACCTCTGCGGAGGTCAGGTGTGTGCCATCCAGAACTTCTGTACTATCTATGACAACAAACTGCTCAAGCTCGTCTATACCATATTCATCTTCTGTATAGTATCCGGCAACAGTATAGCCAGATGGGATGTAACCAGGTGTCACAACATTGCCATCTTCATCGAATGCTCTTGAAAGATTTCTAAGGTAATCATTATTGACTCTCTCTGTAAGGCTTGTATCGACAAGATTGAATGTAAGCGAACCACGCCCCATCAGGAATGAGTCAACACGCTCTGGATCTGTCTCTCCAGGAACTTCAACAAGTATCTGATCAGAGCCCTGCAGTCTTATATCAGGTTCAGTAACTCCGAACTGGTCTATTCTGGATGTAAGGATATCTATATCGCTCTCAAGCATCGAGGTAAGCTCAGCGCCTGTTGGCACTTCCCCATCATGAAGAGAGGCATATGAAGCTGTATCAGCTTCAAGAACAACTGACATACCTCCCCTGAGGTCAAGACCTAGCTGCAATACATTTCCAGATAGCTTCTTTGCTTCAAGAAGATCATCCCTGTAATGGCTCTCAATGGACTCAAAAAGGGAGCTTTCAGTTGGAAATGCTGATAAAAGAGCATAGACATTCCATTCATCAGGAATCTCTTTTCCATCCTCTTTCAGATAGTCCTCTGCAACAGGAATAAGAAATCCATATTCCTCCGGTATAGCTGAATCCTGGTCACTTTTCAGTAAAGAAGTAAGGGTCCGGACACCTCTCGATGCCTGACCCCTCGAATAATCCCTTATATTTTCATTGCTTCCAGCAGCTGCTTCCTTAGTGCTTTCAGGAATAAAGCAGTACCACTTTATTGTCGGATAAAGAAGCAGTGCCGCAACGACAAGCACAAGGAGAACCAGGAGCACACGTCCTGTTTTCTTCACTTATTACTCGTCCTTCTTCTCTGTTGATTCTGCAGCAGCTTCTTCCTTAACGCCGATGCTTCCTGCTTCGCCGTTGTCTGCAACCTTCTCAGCGGCTTTCTCCTCAGCCTTAGCTTCAACCTTCTTAGGAGCAGTCTTTGCCGCATCCTTGTTGACAACAGTGGAGATAGCGCTCTTAGAGAACTCTATGCGAGCTGAATCATCAACCTTGACAACAACTGTCTGGTCCTTAACTGTGATGATAGTTCCATGGATACCTCCGATGGTAACGACTCTATCGCCCTTCTTCATCGCAGCAAGCATTACCTTAGTTTCCTTATCCCTCTTCTTCTGAGGTCTAATGATAAGGAAATAGAAAATAAGGATTATAAGTACGAATGTAATAATAGTAGTAGTCATCTGACCCTGCATTTTTCCAACCCTCTTTGTACGTAATACAGGAAAATTAGCATCATAAATAAACAGAATCAAGGTACAAAGCAAAAGGAGCCATAATCTACAAACAACGCACACATATTATGCCAATGTTAAAGCTACCGTCATATATGCACTATCATCTCGTTTCTATTTCAGGTAATATTGCAATTAAAACCACGTTCGGAGGATTAAATGGAATCAAGCCAGATTCAGACACTGGTAACGATGGTGCTGTATATAGCAGTTGTAATCGGAATCGGTGTTTACTTTGCAAAAAGAGCGAATGAGAATTCCGAAAACTACTATCTTGGGGGCAGATCCTTAGGGCCTTGGGTAGCTGCATTCAGCGCTGAAGCTTCTGATATGAGCGGATGGCTTCTGATGGGACTTCCAGGACTTGCCTATTGGACAGGACTGGCAGATGCATTCTGGACTGCTGCAGGACTTGCTATAGGAACATATATCAACTGGCTCATCGTCGCCAGACGCTTGAGACACTACTCAGAGATAGCAGGCAATGCTATCACACTGCCAGATTTCTTCAGCAATCGTTTCCATGAGAAGAAAAAGATTCTCATGACTATCTCATCTGTGTTCATCCTCATTTTCTTCTGCGTATATGCATCAAGCTGTTTTGTAACATGCGGAAAGCTTTTCTCTTCGCTTTTCGGTGTTGACTACCACATCATGATGATTGCAGGAGCGGCATTTGTTGTTATCTATACATTCCTTGGCGGCTTCCTTGCTGAGAGCGCTAGTGACTTCATGCAGGCAGTTGTGATGGTACTTGCCCTTATTGTCATACTCACGCTGGGAACTATCAATGCAGGTGGACTCGGAGCTGTATTCGATAACCTGAAAGCAATCCCGGGCTTCCTCGAGTTCTTCAATATCTCCACCCCGGTTCTGAATGAGGCAGGAGAGCAGATCATAGAGAATGGAGCTCCCCTTTTCGGAGATGCTTCTCCTTATGGGATAATCTCAGCGCTTTCAATGCTCGCATGGGGACTTGGCTACTTCGGCATGC
Organism: uncultured Spirochaetales bacterium; assembly: GCA_949283235.1. GTDB lineage: Bacteria > Spirochaetota > Spirochaetia > Sphaerochaetales > Sphaerochaetaceae > Ornithospirochaeta. The sequence goes on along the minus strand of CASDRY010000147.1, from coordinate 930 downwards.
CACAGGTTCTTCTGAGATTCATGGCTATCAGAGAGAAGGAAGAGCTTAAGAAGAGCCGCCGTATCGCAACTGTATGGGTTGTCATCTCGCTCTTTGCGGCTATTACAATAGGCCTTATCGGAAGAGCATATGTACCAGCACAGTTTGTAACTAATTCAGATGCTGAGAATATCTTCTCATATCTTGCATCTATAATGCTCCATCCGCTCTTTGCAGGACTTGTCAGTGCAGGAATTCTTGCCGCTACGATATCAAGTTCTGATTCCTATCTTCTCATTGCTGCGTCTGCCTTCTCAAAGAATCTCTGGCAGAGGATTTTCAGGAAGAACGCTACTGACAAGGAAGTAATGCACGTCGGCCGCGCAGCACTTCTTATCATAGCCATTCTTGGTGCAGCTATCGCTATGGATGAAGATAGTGTCATCTTCACAATCGTAAGCTTTGCATGGGCAGGATTTGGTGCGACATTCGGTCCTCTCATGCTCTTCTCACTATTCTGGAAGAGAACAACAAGATCTGGAGCTATTGCAGGTATGATTTCAGGTGGTGCAATGGTATTCATCTGGAACTTCCTCATTAAGCCAATGGGAGGAATCTGGGGAATCTATGAGCTTCTTCCTGCATTCATCATTTCCTCTGTGTTCATCGTTGTTGTTTCGCTTCTCTCAAAAGAACCTGATGCAGAGATCCAGAAAGAATTCGAAGAAGCTAGAAACGCTTAAAAGCTATCAATCAGGCACCTCAATCCGGGGTGCCTTCTTTTTTCTCCAAAACCTGACACAAATCGGCACTTAGAGGGTATTACTTATAGGTGCATCTGATGGTGCCCCTAAAGGAGGCCCGCTATGTGCGATCAACACACTACGGCAGATTATCGTGAAGAACTCAAAAGTGTCACGATGGAAGATGATTACTTCTTCACCAAATGCT
>CASDRY010000146.1 GCA_949283235.1 uncultured Spirochaetales bacterium | reverse complement strand
GCTTGGGATGATCCAGATGAGGCTGGTGATGTTAACTGGCATAGTGGCGAGTATGGAATAAAGGTCTATGGTTCTACTGCTGTAACGTTGAAAGATATCAGTGTTACAAGTTGCAATGCTGGTATTCTTGTTGGAAACTCTGATGTTTCGATTGAAGGTGATATTGCTGTAGGTGGAAATGCATTTGGAGGAATCGAGGTTAGTGTAGGTGATGCAGATGGAACAAGTAATCTCACGATAGCTGAAGGTACAAAACTTACTTGTGGAGATGAAACTGTACCTGCTGCATGGAGAGATGAAGTATCGACTAAGACAACTTCTATTACTGACAATGCAAAAGCATTAACAGCATATACACATGCTGATAAAGCCGATCAGGTCTGGTATCTCTCATCTGATCAGAGAGCAGATACCTTTGGTGGAAAATTGACAGTTAAAGAATGAGAATCAATATGATATTGATTCGCAGGAGGCTCGGGAAACCGGGCCTTTGTTGTTTCAATTTGTTTTGCTTGGTTTTGTTTGAAGTAGTATTCTTGTTATATGAGCAGCATATTGATTAAGAACGGACTTGTTGTTGATACAGAATGGATGAGGCACTATGACATTCTTATCTCTGGATCCAAGATTAAGAGAGTTGCCCCATCGATTGATTACTCTACGCTTCCTGCAGATACCACAGTTGTCAGGGCGGATGGGCTTTGTGTGCTCCCTGGCTTGATAGATGCACATACGCATTATCATCTGGTATCGAGGGGAACAGTTACAGCAGATTCCTTCGTTGAAGGTTCCAGACTTGCTGCATTTGGTGGAGTCACCACTGTTGTTGATTTCGCTGATGATAACAAAGTTTCATTACTGGATTCTCTTCATCATAGAAGAAAGGAAATGGTTCCGATGGCTATAGACTATGCTCTTCATCAGGGAGTCTACAAGTATCGTGATGATATCAAAAAGGAACTTGAGTCTATAAAGCGCGCAGGAATAGGTACTCTTAAGATATTCACGACTTATAAGGATGTTGGCTACCTTGTCGATGATAGGGAGGAGCTTAAGACAATCTTCAAGGATGCGAAAGAGCTTGGTTTAATGGTCTCTGTCCATTGTGAAGACGACAAGATCGTTACAGAGATTGCCTCTTCATGGAAGGGTACATATAAGCCTATAGATCATGCTTCGCTTCGTCCTGCAGAGGCTGAGGCTGCTGCTATTGAGTATGTTGGCGGAATTGCCAAGGAACTCGATATGCCAGTCTATATTGTCCACCTCTCATCAAAGAAGGGGCTGGAGAGTGTAAGAAAACTTAGAATGGAAGGGGTGCAGGTTATTGTCGAGACAACTCCTCACTACTTGTTCCTGACTAAAGAAAAGCTGAATGGTGATGATGGTCCTTTGTATGTTATGACACCACCTCTTCGTGATGAGGAAGATAATGAAGCGCTTCAGGAAGCGCTTGTTAATGGAGAGATACAGGTAGTAGCTACTGATCATTGTTCTTTCACAAGGGAGCAGAAGCTTTCTTCCGACGATTGCAGAACAATCTATCCTGGAATCCCGGGGACAGAGGAGATGCTTCCTTTGATTCATACCTTTGGAATGACAGGTGGAAGGCTCTCGATGTCACAGATTGTTAATCTTCTTTCGACAGGACCGGCGAAGATATTTGGTCTCTATCCTGAAAAGGGTTCCCTAGAAGTCGGTACCGATGCTGATATCACGCTATTTGATCCTGATTACAGCTGGACAATAAGCAAGGATACAATTCACTCTGCAGCGGGGTATTCAGCATTCGAGGGCTTTAATGTGACAGGAAAGGTTGTGATGACTTATCTTCGTGGGCGTCTGATTATGGGAGATAATATCTACCTTGGCCTCAGTGGAGATGGCAAATTCCTGAGGGCTAAGAGATGATAGAAGCCCTTCTCTTTGATATGGATGGAGTGCTTGCAGATTCTGAGGATATCTCCATCCAGGTGGGAATCGAATACTTCAAAACGATTGGAGTAAATGCGACAAGGGATACTTTCTCGAATGCTCTTGGCTGTGGTGAGAGGCTTTTCTTCGATAAAGCTGCTGAGAATCTTGGCGTTTCCTATTCCTATGATGAGGCTTCAGCTTTCTTCAAGAGGCGCTATGAGGAGATTATAGGAGATAGGAATATAGCGCTTCCTGGTGCTGATTTCGTCAAAAGAGCAAAGAAAGCTGGAATTCTTACTGCATTATGCTCATCTGCACCTCGCTGGAAGGTTGAGACAAATATAGAAGGAATCGGTCTTGAGAAGGCTGATTTCGATTTCATAGCTTCTGGAGAGGATATCAAGAGGAATAAGCCGGAGAAGGATATCTATGAGCTTGCCATGATTAAGCTTGGTGTATCTTCCGATGTATCTGTCGTTTTTGAGGATACGACTGGAGGAATTGAGAGCGGAAAGAGAGCTGGATGCCGAGTCGTTTCAATGATGACAACCATTGATGGTGCTGCTGCAGAAGCGGCGGGTGCTGATTCCGTTATCTCTGATCTTTCAGCAATTCAGGAGTTCTCAACACCTGGAGAGCTTGAGGCGCTGCTTTTTGATGTGTTTGCAGGTACAGATGCAGTAAGGTATGGGGCTAATCTGATAAGACCCCTTGAGAGAAAGATGCCTCGATCATTTACCGAAAAGCGCGCGATAGAAGCTGCGAGAAAGACCTGGGAGAATGGATATGCTCCATACTCTCATTTCAAGGTAGGTGCGGCTGTTGTATCTGCAGCTACTGGCAGAATATATCCTGGATGCAATGTTGAGAATTCCTCCTATGGGGCGACAATATGCGCGGAGCGTAATGCTATAACCACCGCAATTGCCGCAGAAGGGGCAATCGGTATTGATATCCTGGTAGTATATTCAGATGATGATCCGCCAGCCCCGCCATGTGCGGTTTGCCTTCAGGTGATAGCTGAGTTTGCGGCATCTGACACTGAGATTATCCTTGTGACACCTCGCACTGAACCGGTGCGATATACCTTCAAGGAACTATTGCCGATGCCTTTCATTTTCCCTACAATGCGATGAGATGCGCCGTTTGCTTTTATTGCTTTTAGCACTACTTCTTCTCATCTCCTGCAGCAGTACCGAAGCATTCATTTCACCTGAATTGCAGAACCCTGCTGCTTCTTTTGAGGAGAAGCTTGAATCTATAGATGCTGTAAGTATTTCAGTACCATTTCCTGAAGTCTATTTCGATGGAAGCGAATGGCTGGATAGGCTTACAGTGCTTTTCAATGAAGCAGAGGATTATATTCTCCTCTCCACATTTCTTGGTTCCAATGCACCTCGTTTGGAGGAGATGTATGGAGCATTGATGAATGCGGCAGAAAGAGGTGTTAGGGTCTACTTCGTAATGGATGGGATTTCATCCTTTGATATGACCGAATCGAAGAATTACATGACGCCTCTCTACTTCCTGAGACAGAGTGGTGTTCATCTTGCTGAATACAACCCTCTGACAGTAACACATCTTTTCAATCCTGCAACGATAGTCATAAGAGACCACAGAAAGCTTGTCGTGGTGGATGGAAAGACTGCAGCTGTCGGTGGAATGAATATGAATTACATCTCGCTTGGAGCAGGGGAAGGGGAGACTCAGCGGGATAGCATGTATCTTTTCTCATCTCCGTCATTGGCTTCTGCTTTGATGGATGAGTTTGTCGATATCTGGAATGAAGTAAGTGTTGAGAAAATCTCCACCGAGGATTTCAGGGTTTATCCAGATGGGAGTGGAGAGTATCCAGCTTATCTTGTCTCTACGGAGTATATCTCCTCGATGTATTCAGCCCTAATTGGCAGTGCGGAAGATGAGATTCTTGTCTTCCCATATCTTCCAGCTCTCGATAAGAACATGAAAAGCGCTCTCAGGGCCGCTACCGATAGAGGCGTTGATGTCACCATGATAATGCCTGTTGATCTCAGAGGCTATGCCGCTAGCGGAATTTTTCAGGAACTGCCGGATCTGATGGAATCCACAGGTTGTGATATCTACCTCTCTATAAGTGATGAGAATGGGGAAATCCTTCCTCTTCTTCATGAGAAGCTTATGATTGTTGATTCCAGATATGTTGTGATAGGTTCCTCGAATTTCAATTTCCGCTCCATGTCGCTCTCAGAGGAACTTGCGCTTGTAATCGATAGTCCTGAGCTTGCGGCTTTACTGAAAAAGCATGCTGAGGAGATTGCCAGGATATCTGAGCATATAACACTTGAAGATGCTGCAAAGCTGAAGGATGAAGAGGGAAATCCTCTCGCATATCTTTTTATGCTGGTAGGAGGCTGAGATGAGAAAGCTTTTCATTGCATTTCTATTGCTTCTAGCATCCTTTTCACTCTTTGCTGCTCCTTCTTTCGGATACTCGCTTGCGCCTGTTGGAGCTATGACAGCGACAGGCAATTACGGAGGATTGACTATCTCTGCTATCTTCTCTCCTTCGAAAGAGCTTCATGCTGGAGATATCTCGGTATCTGTTGATTTGTCCCCAGTCACTCCATTCTTTGAAGGGGTGAAGATGAATGTATCGACACCTCTCTTTATTCTTCTTGATCATCCATTTCCTTGGATATTCAGTAATCAGGTTCTGTGGGCACCAACGCTGATGGCAGGGGCTCAGTACAGATTGAAAAATGACTGGAGCTTACTATTCGGTATCGCTCCATTCACTTTTCAGGATACTCATTTTGTATATGAGTTCCTTTCACCATATGCCATATACTCATTCACATCTGAAAAGTGGGGCTGGGGTATGTATGTAATGAGATTCTCATATTTCTTCTAGGGGGCGGCATGAAGAAGGTTTTCATTGCATTATTTCTTTTCATTGCACTCTTACAGCCAGTTATGGCTGCAGATTACTTCGATGTTTCCCTCTCATTCGGACAAGCCTCATATAAGTGGCCGGAGAAGGGAATCAGTTTCACCTATGGCTTTAATGTCGGGCTTACATCCAGGCTCGAGATGAATCTCTGGGGTATTTCAGAGCTTGTTCCTATGCCATTCCAGTCGAATATGTTCGGTCTCGATCTTACCTTCGCCCTTCTTGGAGACCGCTCCACAGCTTCGAAAGTAGCTGGAAGTGGACTCAATACTCTTGTATCTATAGGTGGATTCTACCGCCTAGATAATAACGGAGCTGGACCTATTATATCCATTACTCCGCTTTCTGTAGGCTCTCCTGTCTCGGGAAGAAGGGAAAGAATTTTAAAGACAGGAATAGGATACGATGCCGTGAACAATGAGGTTGTCGTGACATTCTCCCTCATTTCGATAGATTACTATCTCAGAGGAACATGGAGGGATTACTCCTTCTGATTACTTTCCCTGAAGCGCCATCATCTTATCGATTCTCTTCTGATGGCGTCCTCCCTCGAATGAGGCATCGATATAGGCATCAAGGATTTTCTCGACAGGTTCCGGATACTCAACCCTTCCTCCAAATGCGATGAAATTGGCATTGTTATGCCTTTTGGTCATTTCAGCGGAGTAGGAGTTCTGCGGCAAAGCGCATCTTATTCCATTCATCTTGTTTGCTGATATCGAGATTCCGATGCCAGTTCCGCAGATGAGAATACCGAAATCATAACCGCCTTTCCTATACTCATTCACAGCCATTTCAGCGTAATCTGGGTAATCGACACTCTCTTCGGTACTGGTTCCCAGATAGCTGTATTCTATTCCTCTTTCATCGAGATGCTTCATTATAACCTTGGCAAGTTCAACTCCGCCATGATCATTGGCAATTACGACTTTCATAAATTCTCCTTCCAGCTATCTTCTTTTCAGTTTACCATTACAGCATGAGAATATATATCACAGGACATAGAAATCCAGATATGGATTCTGTATGCGCCGCGTACTCCTATGCAGTGCTGAAGAACAAGATAGATAGCAGCAATGAATATATACCAGTAATGCTAGGGCCTGCAAATGGGAATACGAAAAATGCATTTGCAAGGATGGGAATAGAGCTTCCTCAGTTTCTAAGGGATGTAAGACCACGGGTCAAGGAGGTGCAGAGAAAACCTGTAAATACAATCTCCTCCTCAGACCCTCTCTACCTTTTGATGGATATCTTCCAGAGGCGAAGACCTTCTGTTGTCCCTGTAATCGATGATGGTGTCTATAAAGGTCTCCTCACAGCTGATGATATCAATGGATTTTTCCTGAGAGAGAACAGCGGGGTTATAAGGCAGAGGTATCTTCTTTCGGAGGAGAATATCGAGAGGGTAATCGAAGGGGAGTATCTTAAGCGAGGAAATGCAGTTGAGATAAGAGCTCCTTATATGATAGGGGCGATGGAGTATCAGGTATATCTTTCACGCTTAGAGCGTCTTGTAGATAAACCTGTGCTTGTCATTGGATACAGAAAGAAGCATATTCTTGCAGCGATAGAAAACCAGCTTCCTGGTATTGTCATTACAGGTGTGTCAGATCCTTCAAGGATGGATATAGATTTCTCTTCGTTCAAGGGTTTTGTTTATTTATCATATCTTGATACAGCAGAGACGCTTCGTCTTTTGAAGCTCTCCACTCCTGTCTCTGATATCATTCCGGAAGAGGATCCGGAGATGAACATAGAAGCCTCCATGCTCTTCGATGATGCCAAGAAGAAGCTTCAGGAGAGTGGTTACAGAGGTCTTTCCGTCTTTGATAAAGGTGAATGGACGGGATTCGTCACACGCCGCTGCTTTCTTGATAAACCCAAGCAGCGTCTTATTCTTGTAGATCACAATGAAGCTGAGCAGAGCGTTCAGGGTATAGAGGATGCTGAGATTTCAGAGATTCTCGATCATCATCGACTGGCTCCTCCCCGCATGAGGACACCTATTTACATCGTCTCAGAGCCTTTGGGATCTACCTGTACTATCATATATGAGCAGTTCAAGAAATGGGGAGTCGAGATAGATCCTCTTACAGCTAGGGTCCTTCTTTCTGGCCTCACCGCTGATACTGTTATCCTGAAAAGCCCGACAACCACAAGCTACGATGAGCATGTGGCAAGACGGCTATGTGAGATAAGCGGTATTGGGGATTATGAGGAATTCGGGAGATCCTTATTCTCAGATGGCACCTCACTTGCTGAACGCGATCCTGAGCGCGTTATTCTCAGTGATATGAAATCATACACGGAGAAGGGCGTGAGATTCGCTATAGGGCAGGTTGAGGTGATGTCGCTTATGGAAGTTCCTGATATCAAAACAAGATACCTTGAGGAACTTGAGAAGGTTAGGGAGGAGAAGGCACTGGACTGGTGCATGCTTCTCATTTCAGATGTCATAAAGGGAAATTCCATCCTTCTTACAACACCATTTGAGAGATGTTCTCATCTTATCTATGAGAAGATTGATGAAAATACATATTCCTTGCCTGGAGTGCTTTCAAGGAAGAAACAGCTCCTACCTGAAATTCTCAGAATACTTGAGGAGTGATCAGACTCCCTGGACTTTTATTATCGATGGAATCTGTCTTATCGCCTGAGTGGTCTTCTTCATTGCCTCTTCGTTGTCAGCACTGATAGTGAAGGTGCCGACAAGACCCTCAGGAGAGACATCAAGCGCTCCCTGTATAAGGTGGCTGTTGTGTTTTCGTACAGCATTGTCAATCTCGCTGAATAGCTCGGAGTTGAATTTAGCTGTGACGGAGAACCTTCTTACAAGTTCCTGGCTGTCCCATTCGACAGGAACTATCCTCTCTTCAGCCTCAGGCATGTTGGCAAGATTCGGGCAGTCCCTTTTGTGGATGACATAGCCCCTTCCTCTCGTTATGTAAGCAACGATATCATCGCCATGAACTGGGTTACAGCATTTAGCAAAGTCAAAGAGTATGTTGCTGTTCTCTCCGATGATTACAGTTCCTTTCTTCTCATGGGAGATGAATCTCAGCCCCTGCATCGATGGGATGATCTTCTTCGCGCTCTCCATCGCAGCTGAAGGTTGCTGCGGCTGCTGTTTCTTTGGCTGGGCTATAGGTACATTAGTCTGTTCGTTCTTGTTAAGCCATGCCCTTATCTTCTTCTTTGCGGATGTTGTCTGAGCATATTCAAGCCATTGCTGGTTAGGATGGGCATTAGGGCTTGTCATGATCTCGATAATCTGGGTATTCCCAAGAGGTTTATTCAGGGGGATTATCGAACCATCTGCTCTTGCTCCTGAACAGTGGTTGCCAATCTCAGTGTGGACTTTATATGCGAAATCGAGAGCTGTAGATCCTACTGGAAGCTCAATGACATGACCCTGCGGCGTGAATACGACTATGGAATCCTTCAGGAGTTCATTCTTGATCTCATCCATGAAATCTTCGCTCTGGGCAATTTCCTTGGACCAGGTCTTTATCTTGCGGATGATCTTCTGGTAATTGATTGAATCCACAGTCTTCCATGTACCGGACTCAGAGCCTGAAGCTGCTTTATATGCCCAGTGCGCCGCGACACCCTCTTCAGCTGTCTTGTGCATCTCCTGGGTTCTTATCTGGATTTCGAGATGCTTATTCTGAGGCCCAAGAACTGTTGTATGAAGCGACTGGTAGTTATTTGCCTTAGGCATTGCTATGTAGTCCTTGAAGCGTCCTTCGATAGGAATCCACATCGAGTGGATAACGCCAAGAATCGTGTAGCATTCAACTGTTGTCTGGCAGATTACCCTTATTCCGAGGATATCGTAGATCTCATCGATCTCCTTCTTCCTCTTCTTTATCTTCTGATAGATGGAGTAGGCGTGTTTGACCCTTCCTGTTATTTCTATATCCGTAATACCAGCTTTCGCACAGGCTTCCGCTATCGCTTTCGATACCTGCTTGATATAAGCGGTCATTTCTCCTTTCTTCTCGAGAAGATAACCATTTATGTAATCATAGGATTCGGGTTTCAGTGCTTTAAGCGAAAGGTCTTCCAGTTCGCTCTTTATAGTCTGCATACCGAGACTGTCAGCGATAGGGGCGAAGATATCGAGACAATCCTCCGCGAAAGCTCTTCTTCTTTCAGGGGAAAGCCCGTCAATGGTCCTCATGTTGTGGAGCTTGTCTGCAAGCTTTATGAGGATAACGCGGAGATCCTTCGACATCGCGAAGAACATCTTCTTTATGGTCTCAGCTTCCTGTATCGATTTCTCATCTGTGATCCTGGAGATCTTCGTTACAGCCTGGACCATCTCTCCGACTTCCTTGCCGAAGATTGTCGCGATCTCCTCTTCAGTTGTGTCAGTATCTTCCAGCGTGTCATGGAGAAGCCCCGCGGAGACTGTATCTGCATCCATTCCGATTTGCATGAGAATCTCAGCAACGGCCATCGGATGGGTTATATAAGGCTCTCCTGTCTTTCTTTTCTGTTCTCCATGCTTCTTGGAGGCAAAGACAGCTGCCGCGGCGATCTTATCCTTATCATCATCGCTGTAGCGTATGATTTTCTTCACGAATTTATCGACAAGTTCTTTATTCGGGAAGTCTTCTGCCATATATCACACGCTCCTTATCGCCAAGATCCTTTACCGTATTTATATCGGTAAAGCCATTTATTTTTAAAAGACTACCACATATTTCTATCTGTCGATAGTCGCACTCAATGGCTAGATAGCCATTTGGTGTGAGAAAATCATGGCTTTGTTCGATAATCTTCCTTATAAGTGTCAAGCCATCATCACCACCACCCAGGAATGCACCCACTGGCTCTGTCTTTACGCTTATCTCAGTCTCTTCATACCATTTCTCTGTAAGATAGGGAGGATTTGTTGCGATGATGTCGAAAATTTCCCCTCTCCAGGGCTCGAATAGATCTCCAAGCCTTGCATCGGGAGTTTTCCCAGTAATTCTCTTATAGTTTTCCTTCGCTATTTTAAGTGCATCTTCGGAGATATCTGAAATCGATACATCACAGCCCAATTCATAAGCAATTGATGTCCCGATAGCTCCACTTCCTGTGCAGAGATCGAGGATTCTTGGATTTCTGAATTGCTTTGAAAGCTTTATCGCAGTTTCTACAAGGGTTTCTGTATCAGGGCGGGGTATGAGAACTGCAGGGGTTACATGGAAGGTGTGGCCATAGAATTCCTTTTCACCCATGATGTAGGCCATGGGAATCCCTGAAAGCCTTTCTTCAAGCAGTGTTATTGCCTTATTGTACATCTCCTCACTGATTTCCATTCCAGATTCCGTAATCTGGTGGATATCATCAAGGCCTGTCGCGAGACGTACAATAATTCTGGCATCTACTTGATCGATTCTCGAAAGTAGCTCCTTTCTGAGCTGGGAGAGTATCACGCTTCCTTAAGCGCCTCCTCGCCAGCTGCAAGCTTGAGAGCATCTATGAGCTCATCGAGATCTCCTTCCATTATCGAGTCGAGCTTATAGAGGGTGAGGTTAATGCGGTGGTCAGTGACTCTGTTCTGAGGAAAATTATATGTCCTTATTCTCTCAGATCTGTCTCCAGAGCCTACCATATTGCGCCTTGCATCTGCTCTTTCCTTCTGCTTCTTTGCCTCTTCCATCTCATACAGTCGCGAACGGAGAACCCTCATAGCCTTTGCCCTGTTCTTTATCTGGGATTTCTCATCCTGGCAGATTACCACCAGTCCTGTAGGAATATGTGTGATACGAACTGCGGAGTCTGTTGTGTTGACACACTGCCCACCAGGGCCTCCAGCTCTCATGACATCGATTCTGAGGTCTTCCTGCTTTATCTCGATATCTGTTTCCTCCGCTTCAGGAAGAACAGCGACTGTTATTGCAGATGTGTGGATTCTTCCTCCTGACTCTGTCTCAGGAACTCTCTGTACTCTGTGGACTCCAGATTCGAATCTCAGGGAACCATAGACATCTTTTCCGGAAATAGAGACAACAATTTCCTTATAGCCTCCGATTCCTGATTCACTTGAGGACATTATCTCCATCTTCCATCTCTGCTTTTCAGCATAGTGGGAGTACATGCGGAAGATATCTGCAGCGAAGAGGGAAGCCTCATCTCCACCAGTTCCCGCTCTTATCTCCATGATGATGTTCTTCCCCTCAAGTGGATCTGGCGGTATGAGAAGAATCCTGCATTCCTTCTCTTTCTTCTCATAATCTTTTTCGAGTGTGGAAAGCTCTTCCTTAGCCATCTCGACAAGCTCTGGATCATCTCCAGATCTTATCAGCTCCTTTGAGTCCTCGATTTCCTTCTCAAGATTCTTCATCTCCGTAAGCTTATCGACGACAGGGGCGAGATGGGATCTCTCCTGCATCAACGTCTTGTATAGTTTCATGTCATTCAGGGCTTCTCCCGAGAGCTTTTTATCGAGCTCTTCAAGCTGAGCACTGAAACCTTCTAGCTTATCTGTTAATTCGGACATAGCAAATCTTTATATCACTTAATTACTTTATCGAAAAGCTCCTCGCCATATTCCTTCAGCTTCAGGAGTATTTCCTTCGCTTTGTAATCTGTGTCGGTGCTTTCAAGTTTTTCTTCAACGCTTCTCATATAGAGCTCATAAGTCGGAGTTCCCTCAACAGGTGGATTGATAAGACGGAGCGCGCAGAAATTCTTCCAGCTCTCCCTGTCCTTCTCGGAAAGGGCTTCAGGCCAGTTCCTGGCAACCTGTCTCCATAAAAGTTTATGATACTTATCCTCATCGAAGAGATGCTCACCCTTGCTTAGTTTCTCCTCAGGCTTCATTGCCCTTATGGAGGCCATTACGCCTTTATCATGATCTGAGGTGAAACTGCTGTAGATTGTAAGATCCGGATCTTTCGCATTCTCCTCATATGGTTCTTTCGCGGCGAGAATTGATTCCTTTGAAAGCACAGGTGAGGCCACAGCCTTGCTTGCCTTATCCCAGATCTGCGCCTTTGTGAATCCCAGTCTCTTCTCGCTCTCTGTATCGAGAGTGCTTATAGGGGCTATGAAAGGGCATCTGTTGATCATCAGCCTCATTATTCCTGTCTCCTGATAGCTCCCTTTCGCGCTCTCCGGTATTTCATGGGTAAGGTCGAAACAGTAGAGAGCTGCAGATTTCTCAGCTTCGTAGAAGAGAGGCAATAGCGGATGGGTATTTCCCTTCTCAGAGACGAAGAGGGGACATGTATGCAAAAACGGAATATGATTAAGAACCTTAATCTCTTTCGATATCTCGTTTTTGGATCTGTGGGTTATGGCCCACTGGAAGAGTTTGGGCTGCTTCTCCTTTATGAGCTTTGCGACGGCAATCGTGGCTCTCACATCTACAAGTGCATCATGGGCTCCTATCTGCTCGATGCCATTCTCTTCAGTCAGGTCCGTCAGCTTAAAGGATGGAGCATTTGTCTCGCTGTTGAGCTTGGAGAAGACAATTCCTTCAGGTCTCAGGTCCCTGGTTGCTCTGACAAGGTTTATGATATCCCATCTTGAGCATCTGTTGCGATATTCTCTCTCAAATGGGTCATACAGGTTACGATAGAGCGTAGATCTTATAACTTCATCATCGAAGTTTATGTTGTTATAACCGACAGTGATTGTATCGGGAACCATGAACTCAGCTCTTAGGCGTTCAATCATTTCAGCTTCCGGGATTCCCTTCTCATTAACCTCCTGTGGGGTGATTCCCGTTATAAGGCATGAGTCGGGTGTGGGAAGGTAATCAGGGGAGAGCTTAGCATAAAGAACTATAGGCTCTCCGATCTGATTGAAATCCATATCTGTCCTGATTGCTGCAGCCTGTGCAATCCTGTCATAGCGAGGGTTTAGACCGAATGTTTCCAGGTCGTACCAGAGAAATGTCTTCATATTCTTAATATAGCATGAATCGCCTAACGATTCTGCCTGTCCTTCATGATGCTTTCATATAGGAAATACCCTCCGGAGAGGCTTTTTGCCTTGAAGCCGTGTCCCATGAGTATTCTTGCTCCTATGTAGCTTCTCTGACCGCTTCTGCAATAGACGAGAATTGTCTTCGACTTGTCGAGCTTGTCGAGGTTATCTCTAAGTTCATCAAGAGGAATATTCACAGCGCCTGCGATCATGTCGCTTTCAGTCTCCTTCCTTGTCCTGAGGTCGATAAGCATTTCCTTATCAGGATCGATGTTCTCGATATCCTTATAAGAGAACTCCTCAAGAAGACCTCTGAGCTTGTTCCCTGCAATGTAGCCGATTATATTCACCGGATCCTTTGCAGATGAGTAGGGAGGAGCATAAGCCATATCCATCGAAGCTAGATCATCTGCTGTAAGTCCATATCCTACAGCTATAGACAACGTGTCGATACGCTTATCTGTACCGCTTTTGCCGACAGCCTGTGCCCCAAGTATCCTTCCGGTTTTCTTCTCATATATTGCTTTGAGCATTATCGGTTGAGACCCGGGATAGTAGGAAGCATGGTTTCCTTGCAGGGTGAAGACAGTATCGTAATCAATTCCCAGTGCTTCAGCGCTTTCCTCATTCATACCTACAGCCGCTGCTGTAAGCGAGAAGAGTTTCAGAACGGATGCTCCGGTACTTCCCCTGTAATGGCTTTCAAGACCTGCGATATTATCTGCAGCGATTCTTCCTTCCTTGTTGGCCGGTCCTGCAAGAGCTATCATGCCATACTTTCCTGTCGCTCTGTTCAGGATTGATACAGCATCGCCCGCTGCATAGATTGAGGGATCTGAGGTCCTCATTGTGTCATCAACTATTATTGAACCTCTTCTGTCTGTTTCCAGCCCCGCTTTCACCGCGATTTCTGTATCCGGTCTTACTCCGACAGCCATCACAGCGAAATCTGCTTTGATTCGCTCATCTCCCGCCAGCACAAAGAAGCCATCATCCCCATCTTCAAAGCCTGTTACAGCTGTGCCAAGACGAAGTTTGATTCCACTCTTCCTCATCTCGCTGTGGAGGAAAGAGGCCATGTCCGCATCAAAAGGCTGCATTACATGATCTGTCAGCTGGACAAGTGTTACATCAAGCCCCATCTCTTTAAGGTTCTCAGCACTTTCAAGACCTACAAAACCTCCTCCGATTACAACAGCGCTGCCGTTTCCGAATTTCTCAGCATGCTCTCTCAAGAGGAAAGCATCTTCAGTGTGTCTGAGGGTGAGAATCCTATCGCTTTCGATTCCAGAAAGTGATGGAATGATAGCCTCCGCACCCGGGGAAAGGATGAGAAAGTCATAGTTTTCAGTGTATTCGGAATCTGTTGTCAGATCTTTTATTCTTACTTCTTTCCTTTCCCTGTCGATGCTTATAGCTTCGTGCTGTGTTCTGGCTTCTATCCGAAATCGCTTCCAGAAACTCTGGGGAGTCTGGAGGGTAAGTTCTCCCTTCCCCTCTATTACACCCCCGACATAGTAGGGTAGTCCACAGTTTGCATAAGAGATGTAACCGCTTCTTTCTATGATGATTATCTCATCATCCTCCCTGAGCCTTCTGAGCCTTGCCGCAGCGGTTGCTCCACCTGCAACACCTCCGATGATTACAGTCTTCATAGGTGTCCTCAATGGCACTGATGCTCGCCATCATGGTGGTGGCATACAGCATTTTCATCATACTGAAGCTTTCCTTCTGCAAAAGCCTCTGCAGCTTTGTCAGCACTTCCGGAAACGCCTGGGTAGAGTTTTATTCCTGAAGCAGCAAGAGCTGTTCTTGCACCCCCTCCGATACCTCCAGCAATGAGTGCTTCCACTCCATGTTCTTTCAGAAATGGTGCGAGAGCGCTATGTCCTCCTGTCTCAGCTGCACTGACATCTTTCTTGTCAGTAATCTTTCCATTCTCGATTGTATATATCCTGAAAGTCTCAGTTCTTCCGAAATGCTGGAAGATTTCTCCGTTTTCCTTGTCAAAAGTTGCTGCGATAGTCACTTTTTATCTCCTTTATTAACTACTTATTAATATAAGCTTAATTGTCTTATAGGGGAAGAAAACGTAGAATCACACTGTTATGAAGGATTCTCGCAAAGAAATATTCGCATGGGCTTTATATGATTGGGCTAACAGCGCTTTTGCGACAACTGTAATGGCTGCGTTCTTCCCGATCTTCTTCTCTCAGTATTGGTCTTATGGTGCAGATAGTGCAACAAGTACATTCTTCCTTGGCTTAGGGAACTCAATAGAATCCCTTATAGTTGCAGTTTGCGCTCCTGTCCTTGGTGCTATTGCAGATAGAGGTAGTTACAGGAAGAAGCTCCTGATTCTTTTCGCTTTCCTTGGCGCGGTTATGACAGGAGGCTTATATTGGGTTTCGATAGGGCTTTGGCCAGTTGCAATGGTTTTATATATCCTGGCGAATGTCGGTTTTGCAGGTGCTAATACCTTCTATGATTCTCTTCTTCCTTCCGTTGCTTCGGAGAAGAAGGTCGATTTCGTCTCATCCCTTGGGTATGGACTTGGTTATATCGGTGGAGGACTTCTATTCCTTCTGAACGTGCTTATGTATCTTTTCCCTGCTACATTTGGCCTTCCAGATGAGATAACAGCTGTAAAAGTATCATTTTTAATGGTCGGTATCTGGTGGATTGTCTTTACCATTCCTCTTGCAATCGCTGTTAAGGAGGAAGGTGGAGAGAGAATAAGGCTAGGGCAGGCTGTGAAAGATGGATTCGGGGCTGTAAAGAAAACTCTTACTTCCCTTAAGAAATTGAGAAACACCGCTCTCTTCCTCGTTGCTTACTGGTGTTATATCGATGGAGTGGACACAATCATCAGGATGGCAACGGATTATGGAACTGCTCTTGGCTTTACTACTTCAAGCCTTATCATAGCTCTTCTGATAACCCAGTTCGTGGCATTTCCAGCAGCGCTTCTCTACAACATCTTCGGACATAAAGTCGGAGTTAAGAATGCGCTTCTAGTCGCTATCATAGCGTATACAGTTATTGCCTGCTTTGGCTTTTTTATGACGAATGAGACTCAGTTCTACATCCTGGCTGTCTGCATAGGGCTTTTCCAGGGAGGCATACAGGCGCTTTCAAGGTCTTATTACTCACGTCTTATTCCTAAAGAGGAATCTTCCCAGTTCTATGGATTCTTCAATATGCTGGGAAAATTCGCAGCGATTATAGGGCCTCTTCTTCTTGGTGTTGTGACTGTTATCACGGGACAGCAGCGCTATGGAATATTGTCTCTTATCATACTATTTGCAGTTGGAGGAATTCTCCTTTTCAAAGTCGATGATAAAAGCATAGATAAGGAACTTGATGGCTTTAGGCGTTCTGAATAAGCGTTTTTTCCGTTGCAGAGTGATTTTCTCATTGCTAGAATCTTGATATATGGAGGACTTGACAATGAGGAAAGCTCTAGCTTTTATCATAGTTCTATTGGTCTTCTGTTGTTCTGTATCAGCATCGCTTGGCAGTGAAAAGGCAGTCGCTGTGGAAGGAGCATACGATGGTCTTATCTCATCAATGGCTGCTTATCTGTCCGAGCCTCGCATAACGCTGCAGGGAGTTAATGTTGTGAATGGCGATGGTGTAGTGCCTTCGCTTATTTCCTTTGTAAGGTCTGATGTATCGACCTACGCTGGTTCTCTTTCCTTTTTTGGAGCCGGAGTGAATTATGGCGTGGGTGTATCGGATGCTTATTCCGACAGAACTCAGACCAATGGGCTTCTTAGAAGCCATCTGAATAAGCATGGTTATAATGCCGGGGATATTATCCTTGATGGCTCGGTGCGCTTAGACAGGGGTGGGACTACTACCAGACTGGAGATGTCAAGTAATCCTGATTGGAGAGGATTCAGAGCTGATATCACAATTTCGTTTATGGTAACAGGCGCGATGCTGGAGCATGGATATGTTATTGAAGGAACTCTTGTTGTTCAGGGAATGACAGAAAGAAGAGTGACAATAAGCGCGGAAAACCTTAAAGTCAATAATGAAGTATTTGATATCGAACCTATTACTATCGTGTTCGGTTCCTAGGAGGATATGATGGGAAAAACTGAGGAGTTTCTCGAGAGACATATGATTTCCTCATCTGCAGTGGATGAGGAGAAGACGCTTTCTTTTATTCTCTCAGAGATGGAGAAGGGCCTGGCTGTTGAGGATTCAAGTTCTCTGCAGATGATACCGACCTACGTCTCGCCTGATGCTGAGATAGTCCCCGGAAAGAGCGTTATCGTAATGGATGCGGGTGGAACGAATTTCCGTACATGCCTTGTGACATTTGATGAGAACAAGCATCCTGTCATCTCTGATTTCAGGAAAGTGGGAATGCCTGGTGTCAAGGAAGAGGTCAGTGCTGCTGAGTTCTATTCGATTCTTGCAGACAATATTGAGCGTCTTATCGATAAGAGCGATAGAATCGGATTCTGCTTCTCATATGCTGCCAAGATTACAGAGGATCATGATGGTATTCCAATTGTATTCTCAAAGGAGATCAAAGCTCCTGAGGTTATAGGAAAACCTCTTGGAAAGAATCTTCTTGCAGAGCTGAAGCGTCGTGGGCATGATGTTTCCGGAAAGAAAGTTGCTGTCGTCAATGATACTGTAGCAACGCTTCTTGCCGCAAAAGCCGCCCGTCCTGATTACGCTTCCTCATATATCGGATTCATTCTCGGTACAGGGACGAATACAGCATACACAGAGAGAAATGACAGGATAGGAAAGATTTCCCTCAGTGATGGCAGGGAAATCATAAATGTTGAGTCTGGCTGTCTTGCTATTGAACTGGGAGATCTGGATAAGGAGTTTGTAAGCGGTACTAAAGATCCTGGTAAGTACTGGTTTGAGAAGAAGATAAGCGGAGCATATCTTGGGCCATTTGCTGAGCATGTAATAAAAGCTGCAGTTAAGGAAGGCGTTCTTACAAAAGCGTTTGGAGAGCGTTTTGAAGCCTATCTTCCTCTTGATACAACAAGAATGAGTCATTATCTGGAGGATTGCCACAACAATGATTATGATCTTGTCAAGGCTGTTGGTGACAATGAAGAGGATGCTACAGCGCTTTATAAGATTATAAAAAGCATAATCGAGAGGGCTGGAAAACTTACTGCTATAAATCTCACGGCTGCTGTCCTTCGCTCCGATGCAGGCGCCGAGCCACGTCTTCCTGTTGTGATCAACGCTGATGGAACTACTTTCTATAAGACAGCATTCCTTGAGTTCTATACACGCTTGTATCTTGATGAGCTTCTTGAGAAGAAACATGGAAGATACTATGAGATTGTGAACATTGAGAATTCTCCGACTCTTGGAGCCGCGATTGCAGGTCTTGCTATCTGATGGCTGTTCTCGCTGTACATGATCTTTCATGTTATTCAAAGTCTTCCCTCACTGTAGTGCTTCCCGTGCTGGAAGCGCTTGGGGTGGAGACTGCTGTGCTTCCGACAGCGCTTTTATCTACGCAGACAGATGGGTTTGATGGGATTTTCGTTCAGGATGAGCATGAGGCGATGAGGAAGATACTTGATCATTTCAAGCGCCTTGAACTCAGATTCGATGGTGTTTATTCCGGCTTCCTTGGCTCTGCAGAGGAGATAGAGACTGTAAAGTATGCTGCATCAGCCTTCTCTTCTTTCCTTCTTGTCGATCCCGTGATGGGAGATAATGGTGAGCTGTATCAGACTGTAAGCGATGAGCTATGCAGTGAGATGATAACTCTTGTAAAGCATGCTGATATCATAACACCGAATTTCACAGAGGCTATGATTCTCACAGGTCTTGATGATGGCTTTAAAAAGCAGGGACCTCGAGCTATAAAAGATCAGATTACTGTTCTCCGTTCTTTAGGGCCTAAGCGTGGTGTTATAACAGGAATACCTCTTGAAGCTGGAGGGCTTGGAAATGCAGCTTGGGATGGAGATGAGATCAGGCTATTCCAGTATGATGATCTTGGCGTATCTTACCCTGGCTCAGGGGATTTGTTCGCCTCGCTTCTTTTCGCTCTTGTCGTAAAAGGCGGTAGCTTCTTCGGTTCAGTCGGACATGCCACTTCTATTTCAACAAACGCAGTTCTGGATGCAAAGATGAAGGGAAGGAAAAGAAGACTAGGAATAGCACTTTCCCCTGTTATGGATGAGATAAGAAGGAGAATGCTTTGAAAGTTCTTCTTGTAGCTTCAGACAAAGCTGAATTGAAGCCGTTTTCAGATGAGTATATCAAAGTGGTGTCAGGGGTAGGACCTGTGCTAGCCGCAGCGTCTTCTGCTTATGCGATAGCTGAGCATGACCCTGATATAGTCTTCTCTGTCGGGAGCGCTGGCAGTATGGGGAAGCTTAAACTAGGAGATGTGGTGTCTTTTTCGCGTGTGATCACTCCCGATAGCAATCTCACTGCTTTTCATCTTCCTCTTGGAGCAACCCTCCTTCCTTCAAGGGCCACAATTTCATCGATTGCATTGGATAGCACTTCAGAGTACATCCTTTCATCTTCTGGGAGTTTTGCTTCTGTAAAAGATGAATCATCCGATGCCACTGATATGGAAGCCTATGGAGTTGCTCTTGCTTGCTATCTGAAGAGGATTCCATGTTTTGCTGTTAAGGTCATTACAGATATCGTTGGAGAACGAATCAGTCTTGGCAGCTATGGATATAATCTCCGCGCGATGAGAGAGACTATGACAGCAAAGGTTGATGAGATTCTTGCTCGTTTCTGAGTTTTACCGCATCTGAGACAGGAGTTGAGGAGAGCATATCTATCCAGCTTCCCATTGCATCTTTGTTGTCATCATAGATTCTTTCAGCGGCGGCTATAAGCGTGTTCATGGTATCTCTTCCTGTTTCATCGAGCTTTATCTTCCTTTCGAGGACTGGAGACCAGATTCTGGTGTAATGCACTCCCGGAATGGAGGGAAGTACTGTGTCCGCAAGCTGGAGTTCCGCGTTCTGGAAGATTTTGGATATCTCCTTTCCCCAGCCTGTTATGCCGCCAAGCCCCTGATCATGGGTTTTGTAGACAGGAGCCCCTGTTGATAAACTTAGAATATAGAACTCATCTGCATTCTTATAGAGTTCTCTTCCTAGTGAATAGGCAATGAGCGATGGATTGTTAGCGGCCACTCCTCCGTCTATAAACTGGTGTTTCCTTTCATTATATGTTTTTGTGAATGGCGGGAAGTAAAGAGGAGCGGCAGAGCTGGCTCGTGTGCCTTCCCATATTTTGATATCTGGGGTATTCCAGCTTGTTATAGGAAATAAAATACCGTTATTGGAAGAATATGTTAGCAACAATGTTGGAACAAGCAATTCTCCCATCGTCCTTTCTCCATAAAGCTCTTTCAAAAATCGTTCATACTCCGAACCGCTGTATTTATCTGTGAAAAGCGGTCCGATGATTGCTCCGACGCTTTTCTGAGGAAAGATCTTAGGACCATTCTTGATGTAAAAATCAGTGAAAGCAGAAGGGTCTGCAGATGGTATAACTTTTCCTTTGTATTCCCTGATTATCTTCCTGAAGAAGAATTTCCTCTCGGTTTTCTCCGAGTAAACCGCGTATTCTTCTGCGTCCTCTTTGGGAAAAGCGGTTCCTTCTGTTGGGATTGACATGGCAGATGCTATCAAGGCACCGGTGCTTGTTCCTGCAATGAGATCGAAGTGTGAGTAGAGTGGACGTTTGTCTCCCTTTTTTCTCAACTCCTCATTGATGCGGGAAAGTATCCAGCTGGGGATGATTCCCCTCATTCCTCCGCCATCTATGGAGAGTATCAAGCGTCTTTCCTTTCTCGTCTCACTTCTCATACTTCAGATTTTCTTCAAACTATAGAGTCCGGTCAATCAGGGTGTATGTGAAGTTTGTTTGTGGTATTATCCCTTTATGAACTATTCAAAGTGCGAATTATGCCCGAATCTCTGCAGAGTTGATAGAAGCAGATCAGTTGGTATCTGCGGCCAGAGTGATAAAGTCCGTATAGCATGGTCAGGACTACATAGGGGAGAGGAGCCTCCTATTACAGGGGAACACGGTTCAGGGATGATTTTCTTTACAGGCTGTCCTCTTCATTGCCAGTTCTGCCAGAATAGGCAGATTTCAGGATCAGATGGAATGAACCTTGGCATTGAGATAACAGATGAGGAGCTTTCACGCCTTATGCTCTCACTTGAGAGCGATGGAGCTGCTACTTTGAATCTTGTTACAGGTACTCATTTCATACCATCTATCATCAATGCGCTGAAGGAGGCCAAGAGGAAGGGATTTTCTCTTCCTGTTGTATGGAATAGTTCCGGTTATGAGAGCGTGGAGGCTATGAAGGAAATTGATGAGTATATCGATATATACCTTCTTGATTGCAAGACGCTTTCAAGGGAAACCGCTTCACGTTTCTGCGGTAAGGCGCATTATGCTGATGTTATAATCCCTCTTCTTGATGCGGTGAAGAAATGGCATCCGAAGACGGATCTGGAGAAGATGAAGGGAACGCTCCTTCGCCATCTTGTCTTCCCTGGAGAGCTGGAATCAACATTGGAATTCCTGAGAGTTTTTTCGGAGCGTTATAAGGATAGCTTTTACCTCTCTCTGATGACTCAGTTCGTGCCTCCAAAGGGAGATCCGGGCTTTCCTAAGATGACGGAAGAAGAATATGACCTCCTTGTTGATATGATGGAGGTCTATGGAATAGATGATGGCTTTATGCAGGATCCTTCGGATGATGATATCCTCTGGATCCCTGATTTCACAAAGGATGTGCCATTTCCTGCATCATTTGCAGATCCAGATCCATACTTTCTGTCTCTTAAGCACCGATAGTTGTTCCTTCGTATGGCCCGCCTTCGAGGATTGCTTTTGTGTTCTCTATATTCCTGCCATCTGCTGCGATTACTACCATATTGCTTTCATCTGCAAGGCGGGAGGCAATAGGATCAAATGGTGCGTTCAGTCCAGGATTCCACTCGTCTCCAACCATCGCCCTGAAATCCTTCCATGAGATTCTGTCGATGGGCACGGCATTCGGATCTTTCTTAGGATCTGCTGTATATACTTTCTTTATGTTCGAGAGGTTTATTACTGTCTTTCCTCCGAATCTTCTTGCAAGGTAGACAGCATCTGTGTCTGTGGAGAATCCTGGTTTCCATCCTCCTGCTACAAGTATTCTTCCTGTGAATCTGAGGGCAGGATCAGTTGGATCTGTCACGATATCATCAGGGGAGAGGGAACCGAAGATAGCTTTCAGAAGCATGGCGTTCAGGTGGGTTGCTTTTATTCCGAGCATATCCTGCAGTTCTGCTTCCGCATCTGGCCTGACTTTTCTTAACGCCTCCTGGTAGATTCTCGCAGGAGCTCCGCCTCCAGCTACGAAGATAAGCTTCTCATCTTCATGTGAAGAAAGATGGGAAATAATCATATCTCTGAATGATGAAAGAAAGAGGTAATCTACTTTATCGGGGGAGATGATTGATCCTCCGACAGATAATACTGTGAGTTTCATAAGAATATTTTATCAGAATTTGTCCAAATCAGCCACTTAGAGCGTATAGATATTAGGAGGATGAAATGAATCATCTTAATAGCATCTTACTAGAAGGTATCCTTGTCTCCGATCCGAGACAGATACAGCTGTCGGAACCACCGGAGGGTGTGAGGCTTGTGAAATTCGATTTAGCCAGCAATCGCTACTATATCGATCGAAATGGAGAGAAGGCTAAGGAGACTGTCTTTATTCCAGTGCAGTGCTGGGGAAGTCTTGGCGATAGGTGCCTTGAGAAGCTTTCGAAAGGAATGGAATGCAGAACAGTAGGAAGACTGAGGCTTTGCAAATGGATTTCAAGTGATGGCAGTACAAGACGTACTATCGAGATTGTAGCTAATCATCTTGAGTTCAGAGCGAAGAAAGCAAAAGCAGGGGATAAACCGAAGACTGAGATTCTTGATGATGAGAATAATGAGAGCGATACCGCTTGTGAGGTTGAGGTTTACTATTCCTTCTGAAGCGAGGGCTGGTTTCAGCCCTCTGTGTACGGAAGATACTGATTGATCTTCCCGAATGTCGATTTCCTCGCTTCTGTTATAAAGAAGTCCGCAGCACTGTTTGTATCCTGCCCTCCAGGAAGCCTTGCAATTACTCTGCTTGATGTTACAGGAACTGATGAGATAGGCTCTCCTTCCCATTCCCCGAGACGTTGCAGCATCTTTGCAGCATTCATCGTTCTGTTATTGCCATATCCTTCTGATAGTTCACTCTCTCCTGTTGTGTAGATAATCCCATCAGCTATCTCACCATCAAGTTCATCATACAAAAGGAGAGCTCCATTTGTTCCGGAAAGCGTTTCTGGGCTATCTGCAAAGAGAATATATCCTGTTCTTCCATTATCAAAGATGGGGTCATAGCTTTCGCTTTCATGATCCCAGTAGATAAGGATAAGATCATCTTCCATGACTTCGATATCAGGAAGTATGTAGCGATGTTTTTCCTCTCCTGGAAGTCCGTCTGTGATTACCATTCCCGCGGAGCTTCCTGCTTCGAGAAATAATATCTCGATTCTATCCGGAGATTCGGAAGTGCCCTTTATTGATACCTCGTTGATTACCGCTTCAGGTATCTTCAGATTCTTCCCGACTATTTCAATGGAGGCTCTTGCCGTGTTTCCAGCTTCATCTTCCGCAGTTACAGAGAATCTTGCAGTTTCTCCACGATTTAATTCCCTCTGCAGAGGTATTGAGAAGAGAGTTCCATGCAGTTCGTAATCAAGGGACTCTCCATCCAGATTGATATCAACAAGGAACACATCCTCGCTGTAAACAAGACGCATTGATGAGTTATCAACAAGCTCATAGCTCAGGAGCTCCGGCATTTCCTTATCCTTGCCATAAAAGGCATCGAATGTTCTTATGCTTCCATATGGACAGGAAGAGAGTATTATTGCTGTAATAGCTGCGATTAATAATGCTTTCATATATAGATATGCACTTTATCCTGCTATTCTTGTCAGCTTTTCGATGAAAGATATGGAAAAACAATAGCAAAAGGGGGTAGATTACCTTTATGGCAAAACTCTGGCAGAAGAATTACACGCTCGATTCAATGATGGAGCATTTCACTGTACGCAATGATTATATAAATGATGAAGAACTGGTGCTTTCAGATCTTATAGGATCTGCAGCTCATGCAAGAGGCTTGGAGAGAATCGGTATACTCTCAACAGAAGAATGCAAGGCTCTCCTTGAAGGTCTTGAGGAAATTGCAAAGCTCAGAAAGGAGAATTCCTTCCCGATAACAGTCTCCGATGAGGATTGTCATACAGCAATAGAGGGCTATCTTACAGAAAAGGTAGGGGAAGCTGGAAAGAAGATACATACAGGACGCAGCAGGAATGATCAGGTCCAGACAGCGCTTCGTGTATATATGAGGGAAGCTCTTCTGAAGCTTTCAGAAGCAACATTGGAAGCTTCTTCTTCTCTCATTAAGCTTGCACAGAAGAATAAGGATGTTCCGATGCCTGGGCGTACTCATATGCAGATAGCGATGCCTTCTTCTGTTGCTCTCTGGTCTCTTTCTTTTGCAGAGGAGCTTCTTGAGGAGACTGGCATGCTTCTCAGTCTGTATGATGTCATGAATCAGAGTCCTCTAGGTTCTGCAGCTTCCTATGGTGTCACACTTCCTTTGGATAGGAAGTTCACATCTGATCTTATGGGATTTGCGAAGGTTCAGAATAATGTTCTTTATGCAAATAATTCCAGAGGAAAGTTTGAGGCGTTCTTCCTTGATCATGCTGAGTATATTGCCCTGACTTTATCAAAACTCGCACAGGATCTTATTCTGTTTACTCTTCCTGAATTTGGTTATTTCTCTCTTCCAAGAGAACTTTGCACTGGTTCTTCGATAATGCCGCAGAAGAAGAATCCTGATGGATTGGAACTTGCTCGCTCCAGAACAGCTCTCATAGGTTCTTGCTCAATGAGGGTAAAGGCTATCATAAAGGCACTCCCTTCTGGATACAACAGGGATTTCCAGGATACTAAAGAACCGCTTATTGAGGGATACAGAACAACAGAAGAACTTGTCCTGATAATGACTGAAATGATAGATAACCTCACTGTTCATCCAGAGGCGCTTAAGAAAGCTTGTGTGCCTGAGCTTTATGCTACAGACAGGGTTATGGAGAAGGTTCTCTCTGGTGGTAATTTCCGCGATAGCTATAAGAACGTCGGGCTGAATCTGGAGAGCGTTGAAGCTGAGGATCCTGTAGAATCACTTAAGAAGAGAACTAGCATAGGAACTACAGGAAACCTTGGTCTTGATAATGATCTTTCATGGCTTTCATCTCTTTCTCTAAAGGTTGAAAACGAGAAGGGTAGGCTAAAAGATGTTTATTCAGCACTTGTCCCATCAATAAGTGAAGTTATTCTTTAGATATAAAGGAATGTGCTCATCGTGTAAGGAAGCTTATCGATGAGCATTATCTAGACAAGTAATGGACAGAGCATATTCGCACCAATGAATCGGCAAAGTAGAGAGTTAATGTATCTGCCATTCTAAAACACGCCATGAGGCTAATGCTCTTAAAATCTGGAAACTAACACGAGCTCGTAATTTTGTAACGTCTTTTATTTTGGCATCTTTTCCAGGGTAGAATAATGTTTTGCAGTCTTTAAGGTAATTGGGAGCTCTTGTAAGCAGGATTCCATTGGGAATTACTACAGAGGCAATTGTATCTAAAGGTTGTCCACCACCTTCGTCTTCTTTTGCTAGCTGAATATAGGAAAGTTTGACTACAACATGAATCGAAGGAATGATAGTCCCCTCATGTTCAACATATATCGGAGACATTGCGCAATGGAAATCATGAGAAGCTCTTTCTCCGCAAGCTCTGATTACATTGTTTGTTAAAGCAGCATCTGTATCATTCCAATTTCCAGATCCAGATACTTGATTAGGAGAAAGGACAACATGAGGAAAATTGTCATTTGGCCCATCAGATTTGATATCAATAAAGATCCAAAGGCTATCGGTAATATCGAGGATTTCTTTTATCTTTTCGTTAGAGATGACAAATCTGTAATCACTACCAGAAGGTAATCCAATATCTCTAATTTGAAATTGATTGATGAAATATCGGGAAAGTTTTGCACCCAAAACCTTTTCACCAACTTCACTCCAGGGGAATTGGTCTCCTCTTGGCTTTCTTCCTCTTGCTTTAGGAGGGTAATTCTTCCAGAAAGGATATAGATATGATGCCTCATTATAATCTCGGACGATTTCAGAGAGGGTTGAATCGACAAAATGCTTGATTTCCTTCTGCACAAACTCCTCAGCCTTGATGAGTTTATCTGGATTTGTAGTGAAATAATTCAAGGCATAAAAAATATTTAGCTTGTTGCATGAGACTATATGATGTGAACATATGAATATGTTATCAAGATATGTATGAGATTCCAATTGATTGCAGTGAACGTATTATGAATAGCAATTGATTGTCTATGGGAGAATAGATAATCCTTGTGTATTGATGCTTTATTCTGTGCAATACATCTTTTTAGTTTTCATTTTGTGCTCCGAATTACACTGGAGCAATTTGGATAGTATTGTAAAAAGATGATGTAATCAGTAATCAACAAAATCCTAGTCTAATTCGGAATTTTCAGATAAAATTCCGACTAGAGGTAGCAATATGGAATACATCAGAAGAGCACTTGAGATCGGAGACTTGCTTGATGAAAGCTCTCTTTTTCTTTTTGGCCCAAGAATGACGGGAAAGACATCTTATATAGAGAACGAGCTTCAGAAGAAGGCCATTCTCTCAATCACTTTTCTTGATGGCGACACTCTTGATGCGTTCCGACGCAACCCTATACTTCTTCGGTCGATGCTAAATGGAAAGACAGAGGGCTTTGTCATTGTCGATGAGGTTCAGCTCTTTCCTCCTGTGCTTCTCGATATCCAGCATATAATGACGCACAGCGATATACAATTCCTTCTTACAGGATCAAGTGCAAGGAAGCTAAAGAAAAGCGGAAGCAATCTCCTTGGAGGAAGGGCTGGGATAGTTTCGATGCACCCTCTTGTATGGAAGGAGATAAAGGACAGGAATTCGGAGCTTGATTCTATCTTTGCTACGGGGATGCTTCCCAAGGCATTCATGTCTAAGTCATATCAGACACAGCTGAGGAACTATGTCAGAGGCTATCTTGATAATGAAATTGCAGCTGAAGGAGAAAGACGTAATCTTGGGGCATTCAGCAACTTCCTTATCTTTGCAGCTTCCGAGAACACTGAGCTGATGAACTTCTCGAATATATCCAGGGATATCGGGATGTCGGCTGACACGATTAAGGAATGGTATCAGATACTTGTAGACACATTCATCGGCTACTATCTCAGGCCATACAGAAAAGGATCTAAGAGAATACCTGTGAATACCTCAAAGTTCTATTTCTTCGATATCGGAGTTGCAAGAGCAGCTGCCAGGATGCCTGTTCCATCAGAGACAATGACTGAGTACGGCAAGATGTTCGAGAACTACATCTTCATGGAGCTGAAGGCTTATATTGATTACAACATGACTGACGATGAGCTTTATTTCTGGCGGACACGTGAAGGCTATGAAGTTGATTTCGTCATAGAACATAAGGTTGCCATCGAAGTGAAAACCTCAAAGAACATTACAAACAAGGAACTCAAGGGACTCAGGGCTTTCAAGGATGAGGATGCTGTGAAGGATTACGTCATTGTATGTAGAGAGATCTTTGAACGAACAACAGAGGATGGAATCAGGATAATGCCGTGGAAAGTATTCCTAGATAGGCTTTGGGACGGGAAGATTATCTGATTGTGGACTTTATATGGTAATCGTTTTGGAAGCTTATGTGTTTGAGTTCCTTGGACTGCCTGAGACAAAACCCATGCTGGAGAGCGATCTTGAGAAGACACTTGTAGCACAGATTGAAAACTTCCTGTTAGAGCTTTGCCGAGGCTTCATGTTTGTAAGTATTCAACAGCGAGTAACAGTCAACAATACATAATTACTATGTAGACATGGTATTCTACAATAAAATTCTACATGCATATGTTCTTATTGAGCTGAAAACCACAAAGCTTTACCCCAGAAGCTGGCGGTCAGATAAATATGTATCTAAATTACTATTCATCAGAAGTAAATGATCCTGAAGACAATCCGCCTATCGGCATTATCTTGCGTACAAAGAAGGATAGCGTTGCTGCTGAATACGCATTGGGTGGTTTATCAAACAACATATTCGCCTCCAGATATGTTCTCTATATGCCAGATAAAGAACAGTTGATCGCACAGGTGGAAGCGGTTGTGAATAATTGGAGCAGCAAGAAAAAAACAAATGAAACAATGAATTTACAGGTATCTCTGATTTTGCTAGTATGCTGATGACAGAATTCCCAGCCCCTCTCTTGCTTATGTGATATGAAACAGAGGAAGCCCGTTTTACAATGCCGTAATAAGTTTCTCTCACAGATTATGTAAACTTTACATAAAAAGTGCATAAGAGAGTTGAACACAGCCTCTCTGAGTTCGTTGAAAGGATAGGGAAAGTTTTCAATTCTTAGAACGCCATCTTAGGAAATAAGGGCATACAGATATTTCAGCTGGAGGATTTCCATGATGCTCCTGCTCAGTTGCATAAGGGGGCCTTTTATCTCCTTCTTGCTGACAACATCGCCGTCATTACGCATCTTCCCGATTTCGACTTTTGCTCCAGAAATTATTTTCGATGGTTGTCTATGGAAAAGAAGGATGGCAGCAGTAGTGAGCTTTCCATTCTTAATCAGCTCAAGTTCTTCAAGTCTTCTCGCAGGACTATCAAGGTTTTTACCTTTGAGCATTTCCGCATTGACTGCTTCCTCTCTGAAGATATTGAAGCTTTCTTCATCGAAATCTGAATCGAACCCCCTCAATCACATTGGAATCCCATGACTGATTCATTGATTCCATTATTGCTACCTGCTGTTCAGCTCATCGTCAGACCATGAGGAAATCAAGCCCTTCATGTATGAGAAATATCGCTTGGACGTAGCATTCCTAGTTGATTGTGAAATGTTGGTTTCGGTATATGAGAAGCGGACTTTATCCCAACTCCCTGTTTCTTTGAAAAGTTCAGTTATTTTTGAGACTTCGTTGATTCTAAGTCCCAATGGTGGGTAGATATATCTTTGTGTGCATCTTTTTGTTCATACAATCTTATTTAATGTGTTAACAAAGTCGATTGAGAGAAATTCCGGATATTCACTAATAACCCGATCAAGAACAAAATTCTTCATGATGTTTTCTTGTTGTTTCCCCCCTTTCACCTTGTTTAAGGCTGGCCATTTGTTCATTATTCTCGTTTCCAAGTCATGTCCATAGATTTCAAGATATTCTTTGCTTAGTTGATATTCTTGACCTTTATGTGTCTGGCAAATAACTTTATTAGCTGAAAATAAATCTAATTGAATCGAGATATAATCAATTAGACTCTGCAATTCATTGGTGTGTAAACTTCGCAAGTTGGAGAATGAGTATGTACCAATCCCAATCTCGACTGTCTTGATGATTCCTTCTCTAATCAACAGAAATGCTACAAATATAGGGTCGAAAATGTAATTGTCTATTGCATAGCGTTGATTGGTTCCAAGTACATATACATAAGCAGAATCTTTGTTTTTATTATCAAAATCAATAAGACCATATACCAGATTATTTCCCAAAGATCTGAGTTTATTTACAATACTAACCACATCTTCACAGTTTGCCCCATCCCTATTATGAGGCGCGAGAAAAACAGGACGTGTAGAAAATTCTGTATCAAGTAGTCTGAAGACCTTCTCATAATAACTTACATCGTTACTACTCTCTACAAAAACTTGTCTCCGGTTTTCTACAGAGACTCTCAGATTATCTAAATCCTTCGTAAGGAAATTCAGGGCATTCTCTTTAGAGATTTTTATAGGATATCCAAGCTCTTTATCCATTTGATAAATTTCGCTTTCATTTGCAAGTGCTACCGTTGTAGGATTATGTGTTGTTATAATTGTTTTTACACCTGCAGACTGGACTATGGATTCTCTAATTGCGTTAATTAATACTTTTGAATACTCAGGATGCAATGATGCGTCTGGTTCATCCAGTAGCAGAATATCTGGTTTTGTCTCGCTTTCGGAAACATTATATATAGCCAAGGCAAGAGACATAAGAACTTTTTCGCCAGTCGATAAATCATTGACCTGGATTTGTATGTTTTTAGATTTATCGATAAGGAAAAGATGGAAATCTGATTCCCTTGATTGCCCTTCAGGATTGTTTACCTGATACGGAAGGCGAGCATTTGACAACATAGTATTTATCAATTCCCAAGGGCGGGGTCCATATTTCTTTTCGAACTCATCCTCACGTAATACAGCATAGGATTTGCCATATTCCTTATTTAGAAATTCATGATATCTATTGTCATCCATCCTTGTATAGTAGAGTTTAAAAATAGCTGCAAAGGATGATGCAAAAACATCGTCAGCATCTGTTATGGATATGTCAAAATTCTTTTCAAATAAATCTTCAGTTATATCGTTAACATTGTTGTCAGCAAGTTTTATTTGTCCGAAGCTGTCAAGTACAAAATTGCAATTGGTTACAGTGATTCAAGAACCTAGAAATTCATGCGTATCAATGGATAGAAAAAACTCAAGAAAATAGCATAAAGAAGGCATGAAGAAGCGTCCCTGCATGAAATGAGGGTTGTACAAAGAACTGATGGAAGTTATCCTGAACCTGCTAAGTATTCAGGGGGTGCTATCCGTTCAGTTCTGGAAACATGCTGGAATCGATAGCACTCAGCTTTTCCTCTCTTAGCTTGCTCTTCAGCCTGCTGTAGTCTCCGAATCCGTTATAGAGCTCCTTCTTCCTGAGAAGTATCCATCCTATGGAAAGCATCTTATTGGCAATATGCACGGCAATCGTGGATTCCTTCTTATTCCTTGCTGCAAGGGAGTCCCATTCATCCCGGAGAGGGCAAGCAGCCTTGAGGTTCACGATGCTCCATGCGCCCTGCATTATGTTCTTCCTTACAGGCTTGCATCCTCTCCATGAGACATTCCCCTGGAAATTATAGTCACCTGACTGCTGCACCATAGGGACAAGACCGACATAGTTCCTGAGCTGCGAGGCGGAATAGAAGCGGCTTCCATCACCGATATATGCAAGGAGGGATGCCGCCACGATGGTCCTTATTCCCGGGAGCGACAGCCAGACGAGGGAAATCTCCGGATGTCTCATGAGAGCCTGCCGCATCAAAGCTACATATTCCTCTATCTGGGATTCTATGAGTGTTATCCTTGCCTCTACCATGCAGGCATCATTGACTGCTATTCCTTTCAGGTATTTCGCTATATTCTCGACCCTGTCTGAATTGTTCTGAAGATCGGACTTCCTGAGGAAAGGGATCCCATTCTGATTGAACGTCGCATGGAGCTTATTTATGTTCATCGTCCTGTCCTTCTTCGCAAGGTTGTAGGAATTGATTATCGCCCTCAGCTCCGATTCCTCTTGTGTAGGTACCTGTACCGTGCACCATGACGATTCCTTGGTATCCCTCACATAATGCGCGATCCTCACCGCATCAAGCTTGTCTGTCTTGATCTGGGCTTCAAAAGCCTTATGAAGCTTCCCAGGATTCAGAACGACAACCGATGCAGGCGAGTATTCCATAAGCTCCCTTGCGAAATTGAAGGACGATGTCCCTCCTTCCTTCGCTATAAGATCCTCATCTTTCGCCACTTCAGTGATGAAATGCATCCTTCCGTCTGGATCCATCGCCCCTGTGATGATCTTCCTGTCCTCGAAGTTCTTCTCCTGAGTGAGGATGCAGCCTTTGAAGGTCTTCTTTGCGAGATCCAGTCCTATGATGCGATGAAACCTGCCGATGTCCTTTGGCACTCCTTTCATGGATATGCCTCCTTTGATTGTATTCAGCCAAGAAAGAAACGATCCATTCATCGTGGAAGTAAGCAACGCTCCTTCAATTTTATTATTGGGCTCTGGCCTGCGCTTAGCGCTGACCAGTCCCCCTGAATAAGTAATCGATGAACTGAAGCTGCCTATTTTTAGCAAAGAGGTAGTTACAGATATTCTGTACTCCATCACTAAAAAGCTATGGCTTGCTTCAGCCTCTTCCGGCCGTCACCAGAAGATTAGCATCGCTTTTACTTCTCAGCTAAGGACATCTTAATTTAGCAGTCTAAAAAATTGCTTCTTATTTTTTTCGTTTCCAGAAATTCTCTGCATTATCTGCTTTTCTGGAAGATTTTGAAGTCTGCTTATCCGATTAATATATTCGTTCTTTATAGAAAGAATTTGATTCCATTCTTGCTTTCTTTTGTTTGTCAATCCTAGATATTGACAATCGGATTCGATTTTAGGATTAAGTCCATTAAATGGCACATATCTAATGCTAGTTGCAATGCTGCTGCTTGAAAAGACCTGTGACACCTCTGGGTTTGTCATTGCCTCCATCAAATGACTCTTACCGCTCCCGTTTTTGCCTGTCAATATGCAAAAATCTGGCAACTCAAATGGCTGAGATAAGGATTTTAATGATTTGTACCTGAATTCTATTTTATTAACTATGTAAAAAAGCCAAATTTCTCATAATTCTTTTTATTTTAATGAAATCCTAGTGCAGTTTCAGTTGATGTTTCTTTGTTTTCATAGTAATATTAATAACTATGAAGAAAGATGAGAAGACCGGCTATTACATCAACGAAGTCAATGGCCGGAAATATGCATATATACAGAAGTCCCATGTGTGGAACAAGGAGAAGAAACAGGCAGGGACATCGCTCGAATATGTCGGGAAGATAGATGATGAAGGAAACTTCATCCCTAAGAAGAAACACCTGGTGACAGAGGATTCGCAGCTCAGCATTCTAGACGAGAAAAGGATAGGAATTGTCAGAGTGCTATGGGAGATCTCATCCAGTATAAAGCTTACAGATACGCTG
>CASDRY010000145.1 GCA_949283235.1 uncultured Spirochaetales bacterium | reverse complement strand
CCTTGTATTTCCCGACAAGATCCATCTCATCTGAAAGAGCCTGGAGTTTTTCCACTGCCTTATCAGATAGAGGCATTGCAGCCCAGTTGTATCTTAGCCCCCCGCCCAGTTTGATATCATGGCTTTTGACTCTTTCTGGAGTCAGCAGCTCCTTTACAGTGCTTTTCTTTCCATCAAGAAGATCCTTGTAGCCATCTGTCTTGTCGAGATTCACATATTTCATAATCACTCCTTTATCTCCGGGATTCTTGCATTGAAGCTTTCCAGGAGGTCCTCCTTTGTCATTCCCTCTCTCAGGATAACGAAAATAGTATCATCACCCGCGACTGTTCCAAGGATTTCAGGAAGTGCAAGTACATCCAGAGCGAAGCCTACGCTGTTTGCATGTCCTGGTCTTGTCTTTATAACTCCGAAATTCCCCGAGAACTCAATAGAGATTATACCTCTTCTGACATCCTGGATGTAGCTTTTTTCGGATTCGCTTACAAGATCGCTTTCTGGAAGAGTGTAGTAGTAGCCAGACCAGCCATCGGAAATTTTTCCGACTTTCAGCATCTTCAGGTCTCTGGAGAGAGTTGCCTGTGTAACGTTGTATCCCTCCTTCCTGAGAAGTTCCAAAAGAGTGTCCTGGTTATCTATTCTGTTGTTCTTTATAAGTTCCTTAACAACAGAGAGACGATTGTGTCTTTCTTTCATCCGCCCTCCAAATTGCATAAGTATGCATAATCTATGCAATATTACCGCTTTGCTGAATAGCTTGCAATGCTTATTTTTGCGGAGACTATCCAGAACTCGATAATCGCATTATGATGCAGGCATAAACTCTGAAAGGGGGCAGGTATGGTTGCTCTTATTATCGTCCTTCTATGTGTGGCTTTGATTTTCCTCTGGGGAGTATCTTCATATAACACTCTTGTGAAGCTCAGGAACAAAGGCGATGAGGCAGAAGCAGGTATTGATGCCCATCTCAAGGAAAGGTCGGACCTGATTCCCAATCTCGTTGAGACAGTGAAAGGTTATGCAGAACACGAAAGCGGAACGCTTGAAGCTGTAATTTCTGCCCGCAATAAGGCTTCTTCGCTCTCTGGGGAGGGGAGAATGAAAGCTGAAGGGGAGCTTTCGGGCGCGCTTGGAAGGTTGTTTGCAGTTGCTGAGAACTATCCTGCTCTCAAAGCTGACCAGAACTTCCTGTCGCTGCAGAATCAGCTTGCAAGAATTGAGGAGACACTTGCGAATGCAAGAAAGTATTACAATGCGGTTGTAAGGGAGTATAACGACAAGATAATGGTATTCCCTTCTTCGCTTATTGCCTCTCTTTTCCATTTTGCAAAGAGGGATTACATCGAAATTGAAGATTCAGACAGATTAAGAACTGAAGTGAGGTTCTGATGAGAAAGCTGGCGGTTCTCGCTTTATTGCTGCTGTTCTGTTTCCCTCTTGCTGCGGAGAATTTTATCATTGACTCTTACTCTGTAAGGATTGATGTTGATGAAAGCAGGGCGATGAATATAAAAGAGGATCTCTCTTTGGAATACACATCGCCATCACATGGGTTCTATAGAGATATCCAATACAGATTCCCTGGCGGAGAAACTGCTGATTATTCCCTCATCTGGACTTCTTCGGAAGTTGCTGAAGAAGATAACGGAACATATAAATCAATTCGTTTCGGAGATCCGGATAAACTTCTTTTCGGGGGACCTTATGAATATGGAATCGAGTATGATTTCTCCCTCGGAGCTGATGATTATCCAGATTATGACGAAATCTACTACAACATAGTCTCTCCCGGAGCCTGGGATACAGATATAGAAAAGCTTTCCTTCTCTGTAACGCTTCCATATCCTGTAGATCAGAATAGAATCTGGCTTACAGCAGGGCCATATGGTTCAGAGGCGGAACTGCCATTCACTCTCTCCGATGATGGCTGCACTATAAGCGGCCGTTATTCCTCTATTCCTTCAGGGTATGGTATTACCCTTCGCGTGGAGATGGATGAAGGCTACTTCAATGAAGCTGTACATCACATAAACCTTAAGACAGTAGGATTCTTTCTATCAATAGCGGTTTCCCTCCTGATGGTCTCTGCTGTGTTTGTTATCTGGGTTTTGAAGGGTAGGGATGAAAAGCTTATTTATCCTGTTAGATTCACTCCCCCTGATGGCTTGAATCCAATGGACTCTGGATTTGTATACAAAGGCACTCTTGATAACAGCGCAGTCTCCGCGATGCTTATCTACTGGGCAGATAAGGGTGTGATCACCATCACAGATAATGGAGGGGACGATTTTGAATTCACGAAGCTGAGAGAACTTGATGATACAGCGTCTGATGCCGAGATAAGGCTTTTCTCCGCGTTCTTCGCTTCTGGGGATAATGTCGATACAAAAGACCTGAGAAAGACTGGATTCGCGACGAAGCTGAGTGGAGTCAGAAAGACGATGGATGAACATTTCTCCGAGGAAAGAAGTCTTTCCTCTCCTGAATCTATGAAGCTTAGAAAGCTTGTCATGTCCCTCATGATAATCCCCATTGTTATCCATTCGATAACCTCGACGCTCTTCTTCCCTGGTTTCGCAACAATATTCATCCTCATTCCTTCGATGATGGCTTATATGATGCTGCGTTCAGCTTCTCTGCAGATCGAGAGAAGAATGAGGAGCGATGGGTTCAGATTCTCTATTATTGCAGGACCTGCTGTATTCCTGCTTTTCATCTGGTTCTTCATTGCTTCTGCGCTTGTTTCTTTCGGTTCTGGTGAAAGAGAAGGTTTTGTCGATTCAGCTTTGTTTATTATCTCTCTTTTTGTATCGATGCTCCTTGCTGCCTCCATTGATAGAAGAAGCCAGTATGCGGATAAAGTGCTCTCCGCGGTACTTGGATACAGAGAGTTCATGGAGAAAGTCGAGAAGGATAGGATCGAGAAGCTATCGAAGGAGGATCCTGAGTTCTTCTACCATGTGCTTTCATATGCAATGGCACTGGGTGTAGAGGACGAGTGGGTTAAGGCTTTCAGCGGTATCTATGTAGAACCCGCGAGATGGTATTACGGCAGAGATGTTGCGGATATCTATGTTCTCTCCTCGTTCTCCAGGAGATGGGGGCACGCGTACTCATCTACGATTGCACCTCGTTCCAGTGGGGGTGGGGCAAGAACATCAAGGGGATCCTCTGGATTCTCGGGAGGAGGATTCTCTGGCGGAGGCGGAAGAAGCTGGTGACATCTCTTTTTTATACTTTCCTTACCGCTTGCTATGTTTTTCTTGTCCTTATTGTCTCTGCAGTGCTTCTCAAGAAGGGAATTGTGCATGAAGAGGGAGCCCGGAAATTCGTCCATATCTTTGTCTCCTTCTCGATATTTGCAATTATCTTCCTTATTGATAACCCCATTCTCCGTCTTCTAGGTCCTATTGCTTTCATCTTCATAAATGCAGTTCTTGGTATAAGAACGCATTCAAGAGTTATGGGGCTTGTCTGCTATCCTCTATCGATGCTCTTTCTCATTCTGCTTATGAATGAAGGTTTTCTTGCTCCTTCATCAGTTATTTCAGGAATCCTTGCTATGGGATTGGGGGATGGATGTGCTGGGCTTGTTGGTATGAGATGGGGGAGGATAAAGATAGGAAGCAAAACACTGGAAGGAACGCTATCGATGCTTCTTGTCACATTCCTTGTATTCATTCTATTCAGCAATAGCAGTTGGTATATTTCCCTTCTTTCTGCTTGTATAGTCTCTATTGTAGAGGTTGTAACACCGCATGGTCTTGATAACCTCTCGGTTCCGATTGTAGCCGCGATTCTTCCGGAGGTTCTATGAGATCATGGAGTGCTATTCTTGATAATCTTTTCTTCTCCCTCCCCATAATCTGGAGAGTCGTCATAATCTTTATCGTGCTAGGCTTGATGGTCATAGTCGCGAGAAAGAAGAAGTTCCTTACCCCAAGTGGAACTATAGGTGCTGTTGTTGTCGGACTCATCGTGTTTTATATAGGGGGGATATCAGGGTTTGTGCTCCTGCTGTTCTTCTTCCTCTCTTCGTCAATCATAACTAAGCTCACGAAGAATGAAGCAGGGGATAGAAAAGGTCGTTCTATCATGCAGGTCATAGCAAATGGTCTTCCTTGCTGTATTGCTTTGATTCTTTATAGATTATCTCCATACCCTGATGCCTTCCTTGTTGCTTTCGCAGCTTCAATAGCTGAAGCTGAAGCTGATACTTTATCAGGAGAGATAGGAAGACTCAGCCATAAAGATCCTGTCTCGATAATCACCTTCACACGTCTTCCTAAGGGAATTTCAGGAGGAGTTACAGTCTTAGGATTATCTGCGGGAGTTCTTTCTTCTTTTCTGATAGCTCTTCTCTTTGCCGGAACTTTCGGATCAACTCTGCAAGCTTTCCTTACGATTGCAGCATCTGGATTCCTTGGTTCCGTTTTCGATTCTTTTCTCGGGGCAACCTTGCAGGTTCAGTACAGAACGAAGGATGGGAGGCTGACTGAGGACGAATATGATGGAGAGGAGAGGAATGAAAGAGCGCGGGGAATCAGATGGATAGACAATGATATGGTGAATCTCCTTTCAGGTCTTTTCTCGTTCTCCATCGCTTCCGTGCTCGCACTGCTATGAAAAGTTCCGTTAGCTTCTTGCCGGTTTGTGAGTTTGTATATATCTTAACTGTTGGCAGTGATATGCCACTTAAGAATGAATAAGGAGATACATAGATATGGCAAAGCAGCTTCAGTTCAATGAAGAGGCCAGAAAGTCTCTAGTTAATGGTGTAGAGAAAATATCCAAGGCAGTAATGACAACACTTGGTCCTAAGGGAAGGCTCGTTCTTCTCGACAAGAAGTATGGTGCTCCTACTGTAACCAAGGATGGTGTTTCAGTCGCTCGTGAAATTGAGCTCGAGGATCCGTTCGAGAATATGGGCGCACAGCTTCTTAAGGAAGTTGCAGCAAAGACAAATGATGTCGCAGGTGATGGAACAACAACAGCAACTGTTCTTGCATGGTCAATTACAAAGGAAGGAATGAAGAGCGTTGCTGCTGGTGTAAGTCCAATGGGAATCAAGAAGGGTATCGATAAGGCTGTTGCAGATGCAGTTGAGTGCATCAAGGGACAGGCTAAGATGATCCAGGACAAGGAGGAGATTGCTCAGGTCGCTTCCATCTCCGCAAATAATGATAGATCCATCGGTGATGAGATTGCTAATGCAATGGATAAAGTCGGAAAGGATGGAGTTATCACAGTAGAGGAGTCCAAGACAATCGAGACAACAGTTGACTTTGTTGAAGGTATGCAGTTCGATCGCGGATATCTTTCAGCTTATTTCTGCAATAACAGAGACACGATGACAGCTGTCCTCGATAACCCATACATCCTTATCTATGACAAGAAGATTTCAGCAATGAAGGATCTTCTTCCTATTCTTGAGAAGGTAGCTCAGTCTGGTAAGCCACTTCTCATCATCGCAGAGGATGTTGATGGCGAGGCTCTTGCAACTCTCGTTCTCAATGCAGTTCGTGGAACACTCTCAGTTGTTGCTGTAAAGGCACCTGGTTTCGGTGATAGAAGAAAGGCAATGCTTGAGGATATCGCAATTCTTACAGGTGGTCAGGTTATTACAGAAGAGCTTGGTATGAAGCTTGAGAGTGCTGATATCACAATGCTTGGAAGAGCAAAGAGCATCAAGGTAGAGAAGGAGAATACAACTATCATCAATGGAGCTGGTTCTTCAGAGGCTATCCGTGACAGAATCGCACAGATCAAGATGCAGATTGAGGATTGCACTTCAGATTACGACAGGGAGAAGCTTCAGGAGAGACTTGCAAAGCTCGCAGGTGGTGTTGCAGTTGTAAACGTAGGTGCAGCTACAGAAGTTGAGCTCAAGGAGAAGAAGCACAGAGTTGAAGATGCTCTCAGCGCTACTCGTGCAGCTATCGAGGAGGGTGTAATCCCAGGCGGTGGTGTTGCTCTTGTACAGGCTGTAAATGAGCTTCAGAAGAAGGATCTT
Source organism: uncultured Spirochaetales bacterium (assembly GCA_949283235.1). Taxonomy (GTDB): domain Bacteria; phylum Spirochaetota; class Spirochaetia; order Sphaerochaetales; family Sphaerochaetaceae; genus Ornithospirochaeta. The sequence continues at coordinate 89,767 of CASDRY010000145.1, read as the reverse complement.
TCCGATCTTACAGAGGAAGAGAAGGTTGGTTACAGGATTGTAATCCGCGCTCTTGAGGAGCCTATCAGACAGATTGCAGAGAATGCAGGTGTCGATGGATCCATCATCGCAGATACATGTAAGAAGGAGAAGAAGGGTGTTGGCTTCGATGCTAACGCAATGAAGTGGGTCAACATGGTTGAGAGCGGAATCATCGATCCTGTTAAGGTAACAAGATCCGCACTCCAGAATGCAGCTTCAATTGCTTCCCTCATCCTCACAACAGAGTGTGCAGTAACAGATATTCCAGCACCAGAACCGGCAGCTCCAGCTGGCCAGGGCATGGGTGGCGGAATGATGTGATAGAGCTTCGGCTCAACAAGACGGCAGGGCATTATGCTTTGCCGTTTTTCACTTTCAGGAGGTTCCATGATAAGGGAATTCATGTCTTCAGATCTTCCCGCTGCGGAGAATATCTGGAATGAGGTAGTGAAAGAAGGAAACACATTTCCTCAGGATGAAATACTTACAGATGATGCTCTCAGCTTCTTCCAATCCCAGAGCTATACAGGTGTTGCGGTTAGAGATGGGGAAATCGTAGGGCTCTATATTCTCCATCCTAATAATGTCGGAAGATGCTCACACATTGCTAACGCAAGCTATGCAGTTGCTTCCTCTATGAGAGGAATGCGTATAGGGGAGGAGCTTGTAAAAGATTCGCTTCAGGTTGCAAAGAAGCTTGGTTTCAGGATTCTCCAGTTTAACGCCGTTGTGAAATCAAACGAGAAAGCTCATAAGCTTTACAGGAAGCTTGGATTTACCCCTCTTGGTACAATTTCTGGAGGATTTCGGCATGATGATGGAAGCTATGAGGATATAATTCCATATTATATAGAACTTTAATCCTCCCGCAAAAGCAGGAGGATTTGTAATCAGTCAGATATCATGGCTTGCATTGCAGCAGGATCAAATGCTTTTCCATTGAGCTCTGCTTTGCTTATCGTTGTCACGTTGCCATCATCTCCAGGAACTGTCTTTGCAACATAGACGATTGACTTTTCATCTCCAAAGATAGGCTTGTAAGCAATGTCTATGTCATAGGTGACATTCGTTCCACCTGAGAACATATTGCTCAGATCGATATTGATCTTTACATGTCCATCTTTTGTTACCTCATACACACCGAGTTTGTCCCCAGCTTTGTACTCTCCATCTGTGCTGTTTCCTCCGATTGCGTTCGCAACACCTCCGAAGCCTGCTGAAGCAAGAACTTCCTGCAGCGTATCCTCATACTCGGCAGCTTCCTCAGCTGTAGGAGCTGGCAGTGATACGGTCTGGCATGATACTAGCAGTACGGTAAGTGCCAATGTGATAAAAATCGAAACTTTCCTCATATTTCCTCCTTAAATCAGAAAATCCCTTAGTTTTGATTGTATCTGATGTTTTTTGGAGGAGAACTTTAGTTTCCCGATAAGAATTATCTGAAAAAATGATTTAGAGGAGCTTTTTCTTCTCTTCGACTATTCTCATAATCATGTCTGCGGTATCGGGAAGATCCTTTCTTATTTCATGTTCCCAGACCCTTATGACAGTCCATCCCATGCTTTCTAGAATATGATTTACCTCGATATCCTTCCGCATATTGCGCTCTATTTTGGGAATCCAGTAGTCCCTATTTGATTTAATCTCATCCTTTCTGTTTTCCCAGTCGTACCCATGCCAGAAATCACCATCACAGAATATTGCGATTCTGTATTTCCTTATTGAGATATCAGGGTGTCCATAAACATGCTTGCTGTTCTTCCTGAAACGAAGTCCCCTATGCCAAAGCGCACGGGAAAGAAGCATCTCGATTGAGGTGTTCTTCCCCTTTATACGTGACATGTTGTAGCTACGCTGAGAATCTGTCAAAACTTCTGCTTCTGCCTCTTCAGTTCCTTTTCCGTTATAAGCTGCACATTCTCAACAGGGCGACCTGCTATGAACTGCCTTGCCGCGCACTCTCCCTGAAGTCTTCCTGTAGCATACTTATATGGCATGAATCCATGATAAGCCCCTTTCATCATCAAGGCATTTGCTTTAGAGCCTGATGCATTCAATGCATCGGAGTATAGCTTTCCATCATCAGAGAGAGGGTCAAGCTCAGCTGTGATAATCAGCGCAGGAGGAAGCCTTGATAAATCCGAAGCAAGAAGAGGGGAGAACATTGGGGCAAGAATATCCTTCGGTTCCCTTTCATAGTTCTTTACATAGAAAGAGAGCATCTTCTCATTAAGCATAGGGCTGTCTTTGTAGTTCGCCATCGACTGGGTTCTGAGCCGGCAGTCTGTAATTGGATAGAATAGTATCTGTCCTGCAAGCTGCGGACCTTTCCTGTCCCTTGCAAGAAGCGCTGTTACAGCTGCAAGATTTCCCCCTGCGCTATCTCCCGCGATGAATATCCTGTCAGGGTCCACTTTCCAGTATTTAGCTCCCTCGTAAGCCCAGAGAAGTGCATCATAGCAATCCTCTGCTGCAGTGGGGAATTTGTATTTCGGTGCAAGTCTGTAATCTATGAGGAGTATAGCCGCCTCAGTCACTTCTGCTAAATGCTTTAGGAAGATGGTATAGAAATCCATATTTCCGAATACCCATCCACCGCCATGGCAGAAGATTATGAGAGGAACAAGTCCTGTCAGCTCTGATAGCTTAGGATTGGAGAAGTAGTAACCAGTTACCGCTCCTTCTGTTACTGGTATGACGAATGAAGAGACATTTGTGCTCTTTGAGGTGCATAAGAGCTTTTTATCGCACCTCTTTGTTATCGTCATGCTGTTTATATTATCAATCAGGTCATCTGTGAGAGAGTCAGGATCCCTTGCCTGTAAACGGCTTGAGAGTTCCAATGTCTTTCTCATTCTGCCTGTAATTTTATATTCTGACATATCATAATCGTATAAGTATCATTTATTGCATGCAAGCGAAATGAACCCAGATTATGCTTTTGGAGCTCCTTTTTTGAGGATTCTAGGAAGATTTGTCATGAATACGATGAACGTTACAGTCGCAGAGGTCGCATCGGAGATGGATTCTGCAAGGAACACTCCTTTGATACCCAGCGCTGTAGAAGAGAGTATATAGACAAGAGGAATAAGCAGGATAATCTTCCTGAATATTGCTAAGAATAATGATATCTTTGCCTGTCCAAGTCCTATGAATGTCTGCTGTGAACAGCTTTGGAGACCGAATATAGCCATACCTGTTATGAAGAATTTCATATAAGGAATAGCATAGGTTATAAGCTCCTGATCTGTTGTGAATAGCCCGATTGCGAGCCCTGGAAGAAGGTTGCAGAGGCAGGAAGTGAGGAAACAGTAAATGAACTCCACTGAGAGGGCAAACTTGTAGATACCTTTCACTCTATCATCAAGCGCTGCTCCGAAGTTGTAGCTTATAAGCGGGGTGACAGCTTGATTCATGCCTTGTACTGGCATGTTTATGAATGTAAGGATGGAGGAGAATATCGTCATGGTTCCTACAGCCATGTCTCCCCCAAGAAGCTGGAGCCTTGAATTGAATGCAACGTTTATTGCAGCTTCTGTGGCGCTCATTATGAATGGGGATACACCAAGACCGAGAATAGGAAGGAGAACCTTTTTATTTATCTTAGGCTTTCTTATATCCAGCTTGATGGTACTATACTTGCTTGAGAGGAAGGCGACGACATATATGCCTGAAACAGCCTGGCTTATAACTGTTGCGATAGCTGCTCCGCTTGCACCCATATCAAAGACGAAGATGAAGATTGGATCGAGGATTATATTGAGAGCTGCTCCTATGATAACAGTGAGCATGCTCATAGTTGTCTTGCCCTGTGCTGAGATAAATGGGTTGAGACCCAGTGTAAGCTGAACGAATGGTGTTCCTATAAGATAGATTGTCAGATAGGAATTTGCATGAATGAATGTCCTTTCAGATGCACCGAACATGTAGATCAGGGGTGTTTTCAGCACATAGAAGACCAGCATCAGGATTGCTGACATAACTACAAGAGAGGTTGCAGAGACAGTAAGGATCTCATCAGCTTTCTTTCCCTCTCTCTGTCCAAGTCTTATTGCAGCAAGCGGACCACCTCCGCTTCCGATGAGATTGGAGAACGCCGTGATTAAAAGGATTACAGGGTAGGTTATTCCCACACCTGTAAGAATCTCGGCACCAGCACCTTCAAGATGGCCAAGATAGATTCTATCGACTATGTTGTATAATCCATTTACAAGCTGTGCAATGATGAGCGGAAAGGACATCTTCATTACAAGAGATGGTATGCTTTTGGTGCCAAGTTCGTTCTGTTCCATTGAATCCTCTGGTCCTCGATTATATTCTTATGTGGACTTTATGTGTAGAAGAGGACTAAAATAGCAAAGATGAAAGAGGGAAGAAGATTAAAAAGCCTAAATCCATTTGCATCTATTGTTCCATACATCATGGTCGAGAGAAGCGATAGCCAGAATACGATTACAGACTGCTTCGATATAAGCGGAGCTGAAAAACTTGTACGTAAACTGAGGACAGAGGGTTATGATTCCATCGGAATCCTTCACATAATGCTTGCAGCATATGTAAGGGCTATATCACAGCGTCCAGCTGTCAACCGCTTCATAAGAGGTCAGAAAATCTATGCCAGGAATGGGATAGTCATCAATATGGCAGTCAAGAGGAAGATGAGCCTTGATGGGGAAGAGACAACTATCAAACTTAAGTGCGATCCATCAGATACCCTTATAGATATCTATCATAAGTTCAATAAGCTTCTTGAAGAGAATATCGGGGAGGAGGATAGCTCGAATGGGACTGATCTTGCCGCTGCTATAATCGGGCATATTCCAGGTCTTATAAAGAAATGGGTAATCTGGTTCCTGAAGCTTCTTGATTATTTCGGCCTCATTCCATCTGCAGTTCTCAATGTATCTCCATTCCATGGTTCTATGTTCATCACAAGCATGGCTTCCCTGAACATTCCTCCAATCCGCCATCATCTTTATAATTTCGGTAATGTCCCTGTTTTCATAGCGTTTGGGGCGAAGCGTGCTGAATTGGTTCTCAATGAAGATGGAAGCGTGACAAAGCGAAGGGTTGTTGATTTCGTGGCGAACCTCGATGAGAGAATATGCGATGGATATTATTACGCCTCCACGCTGAAGATGTTCAAGAAATATCTTGTCTCTCCAGAGGGACTATTAGAGCCACCTGCTGAAGTTGTTGAGGATGTTAGGTGACCATTTTGCTGCATTTGTTTAAAATGCAGCCATGAAAAGGTCAACATTATGCGTACAGGCAGGTTATGAGCCTGGTAACGGAGAGGCTAGGGTGCTCCCTATTTATCAGAGCACCACATATAAATATGACAGCTCGGCTGAGCTTGCAGCTCTTTTCGATCTGAAGACACCTGGGCATATGTATACCCGCATTTCGAATCCAACTGTCGATTGCGTAGAGAAGAAGATAGCAGCCCTCGAGGGAGGAGTTGGGGCTATGATGACATCATCAGGTCAGGCCGCTTCCCTTATATCTGTATTCAACATAGCTTCTTCTGGTGATAACTTCATAATGATGGGAAATCTCTATGGAGGTACTACCAATCTCTTTCTTGTCACGATGAAGAGGATGGGAATAGAGGCTCGTGTAGTCGATCCTTCGATGAGCGATGAGGAGATTCTCTCCCGTTTCGATGATAGAACAAGGCTTTTCTTCGGAGAGACAATCGCGAATCCATCTCTCCAGATCTTTGATTTCGACAGGTTCGCTCCTCTTGCCCATTCAAAAGGCGTGCCTCTTATCATAGATAATACATTCGCGACACCAATACTTTGCCGTCCATTTGAGCATGGTGCTGATATCGTTGTTCATTCATCGACAAAATATATGGATGGGCATGCTGTTGTCGTTGGTGGCATGATAGTGGACAGCGGGAAATTTGACTGGAATAACGGAAAATACCCAGAACTTACTGAACCTGATGAGTCCTATCATGGAGTTGTGTATACAGAAGCATTCGGAAATGCTGCTTATATAACAAAGGCAAGGACTCAGCTTATGAGGGATCTGGGCTCGACACCTCAGCCGATTGCCGCATTCCTCCTTAATCTTGGTCTTGAGACATTGGATCTCAGAATCAGGAAGCATAGTGATAACGCCCTTAAGGTTGCCAGATACCTCGAAACCCGCACTGATCTTATCGAGTCTGTCAGCTACCCAGGTCTTGAAAGCTCTTCGGAACATGAGAAGGCATTGAAGTATCTTGATGGAGGTTTATCATCAGGAGTTGTTTCCTTCTCCATGAAAGGTGGCCGTGATATGGCTATGAAATTCATGGATTCGCTTCGCCTGGCTAAGATCGTGGTGCATGTAGCTGATGCAAGGACATCTGTTCTCAATCCAGCTTCGACTACCCATCGCCAGCTTTCAGATGAACTGCTCAGAGAAGCAGGCATTGATCCAGGTTTTGTTCGCTTCTCAGTGGGAATAGAAGATATAGATGACATTCTCGAGGATATCGAGGGAGCGCTTTCGAAATGCCTATAAAGATTCCTAATAGTCTTCCCGCTAGGAAGATCCTCGAAGAGGAGAATATCTTTGTAATGACGGAGACAAGGGCCCGTACTCAGGATATGAGGCCCCTCCGCATAGCTCTGCTCAATCTGATGCCAACGAAGATTGTTACAGAGACGCAGCTTTCACGCCTTCTGGGAAATACTCCGCTTCAGGTGGAACTCACGCTTGTGCAGGTTGAGACACATGTCTCGAAGAATACCCCTGAAGAGCATATGCTTTCTTTCTATAAACCCTTCAGCCAGATAGCTGAAGAGAACTTCGATGGCATGGTAATAACAGGAGCTCCTGTTGAAAAACTAGATTTTGAAGAAGTGGAGTACTGGGATGAACTGAAGACTATAATGGAGTGGTCTAAAAGCCATGTGCATTCGGTTTTCCATATCTGCTGGGCAGCTCAGGCTGGTCTTTACTATCATTTCGGTATAGGAAAGAAGAATCTGAACAAGAAGCTCTTTGGTGTTTACCGCCATCGTGTCATTTACCGCAATCCAGTTCTTCTAAGAGGGTTCGATGATGAATTCTATGTGCCTCATTCCAGATATACTGAAAGTGATAGGGATGCAATGCTCTCTGAACCTAGGCTGAAGATTCTTTCAATGTCGGAAGAGGCAGGAATCTATGCTTCCATGACAGCAAATGGCCGGCAGATCTTCATTACAGGACACTCTGAATATGATAGGGATACATTGAAGAATGAGTATCTAAGGGACAGGAATGCTGGTCTCGATACAGTCATTCCTGAGAATTATTTCCCGGATGATGATCCTGAGAGAACTCCAATGATGACATGGAGAAGCCATGCAAATCTCCTTTACTCAAACTGGCTGAATTATTTTGTTTACCAGACAACTCCTTACGATCTTTCAGAGTTGGATGGAGAGCGAGAATTCTTCCCAGCTTCTGTGTAATTATTCATAAATTTTTAAATATTTATGCATAACTAGTAGCATAACATGCATATTCGTGTATAATTATGCCGTAATCTAGGAGGAGTCATGATTAAGGCAGCTATACTTGGAGCTACAGGATACGCTGGTGCGGAGCTTATGAGAATCCTTTCGGGGCACCCTGAAGCGGAGATAACATATCCCGCATCGCACTCATATGCAGGAAAGAAATTCTCTGATATCTATCCAGGAATGAAAGGAATCTGTGATATGGTCCTTCGCGAGGATGATATCTCGAAAGCTGCAGAAGAAGCTGATGTCATATTCCTATCCCTCCCTGCAGGTCTTGCTTCATCGCTTGTTACAAAAGAGATTCTTGCAAAAGCTGTCGTAATAGATCTTGGTGCTGATTTCCGCCTCCATGATAAAACTACATATGAGACATGGTATAAGACAGAGCATCATGCACCATCTCTTTTAAAGGAAGCTGTATATGGACTTCCTGAAATACATCGCGATGCGATAAAAGGAAAGAGGCTTATTGCTAATCCTGGGTGCTATACAACCTGCTCGATAATGACTCTCTATCCACTCGTGAAGAACTCCCTTATAGAAACAGATGGGATAATAATCGATGCAAAGAGCGGAACTTCAGGTTCTGGAAGAGGAGAGAAGCTTACATCCCTTTTCTGTGAGGTCAATGAATCGATCAAGGCATATGGAGTAACAACGCATAGGCATACTCCAGAAATAGAGCAGGAGCTTTCCGAAGCTGCCGGAATGGATATAGTGCTGCAGTTCACTCCTCATCTTGTCCCGATGAACAGGGGCATACTCTCCGTGTGCTATGCACGGCTGAAAAAAGGTGTAAGTGATGAAGATATCAAGGAAGCATATTCAATCTATGCTGATGAGCCTTTTGTAAGGCTTCTCTCTGCTCCTCCGGAGACACGATATGTCAAAGGTACCAATCTTGTTGATATCTCATACTCCGTAGATAAGCGTACAGGGAATATCATAGCGATGGGAGCTATAGATAATCTTGTGAAAGGTGCAGCAGGACAGGCTGTGCAGAATATGAATATAGCTTTTGGTCTAGATGAGACAGAAGGACTGGATAGAGCAGCAGGCTGTCCATTCTGATTTGGAGGTATTTATGTTTGAGATAATAGATGGTGGAGTCACATCGGCAAAGGGCTTCAAAGCAGCTGGAATACATGCAGGACTGAAAAAGGCTAAGAAGGATATGGCTATGATTGTCTCCGCTGTAGATGCAGTCACAGCTGGAGTCTATACAACTAATAAGGTTAAAGCCGCTCCTGTAATCTGGGATCAGGGAATTACCAAGAGCGGAAAAGCCAAGGCAATTGTCGTGAATAGCGGTAACGCCAATGCATGCACAGGAGAGAAAGGTCTTCTTGATGCTGAGGAGACAGCGGCATTTGCCGCTTCTCTTCTTGGAACTGAGAAAGGGAAGGTCTATGTTTCTTCAACAGGTGTCATAGGTGTCCCTTTGGATATGTCCAAGATAAAGAGCGGGGTGGAGAAGCTGGTGCCTATTCTTTCAGAAGACGGTTCTGAGAGTGCAGCTGAAGCTATCTGCACAACTGATACATTCAGAAAAGAAGCCTCGGTAACTCTCAGCTTTGGTGAGAAGAAGGTGACAATAGGCGGTATGGCTAAAGGCTCTGGAATGATTCATCCGAATATGGCAACAATGCTTGCTTTCATAACAACAGATGCTGTTATAAGCAAGGAGACATTGCAGAAGATGCTGGGAAATACCGTTGAGGATACATTCAATATGATTTCCGTTGATGGAGATACCTCAACTAATGATAGCTGCATCGTTCTTGCAAATGGCTTAGCTGGAAATGATGAGATTCTCTTCGGGACCAAGGAGTATGAGGAATTCGAGGAAGCTTTCCGCTATGTGCTTGGAACGCTTGCGAAGCTTATTACAAGGGATGGCGAGGGTGCTGGCAGATTCATAGAGATGAATGTCGTGAATGCTCTTTCGAAAAAGGATGCAAAGATTCTTGCAAGAGCTGTAATCTCATCTTCCCTTGTGAAGGCCGCATTCTTCGGCTCCGATGCGAACTGGGGAAGAATACTCTGTGCTATGGGGTATTCCGGTGCTGATTTCGACCCATCTCTTGTGGATCTTTCCTTCTCATCTGCAAAGGGGACAATAGAGACAGTAAAAGGTGGTGAACCACTTCCTTTCAGCGAGGAGAAAGCCAAGGAGATTCTTCTTGAGAAGGAGATAACAGTCACGGCTGATTGCCATCAGGGAAGCGGGAAAGCCACAGCCTGGGGCTGTGATCTTACATATGAGTATGTGAAAATCAATGGTGATTACAGGAGCTGATATGTACGAGAAAGAACAGGCAAAAGCTGAGATTCTCCTAGAAGCTATTCCATATGTCAGAAAGTTCGCCGGAGAGACTGTAGTTATTAAATATGGTGGCTCTGCAATGATTGATGAAAGGCTCAAGAAAGCTGTCATCAAAGATGTTGCGATGCTGAAGTACCTGGGCCTCAATCCAATAATAGTACATGGTGGTGGCAAGGAGATAACAGCCACACTCGAGAAAATGGGAAAGGAGACATTGTTTGTAGATGGACTTCGTGTGACAGATGCAGAGACTGCTCATGTTGCGGAGATGGTGCTTTCAGGTTCCATCGGCAAAAGTCTTGTTGAGAACCTCGAGTCTGTCGGAATAAGGGCATGCGGTATTAATGGAAAGGATGGTCATACTCTTGTCGCAAAGAAGAAAGTAGACGAGAAGGGAAGGGATCTTGGGTTTGTCGGAGAGATAGAGCGTGTTGATAGCACTCTCATCGATACTCTCCTCAAAGCTGATTTCGTTCCTGTTATATCACCAGTGGGGGTTGATGCGTTTTCTCAGACATACAATGTGAATGCGGATTATGCCGCATCAGCTATCGCAGGAGCGCTTAATGCCCAGAAACTGGTATTCATGACAGATGTTGAGGGTATTCTTCGTGATAAAGATGATCCGAAATCCATAATAAGAAGAATGAACGCAAAGGAAGCAATTGACCTCATCGCAGATGGAACCATAAAAGGGGGAATGATTCCTAAGGTTGAGTGCTGTCTGGATGCTATCAGGAATGGAGTTAAATCCGTCCATGTTCTCGATGGACGCCTACCGCATTCGATACTTCTCGAGATCTTCACCGCTGAAGGTATTGGAACAATGCTCACACCGGAGGGTATATATGGCTAATAAGGATATCGTAGAACTCGGCAAGAAAAATTATATGTCAAATTATTCCCAGTTCCCGATTGCAATTAAAAGCGGGAAGGGAATTGTTCTTACAGATGAGGATGGCAAGGAATATCTTGATTTCGTTGCTGGAATCGCTGTAAATGCCCTTGGTTATGGAAATGAGGATGAGAAGAAAGCACTCTTTTCTGTTATCGAGAGCGGTGTATTCCATACATCAAACCTCTACTATAACAGCCATGCGGTTCATGCAGCTGCTATGCTTAATGAATTGGCAGGCTCCGAGGAGGTCTTCTTCTGCAACAGCGGCGCGGAGGCTAATGAAGCAGCTCTTAAGATGGCTAGAAAGTATGGTTCAGCTAAGGGAAAGAGCGTCATAATCTCATTCCAGCACTCATTCCATGGACGTACATATGGGGCCGTTACAGTAACTGGTCAGGATAAGTATCATAAGGGATTTGCCCCGATGCTTCCTGATGTGGTCTATGGAGAATTCAATAACCTGGATTCTGTAAAGGCTCTTGCTGATGAGCATACTGCCGCTATTATCGTGGAACCGCTTCAGGGAGAAGGCGGAATAATACCTGCCCAGCCTGAGTTCCTTACAGGACTCAGAAAGATTGCGGATGAGCATGATGCACTTCTGATTTTTGATGAGGTTCAGTGTGGACTTGGACGTACAGGAAAGCCTTTCTGTTTCCAGCATTATGGCATCAAGCCAGATATCATGACGCTTGCGAAAGCAATAGGAGGAGGCCTTCCTATGGGAGCAGCTGTTGCTTTCACGAAGGCAAAGGGTATATTCTCCCCTGGCGATCATGCAGCCACATTCGGTGGCAATGTCGCGTCATCAGCGCTTGCAGAGGTAGTGCTGTCAAAGCTGCCCGAGCTCTCAAAGTCTGTCGAAATCAATGGAGAGTATCTTGGAAAGAAGCTTGATGAGATAGTCGAGAAATACCCAGAGCTTTGCATAAGCGCACGTGGTATGGGTTATATGAGGGGAATTGAGCTGAAGATAAATCCTCGTGATGTAATCTCAGAATGCATGAAGAATGGTCTTCTTGTATGTTCCGCTGGATATACTGTCCTTCGTTTCATTCCACCTTTGATTGCAACCAAGGAGGATATCGACAAGGCGATCGCAATTGTTGATAAATCACTTGCAGCATTAAGCTGAAAAATGATGTCTGCCAGGCGGTGAAAGCCTGGCATTAAGTTTCTCAGGGAATATGGATTTAGGAGATCGTGTTCTTTTTCCGGGCTATCAGCTTCTTGTCGAATGATGTGAAATCATTTCCATCTGATATGTAGCCCGCAAGCAGCAGGCAATCAATATAATCCAGTTTTGTATCACGAAATAGGTCTAAAGCTTTTCTAATCTGATCTTTCCGTTCAACTGTTATGTCGTCAAGTGCATTTATGAGCGTCTCGGATACCCGTTAATCTCATTCTTATCTGGGAGCTTTGAGGTATCGACAAGTGATGAATTCCTTACATTACCCATTAATCTGTATCATATAAACTCGATACCCTTAGATGAAAAGGTCATGAAAGCTTGCTATTCCACCATCCTAGATGGAATTTTTCTTTTCATAGCTTGCTGAAGTAATTCTTCTTCATATCCATCTCGAATTCCTTGTCAGAGCTGTATTCACGTTCCAATACGGAGGGCCATAGAGATGGATCTTCCATGCAGAGATAGAAGAAGATGTTTTTCCTGAAATGTTCTGAGAATGAGGTATAGACAGTGCGGAACATCTTTTCCTTGATTTCCAGTGGATAGGAGAATTTCCCCGCAGCAGGGGTAAGTTCCATCTCCAGCACTCTCGATTCCTCTCCATTCTCCCTTAGCTTTCTGAGTACCGCTTTCGTGAATGTGAGAGTACCGATGCTTATCATCGCGATGTCCTCTGGAGAGAATCTTGACTCTAAAAGTTCAGCTATCTTCGGATACTCCTCATCCCACCCTTTGAAATAAACCATCGGATGGATATGAAAACCAACAAGATTGCCATTATCTCTAGCTCTCTCCGCGTTCTCAATCCTCTTCTCAAGCGAGGCTGTGAGATGCTCTTCCTTCTCGATTATTGTCGGGGCATTCAAGGACCATGTGAAGAACATATTCCTAGGATACTTCCTGTCCTTGAAGACATTCCTTCCGCTCTTGCTCTTAAGCTCGATTATTATATCTTCATGCTTCTCTGCGAAATCAGAGAGCGCTGAGAGCGTTCCATAATCATCACCTAGGAGAATTGAATCTGAAGCCTGACCAGTCCCTATATGCCATACTCCCTCGGGAATGGACAGGTTATCAAGCTGGCTTTTAAGATTTCTTACAGCATGTATCTCCTTCTCGCTGTAGAATGACTGGACAGAGCAATAGGAGCAGGAGAACGCACATTGCTCTACTGGGTCCATCGTTGTGAGCTTACAGCATCTTGTCTTCTCTCCATCCACAGGGCAAGGACAGCGACCCAGAACTATTTGTTTATCAATAAACTCCGTTCTGTATTTCAGTCTTGGATGAACACGTGGAGAGAAAGAGGAGTAATCTGTCTCTCCGCTTCTGAGTTTCTTCATGTATAAGCGCTGCTGTGAAAGATATGCATCTCCCTTTCTGCCGTCTTTCCTGTTTTCAATCGAATTATAGTCAGCAAGCTCCAGAAAAGACTTCTCCTTCCATTGCCTCAGGTCTGCTTCATCTTTTGCTATTTCCAGCTTCTGGCTTTCTGTGAAATGAAAGCGGTTGAAAAGTTCATTGATACCTATCTTTGATTCTTCCGGGAAAGAAGCTACAAGCTCATCTAATGCCGTCATATCTGGATTATAGCGTTGCCAAAGTTGTTTGGTGAAGCTATTCTCTCACTATGGCTGAAAGCGCTCGAGATATTGCAAGACAGCTTCCGGAGAATCCGGGCTGTTATCTTATGAAGAACAAGGAAGGAACTGTAATCTATGTCGGAAAGGCTAAGAACCTTAAAAGGAGAGTTTCTTCCTATTTCCTCCCTAATAGAAACGCTAAGACAGCTGCACTTGTCGAGAAGATCGTAAATATAGATTACGTCATAACAGGCAATGAATATGAAGCGCTCATTCTCGAGAATAATCTGATCAAGAAATACAATCCGCACTACAACATCCTTCTGAAGGATGGGAAAAGCTATCCTGTTATAAGAATCACGAAGGAGGCTTTTCCAAGGATATACAAGACAAGAAGAGTCATAAAGGATGGATCGAAATACTTCGGGCCATATCCTGATGGAATGAGGCTAGATACTTATCTGAAGATGGTCGAGGATAATTATCCTTTAAGGCATTGCGCAGGACCTTTGAAGCCAAGGAAGACACCTTGTTTGTATTATCATATCCATAAATGTTCAGGACCATGCATTGGAGCTATTTCCGAGAAAGACTATGGTCAGTATGTGAAGCAGGTTGAGGATTTCCTTTCAGGGGATGATTCTTCCATGATAAAGCAGGTCGAGCGGGAGATGCAGAAAGCCGCCAAGGAGCTGGATTTTGAGACAGCTGCCAGAAAGCGAGATCAGATGCAGGCTCTGACTGTGATGCAGAAGAACCAGATGGTGCAGGATTTCACAGGAGACAGCAGGGACTATGTGGCTATCGAGATGAGAAGCTATCTCTGCACGATCTCTATAATGCAGTTCCGCTCGGGAAGATTAATCGGAAAGGCTTTGTACAGAGCTGAATGTCTTGGAGATGAGACGGAAACACTTTTTTCCTTCCTTGTCCAGTATTACAGTGACGGGGATACTCTTCCAGAGGAGCTTTTCGTCTCCTGCGATATAGATACGGAGCTTCTTTCAAGATACTTCAATGATGAGCTCAAGTCCCCTGTTTATATAACTGTGCCTAAGGAGGGAAAGCATTACAGGATCCTCAGAATGGCGGGGGAGAACGCATCAAGAGATGTCGAGAAGAGGCTGAAGGAAGTAGATAACACTCCAGCTCTTGAAGTCCTTCAGAAGGAGCTTGGGCTCAAGACGCTTCCCCGTCATATTGAAGGCTTTGATATAGCTCAGCTTTCTGGAAAGTATACAGTTGCCTCTCTTATCGTATTCCGTGATGGAAATCCCTCGAATAAGGAATACAGGCATTTCTCAATGAAGACTCTTGATGGAAAGATCGATGATTTCCAGTCGATGAGGGAAGCTGTGGGAAGAAGGTATCAGAGGCTTCTCAATGAAGGAGCGGAGATGCCAGACCTGTTAATGGTTGATGGCGGCAAAGGCCAGGTCAGTGCCGCTCTTGATTCCCTTTCCGCCCTTGATCTTGATTTCCCTGTTGTCGGACTTGCAAAGGAACATGAGGAGATAGTCTTCCCTGGGAATAGAGAGTCACTTCTCCTGGAGCATAGCAATCCCGGTCTTAGAGTGCTCATTGCTGTTCGTGATGAGTGCCATCGTTTTGCAACTTCATTCAATCAGAGAATGAGAAGCAGGGAAGCTTCTTTCTCGCTCTTGGAGTCAATTGAAGGAGTCGGGCCTGCTCGTTCAAAGCGTATTATGCAGAAATATGGTTCTGTTGAAGCTATACTATCATTATCTGCAGAAGAGCTTGCAAAAGGCTCATCCATTCCTGTAAGTGTTGCAGAGCGGGTGTTGCACAAGCTGAATTTCTAGATTGAAATCTCAAGAGGGGATGAATCAAGGTTCATTCTGCTCTCTCTTCCTTTCCTGATGATGATATCAGAAAGGAATGATGATACCACGATTCTCATCCATTCACTGCTTGTGTTCTTGATTCTGTTATCCATGGCAGCAAGATATTTTATGATTCTTGAAGTATCTTCTGCTGGATAGTTCTTCGCAGCTTTCCTGAAAACTGCCTGATCCCTTGCCTTTATTCCCTTTGTTGGATAGAAGACAGGGTAGGGAGAGAGCGCATCCGCGTTATCAAAAGCGTTTTTCTCATTCATTCCGCTGCTTCTTAGCTTCTCGAAGCTTTCAAGCATCCTGAATTTTGAGACTATTACTGAATAGGCTTTTATCATACCTTGATTATCTGAGTTCATTATCGAACTGGCTATTGCCTCCGCTCTTTCAAGATCCATATCCGCGATAGCCTGAAATAAGGTATTGCCATCTTCCCCCCTTGTCTGGAGGGAATACTTTTCAACATCCTCGCTTCTTATCTCGGTTTTGGATGGATCAGTTGCATGGAAGAACAATGAGAGAGCTGAAACAAGATTCTTCATGTCAGCGGTATTGTTATCCACGGAGAAGAGGATTTCATCGATTGCTTCTTCTCCTATTCTGTATCCTTCCTTTGCGAATGCAGCTGTTATCCAATCACGTTTCTGATTGTCGAACATCTCCCAGAATATCTGGATGGAGACATTCTTATCATTTGCGATTCTGGGATTAATCTTAGCTTTTGATTTCTCTGAAGAGAGTATCACGAACTCTGCGTCATCCTGACCAGATGCCAGAAAATCCAATATTGCTTTATCGTAGGTATCCTTTCCTGTCCTGTTCTCATACTGCTTTATCATGACAAAGCGGAATGAGGAGAAGAGTGTTGCCTGTGAAAGGATTGAATCAAGGTCCTCTCCTCTGTCATCCCCGACGAATATCTGGTAGATTTCAGCATCTGGATGCAGCGAAAGGACTCTTTTCTTTTCTTCGCTGAGCCAGTCAGCTTTTAATCCCTCCTCAGGACCGAGAAGTATGTGGTTCATCGAATGACCTCCAGATATGCTTCAGTATTCCAGCAATTACAAGTGTGCTCTTAGTGACCTTTATGATACCCATCGTGTCATTGTCTGGCCAGAGCTCCGCGTACTCATTCATTATAGGATGAAAACGTCTGAGCTCCATAGGTTTATCATCATCTGAATAGGATGAGAGGATTATCTCATTATTATCCGGGTCTCGATTCTCTTTGATCATTATCGCGATATCCCCAGGAAGTATACCTGCATTCCTCATTGATTCAGATGTCACACGGAATGCGAAGGCTTTCTTCTCCGCTATATACCTCGGTATGAAAAGCTTATCATTCGTCTCTTCCTCAAGATTGTTCATTGATGGCTCTGATGGGAAGAAGGGGATTGGTATATTCTCCCTTTCAAGCCTTTCCTTCCTTGGAAAGGCCAATGATCTGAGTTCCTTATCTCCTTTCTCGAGGTAGCCTTTCCTGACAAGTGCAAGGATAGCATCTCGCGCGGCATTATGTGAGAACCCGAACCTCTCTCCGATTTCCCTCTGTGTAGGAGAGCGTCCATTGTCCGTCATGTATTCTGCAATGAATTCAAGTATCTCCTGCTGCCGTGCTGTAAGGTCCTTCACTCCTCGAATCTCCTCTCAAAAAGCGACTGAAGAGCTGCCATTGCCTCTTTTTCATCTATTCCAGAGCATGTACAGAGTATCTTTGTCTTGTATGTTGCTCCCAAGGTTATGACCCCCATGATAGACTTCGCATTTATCTTCATATTCTCTTTGATGAAGAAGATATCTGATTTGAAAGATGAAGCTGTCTTTGCAATCTCTGAAGCAGGACGCGCATGTATCCCCGCTCTGTTCAGCACCTCAAGTTCCTTACTGATCAATTCCGTTCTCTCCTTCGATGTCGTCGCTATTGAAGTACATCCTTCTTGCAGCTTCGCTTTCAAGCCATTTCAGCACATTCTGGTCGAATTCCTTGGATGAGTAATAGCCGAGTTTCTTCAGTCTCTCATTTCTCGCTGCTGTTTCTATGAGAATAGGAACATTTCTGCCTGGACGGACAGGTATGACAATCTTCGGAATGGAGATGCCAAGGAATGTGTCTGTGAGCGTATCCCCGATCCTGTCATACTGCTTTGTGGAATCCCAGGCTTCAAGGAATACTGAAAGCTCAACCTGCTTCTTCTCTCTTATAGCACCAACACCGAAGAGAT
Organism: uncultured Spirochaetales bacterium; assembly: GCA_949283235.1. Taxonomy (GTDB): domain Bacteria; phylum Spirochaetota; class Spirochaetia; order Sphaerochaetales; family Sphaerochaetaceae; genus Ornithospirochaeta. The sequence continues at coordinate 72,155 of CASDRY010000145.1, read as the reverse complement.
TTGTAAGGTTTATTATTCCCAGTCCTCTTATCTCCATGTGATGGGCGAGCATTGGATTCTCTCCTGAGCCAACTATGAAGGAATCAGATATATTCTTCAGCTTCACAGTGTCATCGCTAATAAGGCGGTGGCCTCTCTCGATAAGCTCCAGAGCTGTCTCGCTCTTTCCAACACCGCTGTCTCCTGTGATTAGCACTCCTATGCCATATACCTCTACAAGAACACCATGTATTGTCATTGTCGGGGCGAATACCTCATCAAGCTGAGAGTATAGCCGTCTTGAGAAATCTGAGGAGTCAAGCGGGGTTGAGAGAATAGCTGTCGCATTCTTCTCCGCGAGCTCCACAAAGTGTTCAGAGGGTCTGTAATCACCGATGAAGATTATGCATGGTATGTCATACTCGAAAAGCTTCTCGATATTCTCATACTCATTCTTCTCTTCCAGAAGGTCGATGAAAGACTGCTCGCTTCTACCGACAAGCTGGATGCTGTCCTTTGAGAAACCTACGAAGTATCCTGATAGCGCGAGGCCAGGACGGGCAATCTTCGCGTTTTTTATCGCTCTGGACAAACCCGAGCGTCCTGCAATGCATGTGAGCTGCAGATGGTTATGCTCTTTGAGATCAAGATCAAGCAGATCGAGAACTGTGAATTCCTTCATGCCCTGAGTATAGCACAATGGGGCAGGGGAGATGCAAAAGAGGCTACCCGAAGATAGCCTCCCTCTCTGCATGCAGATGAAGCTTCAGATCTTCATCGTCTTTTCCTTCTCCTTCTTTGCTGCAGCCTGTATTTTATCAGCTATGAGCTCTATTCCTTCATAAAGCTCATAGGCATCCTGTGAAACAGCTTTTTCCTTCTTCCATGAGAAATGAAGTGTAGCATCAATGTGGTAACCGATGCCCTTGCTTTCCTTCTTTGCCACGATATCGAGATCATGCAGATAATCATCTGCGAATGAAAGCTTCTTTAGCTTCTTGTCAAGGAACTCCTTGTCTTCATCGGTGGGTGTGAATCCGATTCCTCTGAATGTCAAATTCATAGGCTTTCCTCCTTTTTTGCTTTCTTACATAAATTGTACCCCAGCTTTAGGGAAATCACAAAAGAATATTGGATGTATTCTTTTGGTCAAAAGTGAGGAGATTACTTTGATCTTGCAAAGGATGAGTCTATATCGAGTTCGTGTCTGTATTTGCTGACAGTTCGTCTAGCGGCTTTTATGCCACGCTCTGCAAGCATGTCGCTGATTTTCTGATCGGAAAGAGCTTTGCCTGTCTGGTTATTCATTATGATTTCCTTGATGATTTCCTTGACAGCATTCTTCGAGTAGTTCTCTCCATCATTTGATTCAACCCTGTTCGAGAAAAGCGCTCTGATAGGAAATATGCCGAAATCCGTATCTATGTACTTGGAGGAAGCAATACGGCTGACAGTTGCTTCATGGACTCCTATCTCAGCGGCAGCTTCCTGCATTGTGAGGCCCTTGAGATATCTGGGACCTTTCAGGAAGAAGTCCTTCTGTTTCTCCATGAGCACTGTTCCCATCTTTTCAAGTGTTGTAGCTCTCATCTCAAGCTGGTTTATAAGATTATTTGCGGAGGCAAGCTTCTCCTTCACGAACTTCTCTGTTTCTTTCCCGTCTGCAGACTTGTCATTCCGGTATTCCTTCGCCAACTCACTGTATGATGGGTCTATCTCTACAATCGGGAGGGCATTCTTGTTGAGTGTCAGGACAAGGTTTCCTTCTTCATTTTTCTTTATGGAGAGTTCCGGAACAATGTATTGCTCATAGTCTGAACTGTATCTTCGCCCTGGAAATGGAGTAAGAGTCTTCAGGAAGGAGAAAAGGGCTTCGACCTCTTCCTTGTCCGTTCCAAGTTCCTTTGCAGCAAGTTCGGTTTTCCCTGCCTTAAGATTCTCAAGCTCGTTCTCTACAAGAGACCTGAAAAGCTCAAGTTCCTTTCCCTTCATGCCTTTTGCTTCTGCTTGGAGGATGAGGCTTTCTCTCCAGTTCCTTGCTCCGATTCCCTCTGGTTCCATGTTCTGGATTGTCTTAACAGCTCCAGCTACATATGGTCTTTCATCTTCCTTTACAAGCAATTCCGGCGCAAATGGGAAGAAGCCATTCTTATCTAGAGCAGTTATAAGGGTTTCCGCTGTTTTCTTGGTGTTATCATCGAGATTGATTAACCCTAGCTCTTTTATCAGATGCTGCTGCAGCGTCTCCTTTTCGCTGACCATTCCTTCCATCCAGTTGGAATGTTCCTCATCATTGCTGAAAAACGGCGCGTCGTCCTGGTATATCTCCCTTTTATCTGTCCGCTTTCTGTATTCGGATGCAATCTCATCGTAAGATGCCGCCCTCTCATGAACTATGAGAGCAGGATTTGTCTCAGCCTCTTCCCTTATCTTCTCCCTCATCTCCTCAGTGGAGAGGGAGAGAGTCTCCATTGTCTGCAGAAGCTGTGCATTTATCTTCAGCTCCTGCTTCAGTGTGAGGTCGAGACTCTGTCCGATCATGTGGACTCCTTATCGAAATCCTTTCCGAAATAGATCTCTCTTGCTTCCTCATTATGGAGAAGCTCTTCCTTTGTTCCTGAGACAAGGATTTCTCCATCGGAGATTATGTGTGCGGTGGTTGTAATCTCGAGAGTGTCACGGACGTTGTGGTCTGTAATCAGGATACCGATGCCTGATGCGGCAAGCCGTCTTATTATCTGCTTGATTTCATAAACAGCTTTCGGATCGATTCCCGCAAAAGGTTCATCGAGAAGCAGGAATTTTGGAGAGGTCGCCAATGAACGTGCTATTTCTGTTCGTCTTCTCTCTCCTCCAGATAATGTGTACCCATACTGCTTTCTTACTTTCTCCAGACCAAAGTCCGAGATGAGTTTTTCATGAAGTTCCTCTCTTTCAGACTTTGTCATGTGCCTCTGTGTCTGGAGAACAAGCTTTATGTTATCATCAACGGAGAGCTTTCTGAAGATTGAAGCTTCCTGTGGAAGGTATGCAAGCCCCATCCTCGATCTCTTATGCATTGGAAGCTTTGTAATGTTCTCTCCATCGACAAGGACTTCTCCGCCATCTGCTTTGATAAAGCCTACGATCATGTAGAATGATGTTGTTTTTCCAGCTCCGTTCGGACCGAGAAGCCCTGTTATGTCTCCAGAGTTCATCGAGAAGGACACATTCTTCACTACATGCTTTCTGCCATAGAATTTTGAAAGATGATCAACAACAAGCTCAGCCATTTATCGTTCCTCTGATTCTTCCATCAAGGCTGATGCTATCTGTATCGAGGTCAACGCTTATGACCTCAGCCTCGTAGCTATCGCCATCCCAGTCAACGGAGGCAGAGCCTCTAAGCTGCACAGTGTTATCACTTCGGGAGAAGATCACACTCTCTGCAGAGCATCTCATTATACCGTTATCATCGGTGTTTTTCAGGAGTGAGACGTCTTTATCAAGCTGAAGCCTTTCATCTGACAGAGAGTACTCAAGTGCGGCACCTGTTGCAGATACTTCATTTTCAGTGTCGTCAATTTCGAACCATGATGAGATGAGGATTCTTTCCGCGCTCCTGTCATACCAGATGGAGGATGTCCTTATACTGATTCCCCTTGATTCATCTTTGACTGTGGTGTTTCCAGAGCAGCTTACATATCTCCAGTTATCACCGGAGAGTGTGATGGAATCAGCACTTATCTCCATCGACTCAACTGTTACGGAAGCACCTCCGGATAGGACGACATTCTCTCTTCCATCTCGGAGGACTATCGAGCTTGTTCCACCCGAGAATGTTATGTTATCAGCAAAGAGGAGGGCAGGGAGGACTATTAAGGCTATCAATGCAAGAAACTTTCTCATAACTCGAATATTCCCTCCTGAATGGTTTCAAAGGAGTATGTTTCCTCTCTTAAATCTCCCTTGAAGCCTGTCCCGCTGAAAGTCCCGTCTTCTGAACTTACACGAACGTTGCCATCTGCCTGTACCTCTTCATTCTCGCTATCGAACATGAGGTTGTCAGCTTCTATCATCATATCACCATCGGAGGCTCTGAGTCTCACGCTTCCTGTCAGCTTCATGCGTTTTGTGTCAGTTTCTATCTCTCCATGACCTGCAGAACCTTCGATTGAAGGATTTCCATCCTCATCATAAGAGATGAATGAGATATTCTCGACTATTGCTTGGTTATCATATGAATAGAGAGTCATTCTCGAGCTCTCGATATAAATAGGTCTCTCCCCGCTTTGTCCAAGCGTGTAGGTGGAGTTTTCTAGGATTATATCGGGGAGAACAGCTTTCTCATGCTCTTCTTCCTCTCCGCTTCTGAACGAACATGAGGATAGGAGAAGTATGATTGCTGCAAGATAAATCAGCTTTCTCAATTGTCCTCTTCCTTCTTCTCCACTATTACAGGAGTGTATTTTCTTTTATTGGCTTTGAAGAAGAGTGCTGATATCACAAAGCCCAGAGCAACGCCAAGAAGCGATGTCAGGAGCATGATGCCCTGGCTGTCGGATATCAAGGCTCCGATAATATACCCTGGAACAAACATCAGAAGAGGGAAGCCAAGGCTCATGAAGACTGTGAACAGAGTCTTTCTTGGAGGCATATCAATGATAGCCTGATCTCCTTTCTCTAGTGGTATATTCTCTGGATTAAGTACATCGAAGGAGGCTTTCTTTGATGTGCAGAAGAAAGATGCCTTGCAGCTTTCGCAAAGCGATTTATCACAACCTGCAATCAGTCTTTCTCCCTTCTTCTCTTCAATAGTAACTGTCTGCTTCATTGCTTTTCCGGTCTCTTGATCTCCACATGCTTCATTATACGCGAAATAGAGAGAGCTTTTCCTGTTTCCTCATCTATGCTTACGACAACTCCCTCTATAATACCATCATTCCAGCATTCCTGGCTTCTTACAGGAAGCTGTGATTTGAGTTTCCTGATCTCCTCTTCCGGATCGAAGCCTCCTGCGGAGATGAAGGATCCGACTCTTCCTGTATCTGTTATATATGCCGTTCCTTTCTCTGATACTGTCTCATCTGCTGTTATTACCTTCGAGTGTGTTCCAATGACCGCAGAGCATCTACCATCGAGAAAGAACTTCATTGTTTTCTTCTCTGCTGTTGTCGCTGCATGGAAGATTACTATTACAAGCTCATCAGGATTTGTCTCATTCAGCTTCTTGATGATACTGTCTGCTGTGAAGAATGCATTCTGAATATTCTGTCTTGGAAAATTAGAGTTTCCCTGTATGTTGACTATGGCGAACTTCCTGCTTTTTATCATGACATGTCTGTAGCCATGTCCTGGACAGAGCGGGGGATAGTTAGCAGGGCGGAGTATGAATCCAGCTTTCGGTACGAATTCGACCATATCTATTTTATAGAAAAGCTTTTCTCCGCCTGTGATAGTATCCACTCCAAGCTTTCCAAGCTGCAGAGAATGGGCCTTTCCGAGGCCAAAGCCATTTGTCATTCCTTCGCCATTCGCGATTGTGTAGTCTATGTTATATTCCGTCTTAAGATCCTGAAGACCATTCTTTATAGCTGTGATTCCAGGTCTTCCGGTAACTTCTCCGAGGAAGAGTATGTTTATCATGGAGTTGAGGATACCGATATTCTGTTCATCTGACAATCTTCAGAGATGGATTTCCTGTGATTATTTACAGATATGGAGGATTAGTACGGTATCTTGAACTTAATCAAAAACAAAAGTAATATTCTCTCGTTATGCCCAGATGGTGAAATTGGTAGACACGCTAGTTTCAGGTACTAGTCTTCGCAAGGAGTTGGGGGTTCGAGTCCCCCTCTGGGCACTGAGCCCCGCTTAATGCGGGGTTTTGCTTTCGGAAATAAATCCCTGCAATACAAATAAAAGACTCTGTCATTCTCTGATTGAGACGAGATAGGTTTTACCTATTTGTACCCAATATGTACCTTTTTGCTTCTATGCTTATTCTTCTATACGTCCTTTTTGTCTACAAAGGGACTTAATGGAATTATAGGATATTATCTCCTCTATGCATATAGTAACCTCTTTATATAAATAAACTTATGTAATATTCATTAAAGTCTGTCAAAGTCTAATAAACTTTTATCTGAAGACAGATGTCTCTGAACAGTTTGTAGTATTCCTTTTATTTGCCTTGTCCTGGTTTTTGTTGCGAATAGATGATTATGGTACAAAATAGTTGATGCTTTTTAAGGAGTCAACTATAAAGAATGAGAAAGTATAGGAAACAAGAATCAGGATTCTTCTTTATACATATCTCCTCTTGTCAGGAGGGTGAAGATAATCTTCGTGAGCTTGTTCATCACAGCAATCATAGCCTTCCTGTGGCTGAATCCTTGCTCTCTCTTCTTGTCATAGTAGGCACGGAAGAAAGGGGAATACATGATGGCTCTCTGGGCCATTATGTAGACATATTTTCTGAGGCTCCTGTTTCCATGCTTGGTAATATGGCCACTATTATGGCTTTCTCCGGACTGGTATATGGAAGGATCGGTACCCATGTATGCAATGAGTTTCTGGTAGGTTGCGAATCTGGAGATGTCCTCGACCTCTGCCATGAAATGAGCGGCAGTGATCTCTCCGACGCCGGGTATGGACTGGAGGATTTCCAGTTCTTTTGCATGAACCTTATTCTCATGTTCTACAAGAGCCTTTGTAAGAGCCTTGTCCCTCTTTTCAAGGAAGAGGATCTTCTCTGCACTGTCCTTCACAAGATCGGCGTATCCAGTCACTCCTATGCTTCCGATGGCATAGCCCTTTATATCCTCAGCAGATGTCTCAAGGGCTCTTCCTCTGCAGCTGGAAAGAGCAGCGATAAGCTCCCCATCGGTAGCGGAAAGAACCTCATCCGGAGAGGAGAACCGGGAGAGAAAACAGAGCATGGAGTATGTAAATACATCAACAGCAAGGATTTCAGGCCAAGCGAGAGCAAGGTCGCTCTTGAGCTGTGTCTTTGCCCTGGCGATGTCCTCAGCAACTTCCTGCCTTCTTCTTGCGATGTTTCTCACCTCATCATCCATGACGCACTTCTCCCTTCGGAGTCTATCGTAATTGGCAAGGCCGTATCTTGCAATGCTGAGAGCGTCAGCGCTGTCGGTCTTGGTCTTGCGGAGCGTCGTGGATTTCACATAGTTCTTGATCATCATAGGATTCTCGACACAGAAGCGGAAGCCTTTGCCGGAGAGGAAATGGCAGAGGTTCTTATGGTAGCGTCCTGTGGATTCCATGATGAATACAGTGTCCTCCGGGACATCGGAAAGGAAGCTTCGGAACCCTTCATAGTTCATTTCGCAGCTGCCTCTGGAAAGACTTGCTCCATTGTCGTTGATGATTCGATAGTCGAACTTCCTGCTTGCGATGTCGATGCCAGCGATATTGCACATGGCTTTACCTCCTGGGTAATGAAAGATGGTTCCCTTCATCCAATCTCCCGCGTGAATGAAGCTCTCAGGCTTAACCAACCAATAGGGATTGAAAGGGAACTGGGACAGACTCCTTATGAAGCTCTAGGCTTAGGATCCATGTCGTCCTCAGTCCCATCAATTATATCGTTTATGACCCCATGTTATGGGATTTATTGTTAGGAGGTTCTATGAGAAGGACAGTAAATTACATCTTTGTGCTGTTGCTGGCATTTTTGGTTCTATCTTCTTGTGCTACTGTGCAAACTGAAGAGTATCCAGAGCTTTCAGGTACAGTCGTAGCTGTGTCGAAATATGGAAATGCTGCAACAAGCATTACCCATGAAGAAATTGCTGCTGCTGGTTATGAGGTAGGTGATATTGTTCTTATAACATCTGGGGATTACTCTGCTTCTGCTCCTCTTGGTACAAGCTACAGTGATGTTGATAGAAGTTCTCTTGTTGTTGTAGATGATGGCAGTTTTGTAGAGATCGCAATCAATTATGGTGATTTCAGCTCTGAATCCGGTATAGCAGAAGGGGATGTGGTAACAATATCTATGGCTGATAAAGGCGGATATGCAGATGAATATATGATTAGACATCTCGTTCGCACTGATAACAGGGATGATTATTCATCTGATGAGGTATTTGCTAATTTCAGAGAAGTCACAGCTGGAAATATCAAGGCAGGACGGCTTTACAGAAGCTGCAGTCCTGTAAGAGGGGATGCTAGAGCGGTATATGCAGATACTCTTCTTGGAAAAGCTGGAATAAAGACAGTTATAAATCTTGCAGATTCAGAAGAGTCTATGATGGAAGGGCTGGTAGAAGCTCCGAACTATAAAGCTCTGGTAGATGGCTCACATGTCATTGCTCTTAACATGGGTGTAGATTTCTTCTCCGAGGACTTTACTGAAAAGCTCTATGAAGGACTTAAGTTCATGCTTGCAAATCCAAGTCCATATCTTATTCATTGCAATGAGGGAAAGGACAGAGCAGGCATGGTGACAGCAACTTTAGAAGCGATCTGTGGTGCTACAATGGATGAAATCGTGGAAGATTACATGACAAGCTATGAAAACTATTATGGCACTGAAAAGGGTACAGAGCAGTATGATGCCATAGCCCAGATCATCATAGATTTCTTTGTTGATATGAACGGAAGACCATTTCCTTTTGATTCCGTTTCACTTGTTGCAAGAAATTATCTCATTAATACTGTAGGACTCACAGAAAGCGAGGTAGATTCTCTCGTTTCTATTCTCACAGAGTAAGTGATAAACACATAAAAGCTCCCTTGCCATTATCTGACAGGGAGCTTATCTCTTAGCAGAGTATGCTTTCTGCTTTTCAAGCAGTTCTCTAATAGGAAGTTTCTGAGGACAAGTCTTCTCGCACTTTCCGCATTTGATAATCAATGAATGTATTTGAATCTGAATTGAAAGCCTAAATAGTCTCTATATCTTTGATTGCAAGTAAAACGGCTTTTTTCAGGAGATGTAAAGAGTCATTTATTCCCCTGTGAGGTGTAAATGAAATTCTTGTATTGTTTCAGTGCGAAAATGAATTAGCAGTGCTAAAATCAGCTATATGATTAAAGTATTGGTTATTATTCCATATAAAGAGCTTGAATCTGATTTTAAAAGAATCATAGATGCTACAGCGCATGAGGGCGTCGAATTTACGCTGGCACATTTCTATGGTACAGCTCCAGATGGAATAGAACCTGTAAGTGCTTATGATATAGTCGTTGCAAGAGGCATGACATATCATGCGGTTAAACTCCGCTATCCACAGCAACATGTTATAGAGATGAGTACAAGCTCGAAGGGTTTGCTGACTGCTCTTGAGAATGTCAGAGATAAATACGGACAGGAGGCGAGGGTTGGATGTGTTGTTCCTGATTCTACTATTGCAGATGAGGGTGTTATAAAGAGCCTGACAGGAATTGATATCAGGATAAGAGAAGCCAAGGATGAGAAGCTTATGAGCAGGATTGCAGATGAACTTATCTCTGATGGCTATGATATCCTTATTGGCGGTGGATATCTGAGAGCTTACTGCGAATTGCACGGAATACGCTTTTCTGCAATAGGATTGGAGGACTTCGCGATATCAAGAGCTGTTAATTCTGCAGTATCTGCTGCAGAGATTATGGAAACAGAGCGTATCCGTTCAAATCTGTATCGAACGATAATAGAGGAATTTCCGTCTTGTATTCTTGCTGTTGATAAAAACAAGGTAGTACTTTCATCAAATGCCGCGGCAGATGCTTTTTTCCAGCATTCTCTTGCAGGGACATCTGTCAAAGAACTATTTCCTGAAGGTCTTCTTGAGGAGACTCTTAATAAGGGGCTAGAGCTTGAAAGTGTACAGAGAATAATGGATCAGGATGTTATAGTAGCTCAGAGGCCTCTCTCCTCAGCAGGCGGTTCTGCTGTGATATCATTGCAGACAGTCAGGGAGGCTTTTACTCCTCTTGATCGGAACATCACTAAGCCAAGGCATGGTTTCTCTGCAAAATACACATTCTCTTGTATTTTCACAGAGGATCTTGTCATGAGAACAATCATAGCTAAGGCTGTTAGATATGCCCAGACAGATTGCAATGTTCTCGTAACAGGAGAGACAGGAACAGGAAAGGAGCTTTTCATACAATCAATTCACAATGCCAGCAGTAGAAGAAATAAGCCATTTGTGGCTATAAATTGTGCCTCTATTTCCGCAGATCTTCTGGAATCTGAGCTTTTCGGTTATGTGGAAGGAGCTTTTACTGGAGCGGCAAAGGGCGGAAAGCAAGGACTTTTTGAGCTTGCTGATAAAGGAACTATTTTTCTTGATGAGATAGGAGAACTTCCTGTACCTTTACAAGCTAAGTTGCTTCGTGTTCTGCAGGAGAAAGAGGTAAGAAGGGTAGGTGGAAGTAATGTGATTCCAACAGATGTAAGGGTCCTTTGCGCAACTAATCAGGATATTCCGCATCTTGTTGAGGAAGGACTTTTTCGCAGTGATCTTTATTACAGAATCAATCTGCTTACTATCCAGATTCCACCTCTGAGAGCGAGAAAGAAGGATATACCGCTTTTATTTAAGAACTTTGTTAAATCCTTGTCTTCCGAGATGGAAATTCCGGTACCTACAGTTGGTGAGGATGCATTGAAATATCTATGCACTTATAACTGGCCAGGCAATATTAGGGAGCTGAAGAATGTTGCACAGCGGATTCTTATACTAAATGGTTCGAAGCATATCGATGAGGGGGCTGTGCGTCTTGTTGATATTCCATTTCCATCTGCCTTTAAAGAACATGATTCTTTTTCGGCGCCGCATAAAACTCTCAAAGCGATGAATGATGAGGAGCTTTATGCAGAATACATTGGATCTCATATGACACTAGGTGAATTTGCTGAACATCTGGGTGTTTCTAGGACTACATTATGGCGTAGATTCAAGAGTTTTTCTCAATAATGAAACAGAAAATGAAACATTGATGTTTCAGTTGAAACATAATTGAAACATTAATGATGTTTTATTCATGTTTTTCAGGGCTGTGAATATTCTTGGTAGTAATTTTCGTTGCTGACGAGAATAAATATGTAGAAATTGTGAACCTTGCTATTGTTTCACCAATAATGGCATGTTTTATGCATTTTTGCGGATGTGACCAGTAGCTTGCTGCTTGTGTCCATCAAAACAAAAGGAGGCGGAAATGTCTGCAAAAAGATGTTCCGGAAATTCTAAGAAAGGAAGAATCCTCGGTGTTCTTCTTGTTACTATCTGTGTTTGTCTGCTCCTGGCAGGATGCAATAAGTCCGAAGGTTCTGCTTCGACAGGTTCTTCGTCGGCCAGAGCTAAAACAGATATCCTGAATGTAGGTACAGGGTCTGTCGGTGGGACAGATAATGTTGTTGTTGAGGCAATCTCTTCTGTTGTCAATTCTAATACCGATCTCCGTACATCAACGGTAACAACAGCTGGAGGAGCAGAGATTCTTTATCTTCTTGAATCTGGTGATATTCAGGCAGGTTATGCAGGAACCATCGATGTGATTAATGCATTGAATGGAACAGATGTCTTCGATCATGCAATTGACCAGTCTCATATGCTTCAGTGCTTTGGATTCGTTACATGGGATCTCCCTATAGTCGTTCTTGCTGATTCTGATATTGAGACATATGAAGATCTTGAAGGAAAGAGAGTTGGCCTTTCCCCTGTAGGCTCTTCTACAGCTTCTGTTCTGATGGCTGTTTTCGATGCATATGGTCTAACGGACAAGATAAGAATTGATAACTTCACATGGAATGAAGGATATACAGCTCTTAAGGATGGAAGACTTGATGCATTTGTAGGTTCATGGTCAAACGGAGCTCCTATCAGCGGTCTTCTTGAACTTAAGGCAACAGATGGAATCCGTCTTCTCAGCATGGATCCGGAAATTGCAGAAGCAATTCATGAAATGAATGCAGGTCTTGGTGGCGGATATCTTACAAGTGCTGAGGAAGATTCCATCCCGGAAGGTGTTGAGATTCTTTGTCCTACGAATTCTGGTCTTATCGTGGCAGATGCAAGCGTATCTGAAGAGGATATGTATCAGTATACCAAGGCTGTCCTTGATAACCTCGATACACTCAAAGCAACATCCACATATTTCAATGGATTTGAGGAAGTATGCACAGGCGTATGCATAGAGAGTGTTCCTTTCCATCCAGGTGCTGCAAAAGCTCTTAAAGAAGCTGGATACTGGCAGGATTCATTCATCGTCTACGGCGAATAATCGAAAAAGTAAGATTTAATGAGCATTCTCTCGCAGTTTTCTGCGAGAGGAGGCATCTTGTTACGAAAATCTAAGCAAAAGGAGTCATTATGGCTGAAGAAGCTGTTGTACAGGGGACTGAACCTGAGAAAAAGAAAAAGGAAGGACTCGATTTAATAATTGATAGAGCAACCTATGGTGTTGCAGTCCTGATGGGTATTTACCATCTTGTAGCCGCAAATTTCACGATATTCCAAGCAGGTCAGCATATAAACATTCATATCATGCTATCGCTTGTAATAGTCTGTCTTCAGGCTATCAAGATAAAGAATAATAAGCCTACCATCCGCGGATGGCTTATGATCATAATGCTTATTGCAAGCATAATAACTGGTGTATATATACATGTACATTACACCGACTTCATGACATCTTTCGGAACACCACCTCTCAACAAGGTCCTGAGTGGTCTGAGCATGCTTGTCCTGATTATGATTGCTACAAAGATGACATGGGGATGGGTTATTCCTATCATTTCAGGAATCGCTCTTCTTTATGGCTATTTCGGTCCATATCTTCCAGGGCCATTCTTCCATGGCGGTCTTCCATTTAGCCGTCTTATTACATATGTAACAACCAATTTCGATGGTATTTATGGTATGCTTGCATCCGTCAGTGCCAATACGATTGTTCTTTTCACTATCTTTGGTGGTATGCTTGATGCGTTCGGTGCAATCAATGCGATTATGGCTGTTGCTATGAAGGCTGGAAGCAAAATCCGTTCAGGTACTGCACAGGTTTCTGTCATTTCCGCAGGTCTCATCGGTATGATTTCTGGTAGTGTTGCAGCCAACATCACTCTTACAGGTTCTGTATGTATGCCGCTGATGAAGAAAAGAGGATATACACCTGAATTCACAGCTGCTACAGAAGCTGCGGCAGCTACAGGAGGAGCTATCCTTCCACCTGTTATGAATGCTGCTGCATTCATCATCGCAAGCTGGACAGGTATTCCTTACATCAACCTTGTCTTCATCGGTTTTACTCCTGCAATCCTTTACTATCTTGGAATTGCGCTCAGTGTTTATATTAAGACTCTCAAGATGGATGATGAGGATATGAAGAAGGAGCTTCTGCCTGAGTTCCATAGTGCATTTATAAGTCTTCTTGTATTCCTCATTCCTCTTGTAGTTCTTGTAGGACTCATGGTAATGGGTGAGTCTTCACAGAAAGCGCTTGTGTATTCAATCATTAGCCTTCTTGTCGTTGGTTTTATCCAGCAGTTTGTGCTTAAGGTCGAACATCCTGTGAAGTCCTTCTTCAAGAAGGTATGTGATGGTCTTGATAACGGTTCAAGAACTGTTGCAAGCATTGCAATGGTTATGGCTTGTATGGGTGTTGTAGTTGTTATGATGACTTCAACAGGACTCTCAAGCAAAATCAGCCAGTTTGCACTCTCACTTGCTGGAGATAACATGCTTATTCTTGCAATTGTCATTGCATTCACATGTACGCTATTCGGAATGGGAATGCCTTCAGGATCAGCATATGTACTTGCAGCTCTTCTTGGCGCGCCTGCTCTTATCTCTTTCGGTGTTCCAGTAGTTGTTGCACATTTCTTCGTGTTCTACTTCGCTGAGATGAGTGCTCTTACCCCACCTGTCGCGATAGGAGGCCTTGTAGCTTCAGGACTTGCTGGCGCTAACTTCATGAAGACATGTCTGACAGGTATGCGATTGGCCATCATGGGCTTTGTTCTTCCGTTCCTGTTCCTGTATAGGCCTGAGCTTCTGCTTCAGGGAACTGCACTGCAGTGGTTCTGGGCGGTATTGATGTGCGTATCATTCCTTTTCTGTTTCATTATTGCTGTAGAAGGTTATTTCAGAATGAAGCTTACGATTGCGGAAAGGATTATCGCTATAGTAGGTGCTATAGGTTGTCTCATTCCTCTCTATGTCTTCGATTTCATAGGTCTTGCATGTTTCATAGTTCTTATGGTTATGCAGATTTCGAAGACAAGAAAGAAATCAACTCCCGCAATGGCTTAAAGGGGGATTTATGGGAAAGAAAGTTGTCCTTTGCTCAACAATGGATACAAAGGCTGATGAAGCTCTGTTTCTTAAGGAGGAGATCGAGAGGAATGGCCTTGATGTAATAGTTGTTGACATGGGTATGAGTCGCAAAAGCCCTGATTGTGTGGATATCTCGCAAGCTGAGGTCGCAGGAGAGAATCTTGAGAGAATTCTCAGTTCCAAGGTTAGAAGTGAGGCAATCAATATGATGACAGATGGCCTCAAAAGAGTTGTCAGAGAGCTATATGAAGAGAAAAAGCTCGATGCAATCATCTCTCTGGGAGGATCTGGCGGAACCACAATGGCATCGGCTGCGATGCATGAACTTCCAATTGGTATACCGAAGCTGATAGTCACGACGATGGCTTCTGGAAATACGCTTCCCTATGTTCAGGGGGAGGATATCCTCCTCCTGAATCCTGTAGTGGATGTGCAGAACCTGAATTTCCTTACACGCTATATGCTGAAAGAAGCAGCCTCTATTCTTACGGGAATGATTGAGGCAGGAGTTCTTTCCAAGAGCGAGAAGAAAGCTATTGCGATAAGCTGTTTTGGTGTTACCACTCCCTGTGTTGACAGGCTTACGGCAAGACTTGAGGCCCTTGGATATGAGGTCCTTATTTTCCATGCAAGGGGTGTTTCCGGCGGAAAGATTATGGAGAAGATGATTCGTTCCGGGTATTTCTCTGGAGTTATTGATGTTACGACTACGGAAATCATCGATGAGGTTGCAGGTGGAATCTATCCAGTTGGAGATGAAAGGCTTCGAGGAGCTGTGAAAATGGGTATTCCATATATTGTTGTTCCTGGAGCTCTTGAGATGATCAATCTTGGAACAGAGGATAGCCTTACAGAAACACAGAAAGCCAGAATGCTTTATAAGCACAGTCCTGCATCGGTGAAAATGAGGGCAGATGCAAATGAGATGAAAAAAGCTGCGGCTCTCTTTGCAGAGAGATTGGGCTGCTCTATTCCAGGAAGGACAGAAGTAATTATTCCTCTGAAGGGTTTCGATAATGTCGATTCTGAAGGGAAAGTATTCTGGCTTCCAGAAGCTGATAAAGCCTTTATTGATGAACTTTCATCAAAACTTCCTGCAACAGTGGCTGTGACAAGTGTTGATTGCCACATAAATGACGAAGCTTTTGCTGAGACGATTCTTGCAAGGTTTCTTTCGATGATGGAAAAGGAGGAGAAATGAGATTCAATAGGGAAGAGGTTATTGCAAGCCTCAATAACTGTGTAGATAAAAGAAAACTTATCCTTGCGGCTGCTGCAGGAAATGGCCTGATGGCAAGAGTAGAGGAGAAAGCTGGAGCTGATATGATTATCGTTTATAACTCCGGCCAGTATAGGATGAACGGCATTGCCAGTATCGCGGGTAATCTGCCGATAGGGGATGCTAACCAGATTGTCTATGATATGGGGCGTACACAGATTCTGAATATGGCTAGAAAGACTCCTGTTGTCGCGGGTATCTACGGAGTTGATCCTACAAGGGATATGGAGGAATTCCTCACTTCTCTTTCTACAATAGGTTACAGCGGAGTGATCAATTTCCCTACAATAGGAAAACTCAGCGGTCCTATAAGGCAGGAGCTAGAACAGGTTGGGCTTGGTTTCAAGAGAGAAGTTGAAAGCCTTGTTCTCGCAAAGAAACTTGGTTTCTTCACTATGGCTTACTGCTATAACCCAGAAGAGGCCGAGATGCTTGCTGATGCAGATATTGATATCATCGTATCTCATGTTGGACTTACAGCTGGCGGCGATGTCGGTGTTATGAAAGCAAGTCCTTTGGATGTTGCGATTGAGAAAACTGAGGCTATACTTTCCGCAGCAAAACGTGTAAAGCCTTCAATCATTCCGATGTGTCATGGAGGACCTATAGTCTCTCCATCCGACGTGGAGAAGGTTGTACAGAACACTGTTGCCGTAGGTTTTGTTGCTGCAAGCAGTGTTGAGAGGCTCCCTGTCGAGGGTGCTGTAAGCGATACAGTGAGGGCACTTAAGTCAATCACGCTTTAAGGTAATCTATGAAGAGCAGATCAGTATTTTTCTATCTGCTCCTGTTCCTTGTTGTTCTTGCAGGTTTCTTTGCAGATGCAATTAATTCTGTCTTGCAGCTTGGAAGCGGAGCAGAAGGTATTATTGCCATCGCATTGCTTGTTTATGCCGTAATAAGCTGGTGTTTTCAGCTTGCACCCATGTCTGTGGTCTCTTTATCCTTGCTGCTTCTTGTTCCTGCTCTCGGCCTCATGGATTTCCCCGAAGCAGTCGCATCAAGCTTCGGAGATAGCACTTTCGTTTTCTTCCTAGGTGTGCTCCTTCTTGGTAATGCTTTTCAGCATACAGCACTTGGAAAGCGTATTGCAGTAATCATATTCGGTCTGTTTGGAAATAGGCCTAGGCAGGTGCTTTTCGGTCTTATGCTTGCTGGGATGCTTCTTGCTATGTGGGTTACAGAGGTAGCAGCAGCTGCTATTATCTTCCCCTTGGCAACAGCGATTCTGGAAGAGGCTAGAAACCGTCCTGATTACAGCAGGCTTGCCAAGGTGATGATGATAGGTGTTGCATGGGGACCTGCTTTCGGAGGCGTCGCAACTCCCATAGCCACAGGATCCAATCTAGTTGCTGTTACATATATGGAACAGTATGCAGGTGTCTCGATAAGCTTCGGACATTGGATGCTTATAGGTGTACCTATTGCCTTGACGCTTCTTGTTTGCGGCTGGATTATCCTGTCCAGGGAAATCAAGGACCAGAGTCCGCTTGTTATAGATAGCGATTTACCTCCTTTTGGTCTTAAGGAAGGATTCTTGCTGGCGGATTTTATACTAGCAATCATTTTCTGGATTCTTGGATCGAGCCTTGATATACCAAGCCATATGGTCGCTCTTTTTGCAGGGGTAGTGCTCTTTCTTCCTGGAATAGCTGTGCTGGACTGGAAGAGTTCCGTTAGGAGTATCAACTGGGATTCGATTATCCTTATATGCAGTGGACTCTTGTTAGGAGATGTGCTTTTCTCGACAGGTGTTGCTGAAGGACTGGCCAATATACTCTTTATTCCGGCATTGCTCAGGTCGAATGTCTTCGTAAGGGTGTTTTACATAGTTCTTACAGTATCTGTTCTGAAGATCATGTTCAGCAGCAATACAGTTGCAGGAATCCTCCTTGTTCCTATCATGATAACCTTGAGTACTTCTTTGGATATTGCGGCATGGAATCTTGTTGCTCCTTGCATTTTCTCCTCAGCTTTGGCTTTCATTGTTGTTACATCTAGTCCTGTGAATGTCATTCCATTTTCATCTGGTGCATTCACCCCTGGAGATCTTGCTAAGCGAGGTATTGTGATGACCGTCGTTTCTGCAATCGTTATTGCTATCTGGTTGTCTGTGTTTTCAGTTTTTGGTCTATGAATAGAAGCTCCCTTGCCATTATCTGACAGGGAGCTTCTCTCTTAGCAGAGTATGCTTTCTGCTTTTTCAAGCAGTTCTCTAATAGGAAGTTTCTGAGGACAAGTCTTCTCGCACTTTCCGCATTTGATACAATCTGTTGCTCTTCCAGATTTTCCATCAGCTATCATGGAAGCATAACTTTCCTTAGGTCTGGATTTATCAGAAAGAACGGAAGCTTCATTCATGTATCTGAAGATATCAGGGATAGCAATCTTCTTCGGGCATCCAGGAGTGCAGTACCTGCATGAAGTGCATTGTATTACCTGCAAATCCTCAATGCTTTTCTTCACTTCCTTTATAGCTTCAAGTTCGCTTTCATTGAGTTTTTCGAATGGAGAGAATGTCTTTATGTTCTCCTCAAGCTGCTCGGGAGTGCTCATTCCGGAAAGCACTGCAAGAACTCCATCCAATCCTGCAGCGTATCTCAGTGCATAGGAAGCTGGAGTCTTGTTTCCGAAGGGTTTTGTAATCTCTGGCATGAGATTTGAAAGAAGACCACCTTTCACAGGCTCCATTATGATAATAGGCTTGTTGTGTTTCCTTGCAATGCGGTAGATCCCTTCAGACTGCACCCTTGGACTTGTCCAGTCCAGATAGTTTATCTGAAGCTGCACGAACTCCGTTTCTGGATGCTCATTGAGAAGTTTATCAAGAAGCTCCGGGGTGTCATGGAATGAGAATCCGAAATGCCTTATCTTTCCTTCCTTCTTCAGCTTTGCGCAGTATGACCATGCATCATACTTCTCATAGGTAGGAAGATGGTCCTTCTGTACGCTGTGAAGCAGGTAGAAATCAAAGTAATCAAGACCAGTCCTTTCAAGCTGTTCTTCAAACATCTTCTCAGGACTCTTCTCTTTCGATAACGCCCATCCTGACATTTTGGATGCGATTGTATAGCTATCTCTCCTGTGTCTTGATCCTATCGTCTTCCTGAAGATCTCCTCAGAACCGGGGTAGACATAAGCTGTATCGAAATAGGTAAAACCCGCTTCGAGGAATCTATCTACCATAGAGGCAGTTTCTTTCTCATCTATCTTTCCGCTTCCATCTTTCGGAAGCCTCATAAGCCCGAATCCAAGTTTGCCTTTATTCAAATCAAATAAATTATCCATATGCAGATTATACTCCTCAATCTTAGATAAGACCTATAGTTTCAGCTATTTCCCTTATTCCCAGCATATCAAAGACTTCGCCTTTTATGTCCACAAAAACCGAGATAGCTGTATTCAGAACCTTGTCCTTGAGAGATGATGAAGGTGCCACGTAATCAAGCTCAGATGGATCTGCCGTTTCTCCAGTTGGCATGAATGCTGTGAAATTCCAGTCTGCTGTGCTCATCTCGCTTTCAATTACAGCTTCCTCTTCATCTGGAAGAGCGGGATAGAAATCGAGACCTGTGATTTCCTCCACTTCATCAACTGTCATTGCAAAGCTCTGGAGCGATTTATCTGAGTTCTCATTCGGAAGCACGAATCCGATAGCTTTGATATCTGGATTGGTGTAATCAAGGACGACTTTATAGAAGCGCTTAGGCACAGCCACCTTATTCTCTCCGATAGTCTCATAAGGGCCATCTGTCAGTACGGGTCCAGTTACCACATATACAGATTCGTTATCATAGGCCATTGTCCTTACAACTGCTTCAAGATCCGCCCATATCCCTCTATTGAATGATGGATCCTGTGGGCACATATTGGAAAGATAGAATGTATCGCTCATAGCCTCTGCAGACCATTTGAAGTCAGCAGCTGGGGCCATATGCCCTCTGTCATATCCTGAACCACGATAATCATCCAATGAAGCTGAGCCTGTACGCACGGAATTGTCTGCTCTGAAATTATCTTCCCTGTCTTCTCCTCCAAGTACCTCAGCCTTGGTCAGTTCATAGGCAACATATGATGGAAGCTCATATTCCTCATTGTATGAGAGAGTATAACCAGTATGGGTTATTATCTGCTCTCCATCGATAGGACGCGGAAGTTCCAGTCCTTTGATCTCTCCATCTGCTGTAATCCCATTATCTGTATCAGGAGGTGTAATGAAACAAAGTACTAGGAACAGTACAATAAGTATAAGCAATGTTATAAGCAGCCTTTTAAGCTTGCTCTTTTTCTTGGTTTTCTTTTTCCTCGCCATTTTCCACTCCTTCGGACATTATAGCTGTTTTTTGCTTCTGGGAATGAAGCCTTCTATGCATTTGCCGCTTTTCAGCGCGAATAGATAGAGAATCAGGAAGACAATGATAGTTTCTATAAGTGTCGCAAGGCTTCCTGCACTCTTTGCTGTGAAAAGCGCTTTTGCAGGCATCGATGAGCCCTCATAGTTAACAAATAAAGCTATAAAAAGATTGTTTGCAGCATGCATTGCAGCTGGAGCCTCGAATCCATCTGTTGCAAGGGCTAAAAACATTGCAAGACTTCCCCATGAGAAGTAGCAGAGCATAGGAAGAATCGCAGATGCTGATGATGTGACCTCCCTGTTTCCAAGGTGCGGAATCATGAAGATTATTCCTGAGATTATAATCAAGGGAAGACCTTCCAGCAGAGACTGGGGAAGCTTATCCTTATATACGATTCTCGCGGGAAGCGCCCGGAAGAATATCTCTTCAGAGACAGCTTGCATAGGGGTTAGAAGCAATACAGGAAAGAGCGTGATGAGGTATTCTGTGAGCGTCACACCGCTTTTATTAACACCTCCTGATACAAAAGGTACTGCTACTGTCATGAAGATTATGTAAATCAAAGCTGCTGCGAAGAAGAACTTCCATCTGAACTTCCTTTCTGAACCTGATAAAAGCAATCTGAGCTTTGTTTTAAGAAGGAATTTTGCTCCGAGGAAAAGCCCGAGAAACATCATTATGTATGGAATATGCACGCCTATATACATCGATAAGGATTCAGGAAGTGCTGTCATATAATGCATCGCTACAAGGGCAAGAACCGGACCGAAAACAAGCCATAGCGTCAGCGAGACGACTATCACGAGAATTCCCATAACAGGCTGGAAATGATTATCAGGGGTTGCTGTTATCATACCATCTGATTTTAGCCTATAATCCCATTATGACGCAAAATGAGCTGATGGATATTGCAGAGAGCGGGAAAATCCTTGTTTTCCCTACAGAGGAAAGCGCCAGAGCTTTCTCTACTCGATATGTGATTGAAAGGAAAAAAGGGCTTCTGGCTTCATCATGCATTGCTTTTGATAGCTTTGCAGCCATTTTTATGCCATCATCAGCTGGTAAAGTTCAGATTAGAGATGAAGCGCGTCTTCTGTTTTCCTCTTATATCTCATCTGTTCTTGCAGATCAGCTGGAGTACTTCGTATCTCCTGAATATCCTGAGATAAAAGCTCGTCTTGCTTCCTTCTTCCGTCCTATTCTCCCAAACCTCGATGATGCGATAGCACTGCCGAAAAAGAGCCGGAAAGCTGAATCTGATTTACGTCTTCTCCGCAGGGAATATGGAAAGTTTCTTGATGCGATGGGGCTTTATGAGGGCTCATTCGTACCTTTCTCAATACCAGATACTCTCTCAGATGATTATGTCCTTGTAATGCCATCTGCATTTCCTAAGGAAGAAAGGCTCATCAAGGCGCTAGAAGGTGCAGCATACATTGAAATCGTTGATGATCTTGTTTCTGAAATACCTTCTCTTGTGGTTTATCAGAATGAGAAGAGCGAGATACGTTCACTGTTCCTGGAGATAAGAAAACTCATAAAATCTGGAGTTACTCTTGATGAAATAGCAATTGCCTCTGCCTCTCTTGATCGTGTGCGGCCATATCTGGAACAAGAAGCCTACCTTTTCGGAATTCCCCTTGATTTCAGAGAAGGTCTTACAGTTCTTTCCACATCTGCTGGCTCATTCTTATCCTCGCTGTCAGAGATCTATTCATCCTCATACTCCCTTGATTCGCTCAAGGCCTTCTTTCTCAATCCTTCGATTCCTTTTAAAGAGCCCGAGGTGATGAGATCATTCATCGCGGCTGCTGTCGGTTACTCGATAACAAGTGCTCCCGATAGGAAGAATGATAGATACATGAAGCTTTCAAAGAGCTATGGACAGGAATACTACAAAGCTCTCCGTTTCACGCTCGATAAGTTAATGACTGAAACTGATCCAGGAATGATAGAGAGCTATATCCATGCTCTGATGTCTGCGCTTCTCGTGGATGAGGAGTTCCATGGAAACAGCGAGGATGAGGCTGTTTACTCTTTCGCAATGAAGGCTCTTTCAGATTTCCTTAGAAGCGCTAAGGAGGCAATTGAGTGTGGATACGCTTCTACAGAGCCTTTATTCCCGCTCTTTATTACATATCTTGGGAAGCTGAAATATGTTCCAAGAGAACGGGAGAAAGGTGTTTCAGTATATCCATTCACTCAGGATGCCGCAGTTCCTTTCAAATACAGATTCATAATAGGACTGAACGAGAAAGAAGGCACGGAATTAGTTAAGAAGGCCTCCTTCCTTTCTGATTACGAGCTTTCTTCCGAACGAGATGAAGATGATATAACAAGAACTCTTCTCTCTCTGTACAGTGCAATGACGGAAAATCTTGTCCTTTCCGCATCTTATGAGACATATGCAGGTTTTTCCCTTCCCCTCACATTTATGCTGGGGAATGCAAGAAATGGGATTTTGGAAACATCCGATCCAATACTTGCAGAGGAGTTAGGAGGCCTTCCTTCTGAAATCATGCCTCTTCAGAAGCTTGGTTATGAGAATGCTATTGGCTCCTCTTTACGCCGTCGTCTTCCCAATGATGATATGACTTACAAGAAGATGGGAAAGAAAAGGGATAAACCTGTAACTCTTTCCTACTCATCATATAATGTATATGTAAGGTGTCCTTACCAATATGCGTTGCAATACGCATTTGATTTAAGGAACCTTCCGTCCTATGAACCAGTTGATATGGATCATCTTGAAATAGGTTCTAGGCTCCATAGCATTCTTGAAAGGTATTATCGTGAGGGGTGCTTATTTCCCGATGATGATATCCCGCGTCTCTTTGATGAGGAAATGGGGAAATGGAGTAATGGGGTGAGGTCTGATGGTGAGGATATGCCGCTCTCTGCATCAAGACCTACTCATTTTCTTATCAGCTACCTGAGAGCAAAGTATCTTGATAAACTCAGAAAAGTCGTTAAGTGGATGGATGAGATTTCAGATCCTCTCCCTGATAGAAAAGGATTGGAGGAGAAAATCGTGAAAGCATTTCCTGAGTATGGTTTCTCCATTGATGGAAGAGTTGACAGGATAGCCATCTCCACGGATGGCTCCTCATACATCGTTTATGATTACAAGAAAGGAAGAGCTTTCCAGAGTGATCTTAAAAAGGAGAAGAGCTTCCAGTTCCATATCTACAGGATGCTTATAGATGAAGATGAGAATTTCACTCTTCCTGTCTCTGATTCATATTTCATATCACTACTTGATGGGAAGTTCACACCATCCTCTCCATCTCCTTCCCGTGATGAGCTGAAGGAAAGGCTCAAGGAAGCTGCAGATGGCATTTCATCTGGTGATTGGCATGCTATAGCAAGCGACACGAACTGCAAGGGTTGTATTTATAAGGGAATATGCAGAAGGAGGTTCAGCGTAAGATGAGATTTGAAGAGCTTCTTGAAGCTGCAGGAATAAAGGTATCTGATGAGCAGCGCGCGGCAATAGCCGCAGATACATCAGCTGTTGTCTCCGCTGGTGCTGGTTCTGGAAAGACCACTGTACTCTCCCTGCGGTTCGCTCGCCTTGTAATGGATGCGAAAGCTCATGCTGACGAGATTTTAACTCTTACATTCACCAGGAAAGCAGCTGCTGAGATGTATGAAAGAATCTATTCGCTTCTATCAATTGCGGCAGAGAAAGATGAAAGAATTGAGACTGAACTAAAGGAGCATTTTCCGCGTTCCAGGATTTCCACTATGGATTCATTCTGGAGTGAGATAGCAAGAACGGATTCTCTTCGCTTTGGCATAACAAGGGATTTCCAGTCTCTTGAAACTGATGAAGCTGCTGCAGATGATCTGATACGCACTGTGTATGAGGAGATTCAGGAAGATGAGTCTTTACAGGAAGGATTCACGATCCTCTCATCACTATACAGAACCGATGAGCTTCTTTCCATCTTTTCTGATATAGCAATCAATAAAAGTGATATCCTGACTCTCTTTGATAGCACAGCTAATACAGCTTCTTACATTAACATCATAAAGATTCTGGAAACTGAGTATATGGCAAAGGGAGATTTCATCTTCTCCTCTCTTGAATCCCTGGATGATGAAAATCCTTCCAATGGGCAGCATGATGAAATACGGAAATCTCTTTTAGCATATAAAGTGAAGGATTTCTCATCTCTTCCATCTTTCAACCTCAATAAGCTAAGGAAGGCGGCAGATGCTCCTATAAGACTGTTTATCAAGGAAAATGGTGTAAAGGAATACTTTGAAATACTCTCAACCCTTACCGCTATAAAGAGGAGCGAAGAGGATGCTGAAGCTGTAAGCGCTGTCATTGCTGCATTCATAAAAGCATTCCAGAGCAAAAAAAGAACAATGGGACTTCTTTCCTATAGGGATACTGAGTCACTCTGCAGGGAAGTTCTCATTACCAATACAGATGTAAGGGATTATTACAAAACAAAGTATCATTACATAATGGTTGATGAGTTCCAGGATAACAACGGAAAGCAGAGGGATCTTCTCTACCTCCTTGCTGAACGCATGAATTCCCATTCTGCAGGAATACCTTCGCTTGATGAATTGGAGAAGGATAAGCTCTTCTTCGTCGGGGACGATAAGCAGTCTATTTACTATTTCCGTGGTGCAGATGTATCTGTATTCCGTTCACTGAAGGATTCAATAAAGAGAATGGGAGGATTAAATCTATCATTATCTGCTAATTATCGTTCCGAACCCGCTTTGATTAATCACTTTAATAATGTATTTAAGGGAGTCTTTAACACTCAGATTTCAGAAGAGGATCTTGTGAAGGAGAATCTGATGGAAAGCATTACAGGTGAATCCTTTACATCATTTTATGCAGATGCTGAGCTGATAAAATCAAGGGACGCAATAGCTGGGATTGTTCCCCGGATAGAGAGTGCGGCTGTCATTCCCGATAAGGAAGAGGATAAAGCAAGCGATGCAGATTCCGAAGCAATCTATATAGCCCGGAAGATTGTTGATATGGTCTCCTCCGATGATTATCTCGTTTCCGATAGAAAGGGAGGGGTGAGAAGACCTTCGTTTGGAGACATAGCAATACTGTTGAGGACAACAGCTCCGCAGATGCCTATTGAGAGAGCATTCAGGCTTTATGGTATTC
The DNA here is from genome assembly GCA_949283235.1 of uncultured Spirochaetales bacterium. Taxonomy (GTDB): domain Bacteria; phylum Spirochaetota; class Spirochaetia; order Sphaerochaetales; family Sphaerochaetaceae; genus Ornithospirochaeta. Next base: position 47,126 of record CASDRY010000145.1, on the reverse strand, counting down.
CCTATGTTGTACAGGAAAGTACATCTGTCACTATTGAAGGTGTTGGCTGGGATATTTATGCATTTCTGCAGCTGCTTATCTATCCTGATGACAAACTTGCGTTCATGGCTGTTCTCCGTTCACCTTTTGCGCGTATTTCGGATGAAGGGCTTCTTTCATTGACAGGGGAGGAAAATTATTCCTTCTATTCTGATATTTGCTTCAGTGATGATAAAGATTCAGCTTCATATGAAGCTATAAAAGCTCTTTACTTCAAGCTTCGGTCTATGGCTGGAAGGCGAAGGATAACGGAAATCCTTTCACGCCTTTTCTATGAGAGCGGATACAGTACGTATCTCAATTCATCTCCATATCTTTCATCATACTCTGAGCATTTCAGCTACATATGGGCAGCTGCTTCCGAGTACGATGCCAATAGCCGCTCCCTTGTATCCTTCCTTGATTATCTTAGGCCTCTTATCGGGCAGCCTGAGAAGCTTAGAAATGCAGTAGTACAGCACCTTGCCTCAGATGGCGTTCAGATTATGACAATACACAGATCTAAAGGATTGCAGTTTCCTATAGTTTTCCTTTCGGATGCAGATCATGGTTCCAGCAACCAGAGTGCTAGAGGTAAGCTTATAGCCCTTGAAGGGAAGAATCCCTGTATAATGCCGGATCTTACAGAGGGGGGCAATCTTATCATCAAGGAGATAGCTGGATACAGGAAGAGAAGGGAAGAGGCTGAACTTAGAAGACTTCTTTATGTAGCGCTTACCAGAGCTGTTGATCATCTTATTGTCACAGCCCATATGAGAACGAGGAGAACAGGTGTTTCACTCCTCGATATCTACCAGGAGGGTTGTTCCATGATGCCCGACGAGATAGAGCAGGTCTCTGAGAGTGTTCTTTTCAGGGAGATAAAAGATGAAGATCGTTCAGCATGGTATTCGCTTCCAACCGCTCCTGAGCCTGTCTATAGAGAACTCAGGTTTGGAGTCAAGGAAGCTGTGAGCGAGGACTCGGATAGCGTGGGAACTGAACTTCCATCGCTTTCTTCAGATAGGATAGTGATGAATCACTCGATGCACTCTGATTTCGGAACAATGGTGCATAGTGTTCTGGAAGCTGTGATGAAGGATGAAGTGCCACAGCTTGCTTTCCCTCCAGAGCTTGAGGATTGGGAGAGGGATGAGATCATAAAGAGCCTTGAAGAGATAAAGAATGGTTTTCTCTCCTCAGATTTCTATAATCGTTATATAAAAGGCAGAAAGCATAAGGAGGAAGTGAGGTTCTACTATCCTATGGATGGTGGTGTTGCAGAGGGCTCTGCAGATCTTCTTCTCTTCTTTGATGATTTCAATCTTGTTGTCGATTACAAAACCGATAGGTTTATGAATGAGGATGTACATCGCGGACAGATACAGGCTTATGCAGAGGCGATGGAGGAGCTTTATAAGAAAAAGTGCTTCGCCGTTCTTCTCTATGTAAGAGGATGGAAGGGAAGCACTTTCATAGACAAGGAAGGGAATCCTGTCAAAGAGCCTTTACAGCTCTGACCATCCTTTCCAATGCCTTCATTACCCTGTCTCTTGATGTTCCATAGTTGAAGCGTACAAAGCTGTACCAATCGCTTCCAAACCATGTTCCGTCATTCATGGCAACACCTGCCGCGACACCGAAGAAGCGTGAGAGTATACCGCCTCCCTTGCCGCCTTTGTATCTTTCAGGGTGGCCCAGGACTTCTGCCTCGATTCTCTGGTAGTACTCGCTGCAGTCGATGAATGTAACAAATGAAGCTTCTCCGTTGACTATCTTCATGCCAGGACAGTTAGCTTCAAGATACTTTCTCATAGCATCTGCTGTCTCCCCCAGATAGCGACAGAGCGATTTGTTATATTCGCTTCCCTTTGAATAGGCTGCGTATGCAAGCTCTCCTGCAGAGATTCCTGGCTCATCAAGCCAGAGCGCGCTTTCTGCTTTTCTGAACTTCTCCTCCATCTCGTTGTCAGAGAAGGTTGCGAACGCGCAGTGCTCTCCCGCGATATTGAATGTCTTAGATGGCGCGAAGAGCGTGATACATCTGGCTCCGACTCTCTCGTTGGCAAGTCCCATTGGAATGTGCTTTGCACCTGGATGAACCAGATCTGAATGTATCTCATCGGAGATTACCAGCACATTGTTCTTCTTCGCAGTCTGCAATACGAACTCAAGCTCATCTTCCTTGAATACTATTCCTGAAGGATTCTGCGGTGAGCAGAAGATGAGGATATCTGCATTTTCCATGTCTGCTGCAAAACGCTCCTTATCAAGGAAGAAAGAACCATCTTCATAGCCAAGGTTGTGCTCTATAAGCTCTCTTTCATTCCTTGCAGGTATCTCTCTGAATGGTCTGTACATAGGGGAGAGGGAGAGGATTTTTGCTCCCTTTTCGGAAAAGATGTTTATTGATAGCGCTAGCGCATGCAGTAACCCCTGGGCAAAGACAATCTTCTCTTTTGGGAGGATCCAGCCATGCTTTGTTCTGAGCCATGCGGATACAGCCGATGTATCCTTCGGGAATGATGGGTAACCGTAAATACCCTGTCCCGCCAGAACTTTGCCAGCTTCCTGTATATGCATCTCGGGGAAGAAATCCATGTCAGCAACCCAGAATGGCTCTGCAACAGGATTTGCGGAGATATTCTCAATCGCTTCCTTGTTCCACTTTATGCTGTTTGTATTGCGACGATCTGCTGCTATATCAAAATTCATCTTCTCAACTCCTTTGTATCGACAAGACCTTTATACTGTCCTATCGCTCCTTTATAAGCTATACTACTCTCCGGGCATCTGTGGTAGCAGGCAAAACATGATATGCATCTGTCTCCGAAGAGGGGTTTCGAATTATCAATGGTTATATTTCCCATCGGACAGATTGATGCGCATGTCCCGCAGCCAGTGCATTTGTCGTTTACAACCAATGCCGCATTCTCCCTGGGCTGCATAGCTGTTTTGGATAACATCCTGATTATCCTCCAGCCTGGTCCTCTTCGAGGTATCGCTATTTTCTCATTCTCCACATCGTCTATGATGGCTGCGAGTTTCTCTCTGATAGCCTCCGCCTGCTTCTTTGTTTCTTCATCGCTTACAGCTTTCTTCTTCAGCGGAAGATAAGCATCTGGAAGCTTTACTGATGCTCCGTATGAGAGTGCGATTCCAACCTCTGAAAGCGAGTGTGAAAGATCATGAAGCGTGTAGAGCGGAAAAGCTCCGCAGCTTACTATTCCGAATACATAGCCAAGCGATGAATTATCCCTATTTCCAAGATAGTTTTTTATGAATTCCCTGACAGGATATGGTAGGCCCCAGCAATAGACAGGGAAGACTATTCCAAGTCTTTCAGTATCCTCTGGAAGTTCATATTTCCCCGAAAGGAATTCTGATATGAAATGTATCTCAGCATTTGGTATCTGCTTCGCGATATAAAGACTATTCCCTGTTCCTGTATGGAGTGCGATTATTGTTTTCACGATTTAAACTCCGTCTCATCTATTTCTTTTATTATTCTTACTGTTTCATCTGTATCCTCGTCAGTGACATTGAGGGAGGTTACTATTCTTCCCATGCCACCATCTTCAAGGAAGAGGACGCCTCTTTTCCTGAAAGCTTCAATGATGTTCTGCATAGGATATTTCGATGTGAAGAAAATCATGTTAGTTGCGGAGATTTTCAAATCTGCCCATCCTGTCATAGAAAGCGCTTCAGAGATAGCCGCCCTATGCTGATGGTCCTCTTTCAGCCTCGCGATATTATTCTCCAGCGCATAGATTCCAGCTGCTGCGAAGATTCCTATCTGTCTCATACCGCCACCGAGAAGCTTTCTCAGTCTCCTTGCTTCCTTTATGAATTCCTTTGTCGAGGAAAGAATGGAGAAGGCAGGACATCCAAGTCCTTTAGAGAGGCAGAAGGTAATATCATCGGAGGTGGAAGCATACTCCTTTACCGATACCCCAGCCTCAACTGAAGCGTTGAAGATTCTTGCACCATCGAGATGAACCCAGAGATTATGCTTCTCTGCAATCTTCTTTATGCTTTTAAGCGTCTCGATAGGGTAGATGAGTCCCGATGTCGTGTTCTCTGTTTCGATTATCGCAGTCTGGGACATATCATAGGCGTAGCCATGTATATTCTTCTCTACAGCTTCAGGTGCCAGTATCCCGTTGTCTGATGCAATTGGTAGTGGAAGAGTTCCGGCAAGCGAGGAGACCGCTCCTATTTCATGCCTGACAATGTGAGCTTCCTCTGCGCAAAGCACTTCCATTCCTCTGCCGCCTTTTATCATAAGCGGAATGAGATTCCCCATGCATCCGGAGGAAACTATAAGCGATTCCTCCTTTCCTGTTATCTCCTCTGCCATTCTCTGGAGCTTGTTAGCGGTTTTATCCTCTCCGTAGACATCGTCTCCAGTCTCGGCAGAATACATCGCTTTTCTCATCTCCTCACTAGGCTGTGTGAATGTATCGGATCTGAAATCTTTCATAGCTGTTTTTCCTTTCTTATTGTTTCAAGAAGATCAAAGAATGTCGGGAAGGTCACTGCTGCCGCCTTCTCATCATCTATTTCTATAGGACCATCAGCTTTGCCTGAAGCTATGGCTGCCGCCATTATTATCCTATGGTCTCCATAGCCCTTTACCTTGCCACCGTGGATTATCCCATTTCCATGAATCAAGAGGCCATCTTCCTCTTCCTCGACTTTTACTCCAAGGCGTTCAAGATTCTCCCTCATGCATCTGATTCTATCAGTTTCCTTTATCCTTGCCTGAGGAACATTTGTCAGATGGGTATCCCCATAAGCTGCAGCTGCTGTTATCGCAAGAATCGGGAGGGTATCAGGAATGGCATTGAGGTCGAATTCTCCACCTTGCAGCTTATCTGGTCCTGTTACTGTGACTGCATTGCCTTTCCATTTTACTTCACATCCCATCTTCTCAAGTATCCCCAGGATGGCTTTGTCTCCCTGCGGATCGTTTTCATCCAGACCGACAACTGTAACAGAAGTTCCGGAAACAGCAGCGGCTGCGAAAAAGAATGATGCTGAGGAGAAATCTCCATTGATGTACTCATCAAAAGGCTTATAACTCTGTCCCCCTTCGATTTCCGAGTGCATGTAATCATCGGAGATGGTGTATCTGATGTGCTGCTTATCAAGCCATCCAAGGGTTAGCGAGACATAAGGCTTTTCATATAGGACAGGGCAGTCTATAACTGTTTTCCCTTTTGCAAGAGGGGAGGCGAGAAGCAGTCCCGAAAGATACTGGCTTGTCCTGCACTCTATCGATGTCCTTCCTCCTTTTAGAGGGCCTTTTACAGTTATAGGGGGCTTTCCTTCCTCATCTTCAGCTTCTCCTCCAAGCTCTCTGATGGAATCGCGAAGTGGGCCTGTCGGTCTCCTTCTGAGCTGTTCATCCCCAGTGATTGTAACAGGAGTGCTGAGTGTTGCTGCCATTGGCAGCAGAAGATATGTTGTTGTTCCGCTGTTTCCAGCATCCACTGTGATAGGAGAAGCAGCATTCAACCCCTCAGATTCCACATATGCGATTGTTTTATCATCATTAAACTTAATTCTCGCACCAAATGCTTTGACAGCCTCGATGCAGGAGAGTGTATCGGAGGAAATCAGAGGATGCCTTATTATGGACGTTCCTTTTGCAGCTGTTGCTATCAGGAAAGCTCTTATTGTCTGACTTTTTGAAGCGGGAATCTCAATCGTTCCCTCCATCTTTCTAGGTTCTAGGGAAATCATATGCGTGAATTATACCAATAAGGACAGATCATTCCAGCTCTTTGCACTATTCTTCATTGAGCTTTTTCAGTTGCCTTGCCAGCTTTTTGTCCAATGTCAGTACATTTTCTCCTGTGAGTTTTGCAATGGTGAGATACAGGCAATCCACATAATCCAGTTTTGGAGTTCCGTAACCATAAAAGTGTAGGGCTTCTGCAATTACTTCTTTTCTTTCAATCTCGATATCATCGAGTAATGCGGTCAAGGTTCCTGCAATCTTCTCTCTTGAAACCTTGTATACACCTTCAAGGACGAAGACAGTCTCTGAGATGCTTTCAGGCAGGGTCCTGCATCCGTTTTCGATAGCTTCCTTTGCTTTTTCAAATGAAGGTTCAGATGGTCCTAGAATGAAGCGAAGAATGTAATTTGTATCAATGAGATCCATATTTCCTCACAGCTGCCTTCTTCCAGGCATTTTTTTCAAGTTTTCTGAGTTCTGGATTTGAATACTCCGAAAGCATCCCCGCTGCTTTGAGCGATTTCTTTTCCTCCGCTTTCTTTCTTATGATTATTGACCCGGCTACAGAAGTTATCTCCACTTTGTCACCTTTCGAGATCCCTGTCTCTTTGAGTATTTTCTCTGGAATCCTGACTGCTGCGGAATTTCCCCATTGGGCTATCTGTGTGCCATGCATATCTTTCTCCTTTGTATCTACAGTATATACTTAAATACATAAAGGACAATCGGAAATATTACAGATTAGGCTGGGGTATCTTAAACAGTACGTTTTCTTCTGAAGGCTGGAATAGGTAATTTGATTATATGGATTGAATATGCAGGTTCTGTTTTCATTCCAGCTCCTTCCGTCCTATCGAGGAAGGAACTCTCAATTTTGAACCGAATCCCATTCCTTTTGTGAAGCTTGCAGAATCTCCTCCATGTGATCTTACCGTAGAGGTCCTGAGCTTAGTATCGCTGAAGACAATCTTCTTCGTGAGCTTTCTGTTCTCATCACGCACCAGAACAAGAGCATTGTCTGCACAGGCATCTACAGTCTTTTCAGAGAGCTTTCGGAGTGCACCTCTCAGAAAACTGTCCTTTGAAATCTTCTCTCCGTTATTCCTGAGTTTTCTGATTTCTCTGTCAGATGCTGAGATTATATAGTCGTATAGATAGATTGAAGCCTCTGTCTCCTCAAGATTGCCATAAGCGATAGCTCTCTTGTTATCTCCATTCTGTGAAATTACGATGTAAACGCCTGTTGTGTTGGAGATATATGAAAGAAGGGCTCTTATTGAGAATGGGAATCTCTTGCCTTCATGAAGAGGCACCATGTAGATTTTCTCCTCGCTGTCATTCTCGAGTTCTATTCCATCCCTTGCCATCAATGTCTTAGCTTTCTTTATTGCTTCAGCAGCTTCATTCGCAAAAGGAGAAGAGGATAGGGCAAGAAGCTTCTTTATCCTGTCTTTCTTCTCGTTGCTGCTGATGAGACCTTTCCTGACCTTGCTCTTTTCAAAACCAGCTTCAACTCCAACGATGGAGCAGCACTGACGGAAAGAGGCCGAATGACCTGTAATCCTTCCGCTTAGTTTATAGTCCAAAGCATGGGCAAGTTCATGTAGGAAGATATTCCTTATAGTTTCTTCAGAAGAGTCGTTTATCACATCTTCGGAAATGACAATAAGACGATCTGAAGGGGAGAAATAACCTAGTTTGTTTTCTTCAAGGGAAGGTGCGATGCAGACATCGGAGAATAACTGAGAAGATATAATTCCCCCTCTTATAAGCTCACTTTCCTTAGCCCTCCCCAGTATTCTGAGCTTCTCTTCAGCTTTATCTAATCTGAGGCTTCTGACTGTTATTGTTCTTTCCATATCAGGAAAAGCTCTCCCTTTGATGGAAGCAGTATGCTTTGTGTCCTCTTTCTTCTGTTACCAAGGGAGGGAATATACAGCTGCATTCCTTCTCTCTTTTACCGCATCTTGGAAAGAATGGACAGCCTTTGCTTATATTCTCTGCCTCTTCCTGTTTCAGAAGAAGCTCTTTTCCGGATGATGGAAGGGCTGAGAGAAGCGCTTCTGTATATGGATGAATAGGGCGAAGGGATACATCTTCATTGCTGCCTTCCTCGACAATCCTGCCAAGATACATAACGAGGATTCTATCAGAGATGGATCTTATCGCGGAAAGATCATGAGAGACCATTATGAATGAAGTTCCTCTTTCCCTCCTGATTGAATCAATCAGTGAAAGGATCTGGGCTTCAACGGAAACATCCAGTGCCGATACAGGCTCATCAAGGAGTATGAGAGAAGGGGATAATGCCATTGCCCTTGCAATTCCAACCCTTTGCTTCTCCCCTCCGGAGAGCTCTGAAGGATATCTGTCATAAAGGCTTTCCGAGAGGCTTACATCATTCATCAAAGAAAGGGTTCTCTGCTTTATTTCAGACTTTGAAAGCTTTTTATCGAGAAGAGATCTGCGGGAGTAAATGACAAGAGGTTCAGCTATCGCATCTCCGATTCTCATCTTTGTATCGAGCGCTGCAGAGGAGTCCTGAAACACTATCTGGATATTCCTTCGCATCGCGAAAAGCTCCTTTCCCTTGCAATTTGTCATTTCCTTTCCGTTGAAAAGAACAGAGCCTGATGAAGGCGAGATCAGATGAGAGATGATTCTCAGCAGTGTGGATTTGCCGCATCCAGACTCTCCCACGATTCCTAGTATCTCTCCTCTTTCCAGATCGAAAGAGATGTTATCGAGAGCTTTTACTCCGTTATCAAAGGATTTTGAGAGATTTCTGACACTGAGGAGGTTTTCATTCATCTTTAGCCTCCCAGCATGCGAGATATCTCTCTCCGAGTTTTGCAAGAGGGGGCTTTTTCAAGATGCATTTTTCAGTTTTTCTTGGGCATCTTGCAGAGAATAAGCATCCTTTTGCATCCCCTTTGTTCCTTTCCATAATCCCTGAGATAGGTTTTGGTACCTTGAATGGTTTTGGAGATGCGGCTAGCAGTGCTTCTGTATATGGATGAAGAGGCGTTGAGAATAAAGCTTCTGTATTTGCTATTTCCGCAATACGCCCTGAATACATGATTATTATCCTATCAGCAAGCGTTTCCAGCACTTCAAGATTATGAGAGATGAAGAGAATCGATGTCCCCAATTCTTTGTTGAGTTTTTTGAGGAGGGTAATTATCTGGGCCTGAATCGTTACATCCAGTGATGATGTTGGTTCGTCTGCTATAAGTATCTCAGCTCCTTGTGAAAGTGCCATTGCAATCATGACACGCTGCTTCATTCCTCCCGAAAGCTGATGAGGATAGGCTTTCATGACCTTTTCCGGAACTTGCATTCCTGCTCTTGATAGCATTTCAATCGCTTTCTCTTCAGCTTCGCTTTTCTTCATCTTCCTGTGCGCGCGAAGCACATCTGTTATCTGGGGAGCTATCCTTCTGAAAGGGTTGAGAGATGAGGACGGATCCTGACCAATCAGGGAAATATGACACCCTCTTATCTCATCCATCTCTTTCTCGCTGAGAGAAAGGAGATTTCTGTTATCAAAAAGGATCCTTCCAGATACTGGATGCACTAAGCCTAGAATTGATGATGCTATCGTTGACTTCCCGCTTCCTGATTCCCCCGCAATGCCGAGAATCTCTCCCTTCTGTAAGGAGAAGGAGACATCATCCACCGCATTTACGCTTCCGCTATCAGTTTCGAATGTCACGGTGAGATTCTCTATGCACAGCTTGCTCATGTGCGGGATTGTATCTTCCCTTCCTCCATGGTGCAAGCGAATCTTGCAATAGCTTAAGCTATCGAATACGATGCCGCTTGAGATGCGGATATATATAGAAAGCCTTGGCTGTGCCAAGAATCAGGTGGATTCGGAGATACTTCTTTCATATGCAATTGAAAGCGGTTATGAGATCACAGAGAATGTCGATGATGCCGATGTTATTGTTGTTAATACCTGTGGCTTCATTGAAAGTGCCAAGAAAGAGTCTATAGACACATTCTTCGCGCTTCATGAGCAGAATCCTAAGGCAAGGATAATCATGGCAGGTTGCCTTGCTGAAAGATATGGGCGTGAAATGGAGCTGGAAGAGGCTGATGCTATTTTCGGAAACAGGGATCTTGCTCTCTTTCCTGAGATTCTTTCAGGTAAGGAGAAGCTTCTGATCCCTGAGTATCCTGATCCAGATAGAGAGCGTGATGATAGAAAAATCCTCCTTAATTATCCTGGTTCTGCCTACCTTAAGATAAGCGAAGGCTGCAATCATAGATGTTCATACTGTGCCATTCCTGTAATCAGGGGAAGTCTGAGATCCAGACCGATGGATAAGGTTATCGCGGAGGCTAAGAGACTGATAAGCGAAGGTATCTATGAGATAAATATCGTTGCTCAGGATCTAGGTGCGTATGGCACAGATGATGGTGGCTCTTCCAGATTTGTTGAGCTTATGGATAAGCTTTCATCCCTTGATGGGGACTTTGTCCTGAGAATGCTCTATATACATCCTGATACATTCCCTGAAGGCCTTATTGAACTCTGCAAGGAGAGAAAGAAGATCCTTCCTTATTTTGATATCCCATTCCAGCATGCGGATCCTGTTGTGCTTCGCGCTATGAAACGAACAGGTTCTCCTGAAATCTATCTATCGCTTCTTGATAGAATCAGGACAGCGCTTCCTGATGCTGTTATAAGAACAACCCTTATGCTTGGATTCCCTGGAGAGGATAGGAAAGCATTCGATACTCTTCTCTCTTTCACAAAAGCCGCTCGCTTTGATTGGATGGGATCGTTCCTCTATTCACGTGAAGAGGATACTCTCGCCTATGATATGCGTTCAGAAGAGGAGCACCAGAAGGCTCAGAATAAAGCAAGGAAATGGCAGAAGGAGCTGGAGGAAGTGCAGGAGAGAATAACTCAGGAACAGCTTCAGCGTTTTGTCGGTCATGAATACACTGTTCTCATAGAGGAGAAGGTTGAAGGGGAGGATCTTGCTATAGGAAGAATTTACGCAGAGGCCCCGGATGTTGATGGCCTTACAGTTGTGATGGGCCGTGGCATGAAGCCTGGTGACAGAGTCAGAGCTGGAATTACAAGAACGAGGGGTGTCGATCTCGAAGGAGTTCTTATTGACTGATTTAGCTAAGCTGAATAATGAGCAGCGCGAGGCTGTTCTTGATTTCGAGCATAACCTCCTGATTCTGGCTTGTGCGGGGTCTGGTAAGACCAGGACCATCACTTCGAAGATTGCCTATGCTATTGAGAATGGAATCTATAAGCCTTATCAGATACTTGCCGTGACATTCACCAATAAAGCTGCGGCAGAGATGAAGGGCAGGGTGGAGACCATGCTCTCCGATACCGATCTATCGGGACTTGAAATGCGTACATTCCACTCCTTCGGAGCGTATCTCCTGCGTAGGTATGGAACTCTTGTAGGGCTTTCTCCTGAATTCTGTATCTATGATGATACGGATTCGCTTTCGCTTCTATCTACAGTCTCTGCCCTTGATAAGAAGTCTTTGAGAGAAGTCGTGAAGGCGATTTCCAAAGCGAAAGACAAGGGCCTCACTCCAGATTCTCCCGGTCTTGATAAGCTTCTTCCTGATTATGATTTCTCAACGCTTTTCAGAAAGTATGAGGATGCGCTCTCTCTTTCTGGTAATGCGGATTTTGCTGATTTGATATCAAAACCAACTGAACTTCTTCTTGAACACCCGGAAGCGGGAGATGCTGTACGTAATCGTTTCAGGATGATTCTCGTTGATGAGTATCAGGATTCAAACAAAATGCAGTTTGAATTCCTGAAAGCGCTCATAGGTCCTTCCACGCAGCTTGTTGTCGTAGGAGATGATGATCAGTCAATCTACTCATTCCGTGGTGCTGATATCAGGAATATCCTTACATTCACATCTTCGTTCACGAATGTAAGAGAGATAAAGCTTGAGAAGAACTATCGTTCCACTTCACAGATACTGTCAGCATCGGCATCTCTTATCTCCCATAATAAGGAGAGACACAAGAAGGATCTGATAAGCGCAGAGGATCTGCAGGGTGCTAAGCCTTCGGTAATGGCAAGTGTCTCTGGAAAAGCGGAAGCAGAGAGGGTTGCTTCCCTTATAAAGAATCTTTCCGATTATGATAACACTGCAGTTCTATATAGGACAAATGCCCAGTCCCAGAGCTTTGAGCAGGTTTTCACCGATATGAGAATTCCATACAAAGTTGTTGGAGCTCTCAGATTCTATGAGCGAGAGGAAGTAAAGGATGCGCTCTCAATACTTCGTCTCCTGATGAATCATAATGATACAGTCAGTTTCAGAAGGATTATCAATAAGCCATCAAGGGGACTCGGAGATGCAAAAGTTGAGAGAATAAGTGCTATAGATAATGATTATTTCAAAGCATTGGAAGCTTTCATCGGGGAATCCAGCGGAGCTGTGAAGACAAACGCGCAGGTTTTCCTCTCAGCATGGAAGAATGCTGAGAAGAGGCTGGATGATGATGAGAATCTCGGAGATCTGATGAATAAAGCGCTGGAGGAGTTCCAGATTTTCGATCATTACAATAAAGAAAGCGATAGGACAATAAGAAAGACACGTATGGAAAACCTCGGTCAGCTTATAACGGTTCTCAGTGAGACTGGCTGCGGTCGTGAGGCGCTTTCAGCTTTCCTTGAGAAGCTCACCCTGGATACGACAACACTTGGAAATCATGATCCGAGGGATGAGGAGGGAGTTACCCTCATGACGATGCATAATACCAAGGGCCTTGAGTTTGATAGGGTATTTGTTGTCGGTATGGAGGATGAGATAATCCCTGGGCGTCTTGCAGAGGATGAGCGAGGGATTGAAGAGGAGAGGAGAATTCTCTATGTAGCAATGACTCGAGCACGTAAGAGTCTCTATCTTTCATTTGCGACAAGCAGAAGCATGTGGGGCAGGACTGAATATCATAGGGCTACACGATTTCTTTCAGAGATTCCAGAGAATCTTCTTGCGGGGGATGTGATGTATATCAGAAATCCGATGCAGTACTCCGCGGGGTATTCCGGATACAAGGTTACTCCTAAACCTCGCTATGAAATGCATTATGAGAATACTCCTTCCTGGGCTTCCTCGATAAATATTGTCGGGAAGAAGCAGGAGAGCGGGAGGAAAGTTCTCAATTCCGAAGGTTCCTATAAAGTGGGGGACAGAGTCAAAAGCCCTGATTACGGAGAGGGCGTTGTAAGCAATATCGAGGTGAAGAATAACGGAAACAGGGTGCTGACTATCGAGTTCGGAAAAAGAACTGCCAAGTTCATAGAAGCTTATGCGGTTCTTGAAAAACTCTGATTATCTTATCTGCTTTTCGGTTATCATAAGCGGTAGCTGAAAAGCTGTTCTTATTACCTTTTGCTTTCTTTGGAATATATCTTTACATTGAAATATGTTCTTCGATATAATGCAGTGCTGTGCGAGTTTTCGCACACTCTCGCATGAGTGGATGATGCAGGTATCTTGAGGATTTCTGCGCTTAGAAGGAGCCGAAGAGCAATCTTCAATAAATCTTCCTTTCCCCGGGAACTCCAGAAAAGCTGTCAGAGCCTTAGGGTTCGGTGAACTGTATTTTTCCCGATCCATAAGCCGGATCGATGCGTTCCTGAAGGGTGCTTTGCTCCTGTAGGGAAGAGGGTAAACCTTAGAGAAAATGATTGAAGGTTGAGTTTATGAAGACTATTTTCATTAAACCGCAGTCGATTGAGAGAAAATGGTATCTCATCGATGCAGAGGGAAAGCCACTTGGAAGAGTAGCTGCAGAGGCTGCATACATCCTTAGAGGCAAGAACAAAGCAGAGTACGTTCCTCACCAGGAAATCGGTGATTACGTAATCATCATCAACGCAGCCAAGGCAAAAGTCACCGGCAACAAGATGGAAGATAAGATTTATTATCGCCACTCTATGTATCCAGGCGGACTCAAGGCTGAGCCGTATGGAAAGATGGTAGCACGCAAGCCTACCTATCCGATGGAGCACGCTATAAAGGGTATGCTTCCAAACAACAGACTTGGAAGAAAGCTCTATACAAACGTGAAGATCTATGCAGGGGCTGAGCACCCACACATGGCACAGCAGCCAATTGCTGTTGAGATTTAAGGAGAGGCGAAATGGCTACCAAGAAAGAAGATATCAAGTCAATCAACCTCGGCCACGGCGTTGGTCGCCGCAAGACTTCCGTTGCAAGAGTATATCTCAGGGAAGGTAACGGTCAGGTTAAGGTAAACGGAAAGAAGCTTGAGGAGTACTTCGTCGATGCAATCAACGCAGCGAAGGTTCTTCAGCCATTCGAGGTAACAGAGACAACTGGAAAGTATGATCTCGTTATCACAGTAGCTGGTGGTGGTATCTGCTCACAGGCAGAGGCTTGCAGACATGGTCTTGCTAGAGCTCTTGTAAACTACGATGCAGATCTTCGTCCTGCTCTCCATGCAGCTGGCTATATGACCAGAGATTCCAGAATGGTCGAAAGAAAGAAGTATGGACAGAGAGGCGCAAGAAGACGCTTCCAGTTCTCAAAGAGATAAAAAACTTATCTCAGCTTACATGGCCGGTCTTTTCAGATCGGTCATTATTTTTGCATTTTACATTTCATTTACAAAGAATTCTCTATTGTTATCTTCGATTGGAAAAGCTTACTTGGAATGGAACTAAGCGGTGGGGTGTAAACCTTGGAATCCTTTGCTCCAGAGGTCGGTTTTTGTTTTCTTTCCTTCACAATTTCATCATTATTTCAATTTTAAATAACCATCATTGATACATCTTTTCTCCATGCTGATTTCTGATACTCCAGTGCAAGGAGAAAGAAATGAAAAGAATCACAGCATTGATTTGTACTCTTCTAGTAATCGGATTCACTCTTTCCGCAGCTGTAAATGTCAGCGCGGATGATCTTCAGCTAGGTGCTATCACATCTGATACAGCAATCGGAGATGTCTCCCTTGTTCTCGGAAATGGTAGTGCAGAGGTCGTAACTTCTTCTGCTTCTGCTGTAGATGCAGATGGCAATGCATATGAAAAGATGCTTACCCTCTCTGGTGATAGCCTTCTCTCATTCTCTGCAAACGAAGGTGAAACGCTCAAAATCACAGCACTTGCACCATCGGATGGAACGGAGCTTTCTCTTCTCCTTTCTTCCGATACAGGAGTAGCTGAAACATTGACAGGAACCTCTGCAGATGGAGTGACAGTTTCAATTGAATATCCAATTGAAGCGACTGGAACTTATACAGTATCCGCAGGAGGCGGAACAGCAACAATTTACCAGGTCGTGGTAGAGTAAATGCAAGGGTCTGGAGAAATCCAGATCCTTTTTTATGCATGTCTGACTTGCTTTGAGATTTGATCTCTAGTTAAAACAGCAAGTGACCATCATGATGTTTCATAAAAAGCTGACCAAAACAGGTGCCTAGTGCGTATAGATATATAGAACCTGAAAAAGGAGGTTGGCTTTGGAAATACCGGAAAGTGATAGAAAACTTATTGAGAATCTAAGTCTCTCAGATAATTTAGCCTTTGCAATAGCGCTTGATGACAATCCTCGCTGCGCTGAATATATCATCAGCACAATCCTATGCCGTGATGACATAAGAATAAAGGATGTGCATACACAGCTTCATAAAGAGAGAACCGGAAAGAGCATAATCTATGATCTTCACGCAAGAGATAAGAAAGGTAATGTCTATGTCTGTGAGATGCAAAAAGTCCTTATCAGCAGTAAAGAAATCATGGCTAGGGCAAGCTACTATGAAGCGATGCTTGCAGGAGAGACTCTTAGAAAAGGAATGAAGAGATACTCGGATATGAAGGAGCGTACAGTTATCTTCATCACATTTAACGATGCAGGAGGGAGAGGCAAGGCTATATGTAATTACTCGTATATGGAGGAAGAAAAGTATTACATGCCCAATACGAAAAGCAAACTGGTAATGGCAAATGCTATGTTTGATGGTAAGATGGAAGAGGGGTTCAGGGTATTCTCAGCTGATATAGTAGAGAAGGATCTTGGAAGGATAGTGACACCTGTGCTTAAAGAAGCGCTGATGAGGGTAAAAGGGAGTGAGAAAGAAATGATTCAGACATATGGAATGATTGAGGAAATAAAGGCGAAGGCGGCAGCTTCTGCAAGAAAGGAGAGTTTTAGAGAAGGCGAGAAAAAAGGTATCAATAAAGTTGCTGTTAACATGTTGAAAGCGAATTTTACCTTTTCTGATATCTCCATAAGTACTGGGCTTTCAATGGATGCTATTCAAAAAATTGCGGATAGCATTAAGCAGTAATCATTAGCTCTGGAGAAATCCAGATCCTTTTCTTATCATAAACGCATGGATGCATATGAAAGAGCTATTAAGCTTCTCGCTGCGAGGGAACACACTGAGAAGGAAATAAGAAGAAAGCTGAAAGAGCGGGGTGCCAGTTCTGATGAAATAGATGAAACTGTTGATAAGCTCTTAGAAGAGGGAAGTCTTTCAGAGAGACGTTTTGCTGAGAGCTATATACGTTCAAGACTGAGAAAGAATCCAGAAGGAAGAAGCATCCTTAAAATGAGGCTTCTCGATAAAGGAACTCCAAAATCTGTTGCTGATGAAGCTTTAGAAGAAGTCTGGGAAAGTGGCGGTTATATAAAGCCGCTTTCTGAATATGCGGGCATACTCTTAAGGAAAAAAGGAGAGGAGGGGACTAGAGCCACCCTCCTCAGAAAAGGCTGGAGAGAAAGTGAAATCAGGGAAGCTTTCTCACTCCTTGATAGCAGTCTCAGTGAATGAGAATGCATCAACATCGAATAGACCGCAGTCTGTAAGCTTCAATGAAGGAATTACGGGAAGAGCCATGAAGCAGAGTGTCATGAATGGATCTATCTTGCTGTTCACTTTTAGCTCTTTGTCTGCTGTCTGATGCATTTTGCGAAGGCAATCAGTTACCTCTTCAAGCGGCTGATCAGTCATTAATCCAGCTATTTCAAGAACGTGAGTTCCAAGTTCCTTTCCATCCTTGAACATTGTTATTCCACCGCCGGTTTCAATCAGCTTTCTCACTGCAGCTACCATATCGGAATCATTATCACCAATAACGATGATGTTGTGAGAATCGTGGGCAATGGAAGTTGCTACAGCACCATGCTTCATGCCATATCCCCTGATAAGTCCCACACCGACATTTCCAGTTCCATGATGGCGTTCAACTACAGCAAGTTTAAGAATATCCTTATCATCTTCATGAATCCATTCGCCATTCTCATCACGCTTGATCCATCCTTCTCCATTGCCCGTGACAACTCCGCCTGGAATGATATCAATGATCCTTACATGGTCTGATCCTGGCCTGAATGAAAGCTTTGTGGCAGAGAAATCCTTTACATCCATCTTTCCGGAAACATTTAAAGGTTCTGTATGCTTTGCTTTTGCGAGGATCTTTCCTTTCTCCGCAACTTTCTTTCCAAGAATAAAGACCTCATCCGGCTTAATGCCTTCATTAAGTGTAGATGTGAGAATGAAATCCGCCCTGTATCCTGGGGCTATTATTCCCCTGTCTTTCAGGCCATAGCAGATTGCGGCATTGAGAGTTGCCATCGAAACAGCTGTATATGGATTCAGTCCATGCTGTATAGCTAGGCTTATTCCGTAATTCACATGTCCTTCCTCGACAATGGACTGTGGCTGTCTATCATCGGTACAGAAGAGGATACGTGAGGAATTTCCTTCAGTCACCCCTGGAAGAAGCTGCAGAACATTCTTGCAAGCAGTCCCTTCCCTGAGCATTACATACATTCCTTTCCTGACTTTATCTGTAAGCTCTTCTGGAGTTTCGCATTCATGGTCTGTCGTTATTCCAGCTGCCCTGTATCCATCGAGCGCTGGCCCCTTGATAGAAGGAGCGTGTCCGTCGATGTTCTTTCCCCGCTTGTAAGCGCATTCGAGTTTATCCATCACTGTCTCGTCACAGGAGGCAACTCCTGGGTAGTTCATCATCTCTCCAAGACCAAGAACACGAGGATTGTCAATGAACTTCTCAATCTCATCCTTGTTGAGTATGGCTCCCGCATGTTCAAAAGGAGTTGCAGGTACACATGATGGAAACATAAGGAATACTGAAAGCGGTATATCCTCTGAAGCATCGAGCATGTACTTCATGCCATCTAGCCCAGTTACATTGCATATTTCATGTGGGTCCGCGATTACAGTTGTAGTTCCGCATGGTATGACTGCATCTGAGAACTCAGAAGGGGAGAGGTGAGAGGACTCTATATGACAATGGGCATCGATGAGTCCTGGAAGAAGGAATTTTCCTTTTGCGTCTATTTCTTCTTTGGCTTTTCTATCACCATCAAAGCCTGCTATCATGCCATCTTTTACATAAACATCTGCCTTGAAGGAGTTCTTGTTGCATACATCTACGACTTCAGCATTTCTGATGACAAGATCGCATAAGCTCCTTCCCATAGCTGCATCAATAAGTCTTGAAGCTTTTTCCTTGTTCATTCTGACCTCCGTAATTAGTCTAAGGCAGTTTTACGGAACTGGCAATTTTTTGATTAAAAAATGGGCAAAGCCTAAGCTCTGCCCAAATTGGAGAGATTCCAGGATCAGATCATATCGTCTAAGTGCTGGAGTCTTCTCATATCGTATTCCCTCAGCTGGTTTGTCAGCGTGTCAGGATCGTTGTACTTCTTCTCCCTATGTTTGTTGAAGATGAGATAGAGAGTAGGTGAGAGAAGAAGTGTGAGGAATGCGCCTGTGATGATACCACCTGTGAATGTTACAGCAAGCGGCTGCATCATCTCTGCACCTTCTCCAGGGAAGAATGCCATAGGAATCATTCCCAGGATTGTAGTGAGAGTTGTCATCAGAATAGGCCTTAAACGTCCGTATGCAGCCTGCAGACAAGCCTGCTTTACAGGAACCTTCTGCTCTACCAGACGGTTGATACAGTCTACAAGAACAATACCATTGTTTACGACCGTTCCGATGAGGGCGACAATACCTACGATACTGAATAGTGAGAACTGCTGGCCCATGGCGACATGGATCCAGATAACACCAATCAAGAGGAGAGGAATTGTTGCGAATATGATGAGAGGATCGATCATTGACTCGAACTGCGCCGCCATGACAGCGTATACGAGGAAGAGCGCAAGAACGATGATCATCACCATTGTTGGAAGATACTCTGCAAATGTTGACATTTCTCCTGTCTGCTCGAGAGTTACTCCCTCTGGAAGAACAAGGTGCTCAGCGAGTGCTTTATCAACAGCTGCCTGAACTTCGTTAGCTGCATAGCCTTCCATGATGTCTGCGGAGACGTGGTTAATACGCTCCTTATTCTCTCTCATGATTGTGAGAGGAGCAGTGCCTTCGACAAGATCAGCTACAGCATCGAGACGTACCTTAGAACCTGTAGATGTAGGAATCATCAGAGACTCCAGATCTTCAATTGACTGGAGCTGGTCCTCATCAAGCCTTACTACAAGATCATAAGTCGTATCTGTATCGAATGTGGAAATCTCTGTTGCTGTTACACCTGTGAGCGCTGCCTGAACAGTTGTCATCAAGTCGCTCATTGATACACCAAGATCCTGTGCTTTCTGCTGATCGATCTCGATTGAGTACTTAGGAGCACCATTATCGAGGTCGGAGTCGATGTTCTCAACCTGAGGAACATAAGTATGGAGGATATCCATAATCTGGTTAGCAACAGCAAGGGACTGGGCAGTATCGTTGGAGTGGATTGCTACCTGAATACCGCTTCCTGACATTGATCTAGAGTTCTCGAAGAGCCATTCCGCCTCTGGATCATCATCCAGGAATGGTCTGAGAAGGCCCTGGATATCTGAAACTGAGTATGTCTGCTCCGTGATATCAGGGAGATCAATCTCGATGGAACCAGTATTGGATGAACCAACTTCGGTGAGTATTGACTCATAGCTTCCTTCCGGAAGTGCATTCAGAACCTTCTTCTCCATATCGAAGACATACTCTTTGGTTACATCCTGTGTTGTTCCCTGAGCAAGTGTAAGGTTGAGAGTTACGGAGTCATCCGTTGTTGATGTCGGGAAGAGCGAGATTCCCAGGTCTCCGAATTTAATAAGCGACACGATGAGAAGAAGAACGAGAAGGAGAATGAGGAGGAACTTTCTGTTGAGGAAGAAATTGAGAACCTTAACATAAGCGTTCCTCATATGCATCTCGCCATTTGCCATTGCATCGTCGATAGCCTTCAGCGGCTTCCATCTGAGAGGCTTCTGTGTTCTTGTGTTGATCTTGAGGATTGAACCGCAGAGGGCAGGAACAAGAGTTACAGCTACAAAGAGGGAAGCGAAGAGGGAGATACAGACTGTGATGACAAGATCCTGGAACATGATACCGATCATGCCGATGTCATACTTGTAGATAAGAATAGGCACGAATACACAGATTGTTGTGAGAGTTGAAGCACAGATAGCTGTGAACATGTTCTTGCTTCCAAGGATAGCTGCTACAGCGCTTCTTTCTCCTCTCTGTCTGAATGTATAGGTGTTTTCAAGAATGATGATGGAGGCATCAACAGTCATACCGATACCGAGGATAAGACCTGACATACTCATTGCGTTTACTGACATGCCTGTTACGGACATCAGCATGAGCGTGATGAGAATACAGATTGGCATCGAAAGGGAGATGATGATTGTTGTCTTGATTCCACGGAGGAAGACGAAGATGATAGCAGCTGCAAGAATAACACCCTGCACAGCTGAGTTTACAACCTCGTCCATCGTGTCTGTGATCATCTCTGTTGAATCTCTCTGGATATCAAGAACAAGTCCCTCTGGGAGAACTGCCTGTATCTCTGGAAGAGCTTCACGGACAGCCTTTGCGACAGTTGTCTCGTTGCTGTCTGATTCATTGGAGATGTTGATAGTGACAATCTCGTTTCCATCAAGATATGTGAGACGACCGCCAGAGGCAGTGTCTTCAACAACTTCTGCAACATCCTGGAGGTAGATAGGAGTACCTTTTCCGGTATAGCCGACGATTGTCTGACGGATATCATCCATTGTCATGTAACGAGCATCGCCTGTGATCTGGTAGTCCATGCCCCTCTGGGTAATCTCTCCACCTGTGCTCTGGATATTGCGTGCCGCGATCATTGCGGAAATCTGGGAAATCGAGAGGTTGTATGCTTCAAGTCTGTTAGGATCAACCTCAACGCTATACTCAACAGGTGCTCCGCCATATACATTGACCTGGGAAACACCCTCGACTCTTTCGATAAGAGGCTGGATGGTGTTCTCTGCGATATACTGGAGCTCATCTTCTGTTCTGTCTCCTGTGAGAGTAAGACGCATGATTGATCCAGATCCCATGGAGTCGAAACGGATTACTGTAGGATTCTCAGCCCAGTCAGGGAGTCTTCTCGAAAGCATCGATGTGATTGTCGTTACATCATCATATGCATCATCGAGGTTCGTTCCATAATTGAACTCGAGAATAACCATCGCCATGCCTTCTCGGGAAATGGAGGTCATCGTATCCAGATTCTGCAGGGAGTTGAGAGAATCTTCCATGGTATCTGTTACCTGGAGCTCAATCTCCTCCGGACCTGCATCATTGCAGCTGACCATTACCGAGATAACAGGAAGGTCAACATCTGGATAGAGTGCCATATCAAGACGCGGAAGGAATACAACGCAGATGACGCAGATCAGGACATAGACCATTGTCATCAGCACTGGGCGTCTTACTGATAGTTCTGACAGTGTCATTTAGTTCTCCTGATTTACAACGCTGATGGCTGTGCCATCTGTTACATTTCCTGCTGTGATTACCATATCGCCTTCTGAAAGACCGGAGGTGATTACAGTATCAACACCATTTGAGCTTCCTGTTGTCACGATAACACGCTTAGCTGTTCCGTTATCTGCAAGATATACGATATCGTCCCCGAGATATGTGTCGAGGGCTGAATCTGGAACGATGAGGGCATCATCGATATGTTCTGTCTCGAGATTGATGCGGATATACATTCCTTCTTTGAGACCTGCAGTGTCCCCTGTAAGCTTTATCTCGATATCTGAAGAACGTGTTGTTGGATCGACAGTTGGGGCAAGGTAGGAGAGGGTTCCGGTATAAATGCGCCCAGGATAAGCTACTGATTCCATTGTAGCTGGCATTCCTTCTGCGACTGTTCCAAGGAATTTCTCAGGAATGGATGCCTCAACTACAAGCTCAGATGTACCAGCAACTGTGATGATAGGCTGTGAAGCTGTTACAGTCTGTCCGACTGCGACAGGGATATCATTGACGATACCTGAAGCTTTTGCGACTACAGGGCTTGCTTTATATGATGCGCCTGGACGAGAAGGGTCTACATAAGCGACAGTGTCACCTGCGTTCACTGTGTCTCCTCTTTCAACAAGGATCTCTGTGACAACTCCAGATGATGTGATGTCAGGATAAACAGCGATGCTGTCACCTGTTCTTCTTACTTCGCCATTCATCTTGGATATGCGGCTGAAATCCTTTATTGTTGCAGGCTCTGCACTGACATTGACAGCTGCAAGTCCTGTCTCTGTGGCAGTTGGCTGCATAACCGTATCAGAGGATGTAGACATCATCCTGAAGATTATGAAAGCTGCAAGTACTACACAGATTGCAACGAGAATAAGCGTTACAACCTTGTTGAATTTGCTTGGAGCTGTAGATCTGGCGAGCTTCTCGAAATCCGGCTCTTCCACTTTTTTCTTGTTATCGTCGCTCATTTTATACCGTTTCCTTTTCCATTGATGGATATGTTTCCTGCAGTTCCTGCAGATCTATGCCCAGCGCGAAAGCCAGGTCGTATGATGATAGAAGATGATTAAGCCTTGCAGATATCTCGTTCATCTGGGCAGAAAGGAGATCCGAACGCCTTGATGAGAGATCATAAGCAGACATCAATCCTGCCTCGAAAGCTTCCTCTGCAAGAGAATAGGTATTCTCTGCAAGATTAAGATTGCTTTCAGCCATGGTAAGAAGCTGCTGTTGCTGTCCGATTGCGATGGAATTGCTTTCAATTGTCTGCAGGAGAGTATTCTGTGAGTCCTGGAGGGAAAGTGCCGCTATTGAGACAGCATCCTTTGAATCCTTACGCAGGGAATCAGCTGAACTTCCAGGAATATATGAACTTAGAGGAATTGAGAGTGTTACAGATCCAGAGAGGCTGTGAGCTGAAGTATTGTACTTCCATGGATCTGAGCCTTCGCTTGAAGCACCACCTGCATATGTGTACCCGATATCAGCAGAGACAGTAGGCATATACTGGTTTAGGGTCATTGTCTTCTCTGTGTTCTGGGCAGAAGCGAGTGTATTTCTTGCGCTTCTTATCTCTGTAGTATTCTCCGCATACTCATTATAAAGCTCCTCTGGGGAGGGGAGTGTTAAGAGAACTGTATCTGGAAGAGGTTCAGTCTGGAAATCTCCCTCGAGTCCTGTCATGGAGCGGAAGGAGGCTAGGGCAAGAGCTTTCTGATCCTTGTATGTCTGCAATGTGTATTCAGCTTGATTGAGGGCAAGTTCTGACTGTGTCAGTGTAAGCTCATCAGCCATACCGCTGTTGTACATTTCCAGAACGGATTCGTAGCTTTGTCTGGCATCTTCTGCAGATAGCTCCGCATTGCTTACTGCGATATCGAGTGCTGCAAGATTCCAGTATGCTGTAATAATCCCTTTCTTAAGGGTGTCTGATACTGACTCATAGCTTATAGCCGCAGCTTCTTTTGTAAGCTTTCTGGAATTCCCGTCAGTTATCTTGGAACCGCTGAGTGTGTAATTAAAAGACACAGCTGCTCCGAGAGAGAGGTCGAGGCCATCAAAAGTCGTTGTATCGCTCTTTGATAGTGGTCCTTCATGCGGGAATGTCACTCCAGTTCCTGCTGAGGCTGTAAGACCAAAGGTCGGAAGATAGGTTGACACATAGTTGTTCTGGTTCCTCATCGTCTGGTTGAGGGAAATCGCAGCCTGTTTGAGCCCTATATTGTTCTCAGCAGCGCTTGCAATTGCTTCATCAAGCGTTACGACAGGAAGTTCTTCGGCCCCGAGCGGAAGCATCAGTGCTAGAAGTACCAGAATCCTCGGTAGGATTTTCATATTTTTCTCCTTAATTATTCCATGAAAACATAATGCTCCCCTTCGAAACATCATGTACCTAATGTGATGTTAATAAATAGAATATGTCTATGTCGTTAGTCTAATTTGTTACTTTTGTGGATTTTTGAGAATTGTAGGAAGATATAGTAACAAAACCCCTCTTTTCTGTAACAAGAGGGGCCTTATTAATTAAGAAGAAATCTGTGGATTATGACATCATTTCATTCTGAAATCATCGAATACGAGGCAGCTTGACTGTCTATCAAGATAGAGAGCGCATTCAGTTCTTCTTCTTATGGATGCTGCTGGAGTGTTAGGGGAGATGTCGTCAAAGATACAAGCGGCTACTGCCTTTGCCTTTCTCTGGTCAGGGCATGCACAGATGATATGACGAGCTGTAAGAATCTCAAACACGGACATTGTTATTGCTTTGTTCGGAACTTCATCGATTGTACTGAACCAGCCTTCTCCTACCTGCTGCCTCTTTGACCTTCTCTCAAGCTCTACCTGTATGTAAGGATCTCTCGCATCGAAATCTGCTGGAGGATCATTGAAAGCGAGATGACCATTTTCACCGATGCAGATGAAGACAACATCGAGAGGGTAATCCTTCATCAATGCATTCATCTCAGCAAGAGTGGCTTTCGAGTCAGCCTTTCTTGATATCGGATGGAATGATCCGATGTTAGGAATATAATTCAGGAAGTTTTCCTTCAGGAACGTCTCGGATGATGCTTTATGGCCATCTGGTAGTCCTACGAATTCATCAAGAAGGAATACATTGACCTTATCCCACTGAAGCTCTTTTGATCTGAGCGCTGTGAGCATTTCTATCTGGCTTGTTCCTGTGACGAATGCCACATTAGCTCTGCCTAGTTTCTCTATTGATGATTTTATGCAGTGTCTTCCAAGTGAAGCTGCCTGCTGTCCGAGCTCAATCTTATTCTCGCAGATTGTTATACGCATAATCCTTCTCCTAACGCAGAATATATAGGCTTTGCCCCTTTAGCGCAATTGCATCCGGCTATCTGAAGAGCTTTTCCGCTTCCTTCATCCTCTCGCTTACATGAACTCCGAAGGGACATCTTCTCTCGCAGCCTTTGCATGTTGTGCAATCCTTGCCATTTGCGGAGAGACTCATGTAGTGAGCACGTAATGTCGCGGGGACTGTTTCATGCATTTTCGCAAGATCGAGAAGCTTGTTGACCATGGCTATATCAATTCCTGCAGGACATGGAGCGCAGTGGCCACAGTATGTGCATTGCCCAGAATATGCATGAAGAGGAGCGGAGGCAAGAACCGTGGCGTAATCCTTCTCCTCTTCTGTAGCTGTTTCATATGCAATAGCGGCATCTACATGCGCAATTGAGTCAAAACCTGTAAGTATGCTCGAAACAGAAGGACGTGTGAGTGCGTAATGTATGCACTGCAGAGGAGTCAGAGCAACTCCAAACGGAGAGGTGGAGGCATTGAGAAGCCTTCCTCCCGCATAGCCTTTCATTACTGTGATTCCAACACCATTCTGCTCGCAGATGCGATAGAGCTCTGCTCTTTCTGGAGTGATTCCAGCAGTATTCACATAGTATTCGTCTGTGAAGTAATCATCCAGATTTTCAGAGGCGGGGAGCATGTCGAAAGCAGGATTCACGGAGAAGAGAATCATCTCGATTTTCCCGCTCTCTGCCGCTGATTTCGCAACCTGAGGATTGTGGGTACTCAGTCCTATGTGCTTTATAATACCTTTCTCTTTCAGAGATTCTGCATACTCATAGAACTCACCATTGATAATCGAATCGAATTCCTTTATCTCATCGACGAAATGAATCATTCCAAGGTCTATGTAAGAAGTCCCTAATCTCTTTAGAAGATCTGCGAAAGCTTCACTTACTTTGACAAGGTCTCTTGATTTGACATACTGCCCATTCTGCCAGGTGGATCCAAGATGCCCCTGTATAATCCATTTCTCCCTATTTCCTTCAATAGCTTTCCCTATATTTGATCGCACCACGGGGTTCGACATCCAGCAATCAAGGATATTAATCCCATTTTCAGAGCAGTAATTGACGATTTCGCAGACTTCTTCGGTATTGTGCCTTTCGAGCCATTCCGCTCCAAGTCCTATTTCGCTTACTTTGAGTCCAGTCTTTCCAAGTGCTCTGTATTTCATGCCGTTCTCCTCCTGGAAATTATACCGCTGTTTCCCTGGATATCTGCCTCTTTTTTCTTCCTCGGAGAAGCAGCAGTGCACATGCCATTAAAATCGGGAAGATTATTGCAGCCAGTATTCCTTTAGAGAGATTCCCTCCTGCTTTTTCTGATACGAATCCAGCAAGGGAGGGGCCTACTGAACATCCTATGTCCCCTGCAAGCGCAAGGAATGCGAACATCAGTGTTCCTCCTGATGGAAGATGTTTTGCTGCGATGCTGAGAGTTCCGGGCCATAATATTCCTACGGAGAAGCCACAGAGTGCACATCCTGCAAGACTTATAGCTGGAATGGGAGAAAGAGAAGCAAGAAGATATCTCAGAATACAGAGGACTGTACTCCTTCCCATCATCTTTCTGAGGTTAATCCTATCGCCGTACTTTCCATAATATAGCCTTGATAAGCCTTGCATAAATGCAAAGAGGCAAGGTCCTGCGAGGTCTCCGATTGTTTTTCCAACGCCAAGTCCCATTTCCGCAAATGCGGATGCCCATTGGCTTACCGCCTGTTCTGAAGCACCTGAGGCCATCATCATAAGAAAGAAAAGCCAGAACATGCTGTTTGAGAAAAGACCATTTTTCCCCTTCTTCTCTTCAGGAACTATCGGAAAGATCGAGACAAAGAAGAATGAGACCATGTTTGCAAGGGGGACTAGCATCCAGATGAGAGTCATTATTCTCCATCTTTCCATCCCCGCGAAATAGAAAAATGCTGTTGAGATGAGAATTACTGCGACATACCCCCAGCAGTAGAATGAATGGAGAAGGCTCATCTCTTTTCCCTTGTTCTTTGTGGGACAGGCTTCTACTACGGGACTTACCAGCACTTCAATTAGACCTCCGCCTATCGCATATACAAAGACAGAGATTATGAGAGCTGCATATTTTTCGCTCATCATAAAGGGGAGAGTTGCGAGAAGCAGTAATCCAGCTGCAGAGAAAAGATGGGCCAGTATCATGGAGAGCCTGTATCCGATTCTATCCACAAAGCAGGCTGAGGTAAGGTCTACAAAAAGCTGTACCAGAAAATTGATTGTAATCAAGAGTGTGATTCTTCCAAGATCAATTCCAAAGCTTTCGTGGAATGTGACGAATAGCAAAGGTACAAAGTTGTTGATGATAGCCTGAACAACATATGCAATAAAGCATGATCGTATAGTTGATTCATATGAAAGGGCTCTCATATATGTCTACTCTGAAACAGAGGATGCTTATATCAAGAGCAGTCAGATAGTCAATCTGATTTTGCTTATAATCAATTTTCCGCTTTACTTACTGCCCGGTATAGTCTAAAATATTAGTATATCACGAACGTAAAAGGAGAGAATAGCTATGCAGATGACAATGAGATGGTTTGGCGATAAATTCGATTCCGTCAAGCTATGGCAGATCAGACAGGTTCCAGGTGTTACAGGGGTTATAACAACACTTTATGATATCCCGGCAGGGGAGCTGTGGCCTGTTGAACGCATCCAGGCGCTGAAGAAGGAAGTAGAGGATGCTGGTCTCACAATTGCAGGCATCGAAAGCGTCAACATTCATGATGATATCAAGATAGGAAAGCCTTCCAGAGATAAGTATATCGAGAACTACATCCAGACTCTGGAGAATCTTGCTAAGTGTGATATCAAGCTTGTCTGCTATAACTTCATGCCGGTATTCGACTGGACAAGAACAGATCTGGCGAAGATGCGCCCGGATGGATCTACTGTTCTTGCATATGATCAGAAAGTTGTCGATTCAATCGATCCTCAGAAGTTCTTCGATCAGACAAACAGCAATTCAAATGGTTATGTAATGCCAGGCTGGGAACCAGAGAGACTTTCAAAGGTCAAGGAGCTTTTCGAGGCATATAAGGATGTTGATGAGGAAACTCTTTTCAATAACCTTGTTTACTTCCTCAAGGCTATTCAGCCTGTATGTGAGAAGTATGGGATCAAGATGGCAATCCATCCAGATGATCCAGCATGGCCTGTATTCGGTCTTCCTAGGATCATTACATCAAAGGAGAAGATCCTTCGTGTTATGAAGGCTGTGGACTCTCCATTCAATGGCCTCACATTCTGTGCCGGGTCCTTCGGAACAAATCCGAAGAATGATCTTCCTGGTATCATCCGCGCTCTTCCTGGCCGTGTCCATTTTGCTCATGTAAGGAATCTCCATCACTTCGCTCCTGGTGTCTTCGAGGAAGCTGCACATCTTTCTTCAGATGGCTCATTTGATCTTTACGAGATTGTACGCGCACTCTATGAGACTGGCTTCGATGGCCCTATCAGACCAGATCATGGAAGAGCAATCTGGGGAGAGGTTTCGATGCCTGGTTATGGACTTTATGACAGAGCTCTTGGAGCTGAATATATTCTTGGTCTCTGGGAAGCTGTTGAGAAGAGCGAGAAGAGGCTTGGTAAATGAGACGTACTTCGAGTGAGACTATTTATGATGAGCTGAAGGATGACATAATCTTCCTTCGTCTGAAGCCTGGGGAGGAGATTTCCCAGGCTGAGATATCCGAGAAATTCGATGTCTCACGTTCGCCAGTGCGTGATGCCCTGATGAGACTAAGGTCGGAAGGTCTTGTTGTCATGAGACCTCAGCGTGGATGCTGGGTTTCCAAAATCGACATTTCACGTGTCGATGATGAGTGCTTTTTCCGCTTGGCTCTCGAGAAGAGCGTTATCGATCGCTACAGGGAGTATATGAAGGCTTCAGATCTTACAAGGCTTGAATACTTCATAGCCCTTCAGAAAGAAGCATCGAGCGCCTCTGATGCGGTAGCATTCTACAATGCTGATGATGATATGCATTCAATCTTCTTCGAGGCTACAGGGCTGACCAGGATCTGGCAGCTTATACTCCGTGAGACAGGTAATCATAGAAGAATGAGAATCCTGAGCATGGGATCGAAAGATGTACTGGACAAAAACATTGCACAGCATGAGGAGCTTATACAGGCGCTGAGATTGAAGGATTTCACTCTTGCTGTAACGCTTGAGACAGAGCATCTCTCAAAGCTCAAATATGAGACAGATGTGATTATCGAATCACATCCTGAATACTTCACGAACAGGAAGGCTGATTTATGAAATTAAGCAATAAGGGGCTGCAGAGCCCTGAGTGGAAGGAAAAAGGTTATAAGCTCTTCTCCTATGATAGAGAGGCTTTGGTAAAGAGGACTCATGATGCTCCTATATGGGTGCATTTCGGAGCTGGAAATATCTTCCGTGGCTTCCCTGCGCGTCTTGAGCAGGAGCTTATCGAGAAAGGCCTTGCTGATAAAGGAATCATAGTAGGAGAGGGCTTTGATGGAGAAATCATCAGCGATATCTACAATGCTTATGATAACCTCACTCTTCTTGTGACACTCAAGGCAGATGGCTCCATCGATAAGGAAGTTGTTGGAACAGTCACAGAAGCTTATCCTTGTGATTACAACCCATCATCAGCATGGGAGAGATTCAAGGAGATCTTCACATCTCCATCTCTTCAGATGATATCCTTCACAATTACTGAGAAAGGATATGCTCTCAGAAATCCTCAGGGAGAGTTCTTCCCTGGATATGTTCAGGACTTTGAGAATGGACTCGGAAAGGGTTCTATGTTCCTTTCCCGCCTCACAGAGCTTCTTTACTGCCGTTTCAAGGCAGGCGAGCTTCCTCTTGCTGTTGTTTCAATGGACAACTGCTCCCACAACGGAGAGAAGATTGAGGCAGCTATTACTACTATTGCTGCGGAGTGGGTGAAGAGAGGTTTCGTAGAGAAGGAGTTCTCAGATTATCTTGCTTCTTCAAAGGTTTCATTCCCATGGTCAATGATTGATAAAATCACACCACGTCCTGATGCAAGTGTTGCAAAGATGCTTGAGGCGGATGGCTATGAGGATACAAACGTTGTTGTCACATCAAAGCACACATACATCGCTTCTTTTGTTAATGCGGAGGAGTGTGAGTACCTTGTAATCGAAGATGATTTCCCTAATGGCCGTCCAGCGCTGGAGCATGCAGGGGTCTACTTCACAGATCGTGAGACTGTGAACAAAGTCGAGAAGATGAAGGTCTGTACATGTCTCAATCCGCTTCATACCGCGCTTGCTGTATTCGGCTGCCTTCTCGGATACACTCTTATCGCGGATGAGATGAAGGATGAGGATCTTGTTAAGCTCGTGAAGACAATCGGATACACCGAAGGACTTCCTGTTGTCGTCAACCCTGGTATCATCGATCCGAAGAAGTTCATCGATGAGGTTGTGAACATCAGAATTCCTAATCCGTTCATGCCTGATACTCCTCAGCGTATCGCAACTGATACTTCCCAGAAGCTTCCTATCCGCTTCGGTGAGACTATCAAGGCATATATCGCTTCTCCAGATCTTGATGTTAAGACCCTTCGCTGCATTCCTCTCGTATTTGCAGCCTGGCTGAGATATGTAATGGGCGTAGATGATGAGGGTAAGGCTTTCGAGCCATCATCCGATCCGCTTCTTGGTTATGCGAAAGACGCTCTTAAGGGAATCGAACTTGGATACACTGGTAGCCTTGATCAGCTCAAGGATATTCTTTCCAATCAGAAGATTTTCGGAGTCAATCTTTATGAGACAGGACTTGCAGATCTAGTGATTGAATACTTCAGAAGCATGATTGCAGCTCCTGGAGCTGTAAGAGCTACTCTTAAGAAGGTTGTAGGCTGAGAATAATCCCCTGGGGCAACTCAGGGGGACTTTTTTTCTATGAAAAAGAACAATATGCTTTTCAGCAGGGTAAGTGATTACTTATTCCTTGCAATCGGTCCTGTTTTATCGGCAACAGCTGCCGCTGTCTTCTACACGCCCGCACGTATTACTGGAGGTGGAGCAACTGGTATCGGTACCATCTTCTACTACCTCTTCGGTTTCGATCAGGGTGTCATAATGATGTGTGTGAACCTTCCTCTGATTCTTATCGGAATGAAGGTGTTTGGCTGGAGATATGGTATAAAGACCCTGATTGGCTCGACTCTTCTTTCTATCTGGACAACTGTGATAGGTCATATCACGCATTATCAGGGGATGCTTGATACCAGTGAGGATATAAATATCCTTCTCTCCGCTATCTATGGTGGTGTATTGATGGGGGTTGGTATCGGACTTACGATGAAGAGCGGGTGCAACACCGGTGGAACAGATATAGTTGCGCAGGTTATCTCACATTACTTTCCTGTCTCTGTAGGGTCTGTTGAATTCGTTTTCAATGCAATAGTCGTCTCCTGCGGTGGTATCTTCCTTGGTTTACAGCCAATGCTTTTCGCTATTATCGCGATGTATCTCTCGGGACAGCTTGTTAACTATGTTGTTATGAGTTTTGGCACCAAGCTCGCGAAATCTGTGTATATATTCTCCGAGAACCATACAGTTGAGATATCGAGAAGGGTAATCTCGGAACTCCACCATGGTGGTACAACATTCCATGGTACCGGAATCTATACATCTAAAACCAGGACCATGCTTCTGGTAATCGTTCCGAATAACCAGATGCATGCGATGATGAAGATTATCCATGATGAAGATCCAAGGGCATTCGTCTTCGTTACAGAGGCATACGAAGTCCTTGGTAGGGGCTTCGTGCCTCTGAAGAAGGTCGCGGAGCAGGATTAGTTCTTCTCTCCGCCTATGTGCTTCAAAAATTCATCATAGCCATCCTTGAGGTTCTCCTCAGGCTCATATTCCTCCAGCGGATAATGCTCCATAACGAAGTCTATATCCTTGTCTCCTCTTCCTGAGAGGTTGACGAGGATTTTCTTTCCGCTTCCGAGCTGCTTTGCAAGCTTTACAGCGTATGCAACTGCGTGGGAGGACTCGAGAGCAGGGATTATTCCTTCCATTCTGGAGAGTGCATAGAAAGCCTCTACAGCTTCTCTATCGGTTGCTGTCATGTAGTTTACTCTTCCTATCGAGTGAAGATAGCTATGCTGTGGTCCGACTCCAGGATAATCCAAACCTGATGCAATAGAGTAGACTGGTAGCGGTTCTCCATCCTTGTCCTGGAGCACCAATGACTTGAAGCCATGGAGGATTCCGACAGTGCCTTTCTGTATAGTAGCTGCATGCTTTCCTGTTTCTAGGCCTTTCCCTGCAGGTTCGACACCATAGAGTGCTACATCTTTATCATCGAGGAATGCTGAGAAGATACCCATTGCATTTGAGCCTCCACCGACACATGCAACGATTGCATCTGGAAGGGATCCTGCGTAATCAAGCATCTGCTCCCTTGCTTCCATGCCAACGATAGACTGGAAGTCCCTTACCATCATCGGGAATGGATGAGGACCCACGACAGAACCAATGCAGTAGATCTGTGTAACTGGATCCTGAAGATATGCTTCGAAAGCAGCATCTACAGCATCTTTAAGGGTCTTTGTTCCCCTTGTGACAGATACAACCTTCGCTCCAAGCACCTTCATCCTTGATACATTGGGAGCTTCCTTCTTTACATCAATCTCTCCCATGTAGATATCACACTCGAGACCAAGAAGCGCTGCGGCGGTTGCAAGTGCGACACCATGCTGTCCAGCACCTGTTTCGGCTATTACCTTCTTCTTTCCCATATGCTTAGCAAGGAGAACTTCTCCTAAGCAGTGGTTTATCTTATGTGCTCCTGTATGATTGAGATCCTCTCTCTTGAGATAGATCTCGGCTCCCCCAGCTGCCTTTGAAAGACGCTTTGCATGGTATACAGGACTTGGACGCCCTGTAAAATGCTCATTGAGCTCCTTGAGCTCCTTTATGAAGTTTGGATCTTTCGAGATCTCCTCGTAAGCTGTCTCAACTTCCTTCATGACCTTCTCAAGATCTGGTGGAAGGTAAACGCCTCCGAACTCTCCGAAATAACCGTTAGCATCTGGAAGATTCTCTGTATTGATTCCCTTTGTAACTAGATTCATATCTGACTCCTTTGTTTCTGTTTACAATAACATTACTGTATTTAGAAACAAAGTGTCAAGCACTATTTCAGCATCTTCTTGAATCCCTGATTTTCTGCTCAGCTCTTTTCCTTGTCTCCGGAGAAATCTTATCAAACCAAGCTTCGGTTGTTCTGTCATCTATATAGAAGGAGGAGAGGGCCCATGCGACAGCCATTGAGATGTAGTATTCGTCACTGTCTGCTGCAGCTATTGCATCGAGAAGTTCTGTGCGTTTATCTGGATACAGCTTCCTTAGTGACATCAGCGCGACAATCCCGAGACGTCGTGGCATAGTCCTTTCATCTTCAAGAAGAGAGAAGAAGAATGCATAGATTTCATCAAGTTCTGCCTTCTTCGGCTTTATGGAAGCGGCTAGTGTATCTACCTCATCCCATGTCTGAAGGTCCTCAAGATGGGAGGTTATCATAGCTTTCATCTCGCTAAATGGCACTTTTCTTGAAGCTATATAAAAGCCTCTGAGAAGCACATCCTCGTGCCATTTGATCTCATAGGGAAATGAATCCAGCTCTTTCGCTATCTTCCTCAGTACAGGTATCCTCACGCCTCTATAGGGAAGATCATGGTTCTTTGTGAGCTTTGATGTGAATTCAGAGTACTTTTCATCTGCATACTCATCATAAAGCTTGTCAGTAACCATATTCTTCTCCCACGATGATCACAGTGATTCTTTTCTTCACCATCTGTCTTGAGAAAATGACGGCATTCGAGCAGATCCTTCCATCTGAAGTGCATCCAAGTGCTGAAAGGTGTCTTTCATCAAAATATGGGGAAACACAATGTCCTAGCTTCGTGCATGGAGTATCTTTCTCAAGTCTCAGGCAGTTTGGGGGAGCAGCTTTTGTTTTCACTCTTTCTACAGCTTCCCTCAGATCAAGTACAAGCTTGTTTATGCCTGCTATGACAATAACTTTTTCAGGACCGAAGAGCATGGCGGCAACTCTGTTTCCTCTGCCATCGACTTCATAGAGCTCTCCGTGAAGCGTTATCGCATTTGTAGAAGCAAGGTAGTACTGCACTGAAAATGCCTTGTTCCTGTCAGGAGTATATGCAGTGCATTCCTTCAGAAAGTCCATCACACCTGTTTCAGCCAGTGTTTCAGAGCCCCCTGTAGAGGTTGTCGCGCCCTCTGGAATGAGGGTTTTTATCAGGGTGAGTAGCTCGCTCCTGTCATTGACGAAAGCTGCCTCGAATCCGTTTTCTTCAAGATTCTTCAGTGTTTCCTTTATAATTCCTTTTAAGGCTTTTCTCTGATTAGCATCCATGCCATCATTGTAGCATGATTGGCAGAAAGAAAGCTTTTCTCTTTGATTTCGATGGTGTTATTACAGATAGCGAACCTTATGTATTCAGAGTGCTCAAGACTCTGATGAAGGATCATTTCGGTATTGATATAGATGATGAGGATGTTTCGGTTACTATCGGGAACAGTACCGATGGAACTGCCAGGGAGATGGAAAGGAAGTATGGAGTCTCCCTTCCTTTTGATGAATTTGTAAAGCTTCTCAGAACTTACCCTGATTATTACACAGAGTATGAAGGAATAAGACCATTTCTCTATCTTCCAGAGCTTTTTGAGCTGTTGAGATCAAAGGGCAAGGTCATAGGAATTGTATCCTCGACAATCCGCAGTCATCTTGACGCTGCTTTGAAAAGAATGAAGCTTGATTCCTATCCTTCTTTCATAGTCTCTGGTGACAGCGTGGAGAGACACAAACCAGACCCCGAACCATATCTTAAAGCATTGGAAATCCTGGGACTTGAAAAGGATGATGTGGTAGTTATTGAAGATTCTCCTATAGGTATAGACGCGGCTAATAGAGCAGGTCTTGATGTAATAGCTTTCTGCGGTTCTGAAATAAAGCAGGACACAGCTGCTGCTGATTGCAAAATAGATAGCTACAAGGAATTAATGGAAATAATTGGATAGATGCTGTTACTGCTGAAACTGAATGTACGACTGAGAAGCTACATTTCAGAAATCTGAAATTTTCCTAGCAGGGGAGACGAGGTTTCGAACCCTGCTATGGCATGCTGTGCGATAATAAGCTTCGATATTTCCTCAAGCTTCAAAGTGCTTTCAATTTCAATATTCTGCTCCATGTCATTGGTCGTTTAAGCCAATAAAAGCTACGGAAAAACAATAAGCATGGAAGAGTCTGCATGTCAGACGTATAAACAGTGTAGAGTAAGTCTTACTGTCGGATTTTTATAAAAATCGCTAGTAGAAATAGCGAAAATACTAGTATAATGTCAGTAGAGGTGACGCATGGAAAAGTACATACAGCGTATCATAGACATTCAGACAAAACTCAAAAACAAGTCTCTTTTCCTTTTCGGTCCAAGGCAGACAGGAAAAAGCTCTCTGATAGCAAATCAGATTCATGATGATGTGAAACTTTCATGGTCACTTCTGAATGCAAGGATACGAAGAAGATGCCAGGCTGATCCAGGTGTTCTCCGTGATGAGATTGAGACAAGAGGAATCCATGAGGGGCTTGTCATCATCGATGAAATCCAGAAGGTTCCTGAGCTTCTGGATGAGGTTCATCTCCTGATTGAGGAGACTGATATCAGATTCCTTCTAACTAGCTCAAGTGCAAGACGACTAAAGGAACAGGGAGTGAACCTTCTTGGAGGAAGGGCTGGAAAGATGAATCTTCATCCTTTTGTATGGCCTGAAATAAAAGAATTCAAGCCAACGCTGGATAGGATCCTGAAGTATGGATTGCTTCCCTCTGTATTCCTTTCCAATGCTCCGGATGATGTCCTTGATGATTACATCAATGTCTACCTTCAGGAGGAGATTGCAGGAGAGGGACTTGTAAGGCAGCTTCCTAAGTTCGAACGTTTCCTTGAAGTTGCAGCTCTTACCAATGCTGAGGAGATAAACTACTCCAACATCGCAAGCGACGTGATGATGAGCAGAGGCTCGATAACCGAATGGTATGGTATCCTCTATGATACTATGATTGGCTTTGCCGTCCCTCCATATATGAAAACGAAGAAGAGGAAGGCTGTTGAGACTGAGCGCTTCTACTACTTCGATGTTGGTCTTGTTCGATTCCTCCTCGGGCTTAGTGATATTGTCGATACACAGACTGAATACGGCAAACTGTTTGAGACATACATTGCTGAGGAACTATCAGCATACCTCGACTACAACAAACGCAAGGAAAAATTATCATACTGGCGTACTCGGCAGTCCTCGTTCGAAGTTGACTTCGTAATCGGTGATGAGGTTGCCATTGAAACCAAGACGACTAAGCTTGTGAATGAAAAGAAGGATCTCAGAGGACTCAGAGCATTGAAGGAGGAGGGGATTTTCAAGAAGTACATCGTCGTTTCAAGAGACAGCATCTCAAGGACTACAGATGATGGAATAACACTTCTTCCATGGAACCTTTTCCTTGACTGGCTCTGGAAAGGGAAGATTATCTGAGCATTGGCTTAGAGCCGTATTTTGATTAGCTCCATAGAAAAGACAAAACCGAGAAGGAAATAATCCCTTCCCGGTCTTTTCAGGTTATTGTTGTAAAACCAGGATATTATTCGTGCAACAATCCCTTGGTGCTAGACAGCAGGTACTGCTGAGTCTTTCTTCTGCATCAGATGCTGATAGAGAGCAGTAAGCGCTATCATTACTAGTCCTGCTATGTCTGTAACAGTGCCTGGTACGATCATGCAGAGACCTCCGATGAAGAGTATCAATCTCAGCGGTACAGGAATCTTTCTTATGAAGAATCCATTGAGAGATGCCGCAACTCCAAAGAGACCACAGAGAGCGCTTATACATATCTGCACAATCTCCAATGGACCTGATACGTCTATGAATAGCATCTGCGGAGAGAATGCAAAGACGTAGGGGACTATGAATGCAGCTATTGCAAGCTTCGTGGCTGTAAGGCCTGTCTTCATCGGGTTTGATTTCGCTATCGCTGCTCCTGCATAAGCTGCCAGTGCAACCGGTGGTGTTATATCAGCAACGATTCCGAAGTAGAAAACGAAGAAGTGTGCTGCCATCTTTGTGACTCCAAGGGATGGATCCATAAGAATAGGTGCGCAGGTCGCTGCCATGATACAGTAGTTCGCTGTTGTAGGAACTCCCATTCCAAGGATGATGCAGCAGATCATTGTCAGGAAGAGCGCGATGATAACATGTCCGCCTGAGAGTGCAACTATAGCTCCAAGGAGCTTGGAGGCAAGTCCTGTAACTGTGATACATCCCGCGATAACACCTGCAATACCACACGCAACAACAACTGTTATCGAGGAGCGGGCTCCATTCTCCAATGCATCGAGGAATCTGGAGAAAGTGAGTCTTTCTCTTCTATTCAATGCACCGACTACTATAGCAGCTATAATTGCTATCGTAGCTGAATATGCCATCGTGAAAGTATTGGAACCTACAAGATAAATCAAAACGATGAGAGGGATGAGAAGATAGATTTCCTTTGCAAGCTCTTTTGCTTTTGGAAGCTCATCCTTAGGTATTCCCTTCATTCCAAGCTTCTTTGCTTCAAGGTGTACGGCAATGAAGATTCCAGTGAAGTAGAGAATAGCGGGGAGGATTGCTCTTACAGCAATTGTTCCATATGGCTCTCCTGTGAATTCAGCCATCAGGAATGCCGCGGCTCCCATGATAGGAGGCATGATCTGGCCTCCTGTAGAGGCTGCTGCCTCTACAGCTGCCGCAAACTCAGGTTTGTATCCCATTCTCTTCATCATAGGGATGGTTATGGAACCAGAACCTACAGTGTTAGCAACAGATGAGCCTGAAGCCATTCCCTCAAGAGCGCTTGCTACGACCGCAACCTTTGCCGGTCCTCCTGAGAATCTTCCGACCGCCGCATTTGCAAAGCGAATGAAGAAGTCCGCAACACCTGTTCGTTCAAGGAACGCTCCGAATATTATGAATATTACGATGAATTTCACACAGACCTGAACAGGCGCGCTGAAGATCCCGTTTGTCGTGTAGAAGAGTGTTCTTACAACCTGCAGAACATCAAGTCCTGTCGAGAATGTATAGATTAAAAGCGCTCCAGCTACAAATAGTATAGGAAGGCCAACGCATCTTCTGCAGAGCTCTGCAAGTGCAAGTATGGCTATCACGCCTGCAACCATGAACACAGGTTCCCTGATTATCCTGGCAGAGAGTCTTATCGCTTCCATGGCATTGGCGGCGTAGAAGAAGAATGCTCCGGAGCCTAGAACAAGCAGGATGATATCATACCAAGGCATATGATTGGGTTTCTCAACACCTTTCTTTACAGGGAAGGTGAGGAAGCCTAGGAATATTATCATCCCCATGAAAACGGAAAGTCTTATTTCAGGTAGTGTTGTCAGGAACACTGCATCGATTATGCAGTAGAGGGAGAATGCGACCATTATGATGCGGATTATGAGCTTCGGAACTCCAGTCCACACCCTCGTGTTTGATTCCCTGTCGTATTTTTTCATTGCCGCTTCAACATCTGCAGCTGTTCCCACATCTGCATCATGGAAGTGGTGTTCGTGTTTCTTTGATTTCTTTTCCTTGTCCAAATTATCCCCCTTTTAGGGGAGGGGACAGTGTCCCCTCTCTTTATCATTTAACTGGTACTGTAATTCCCTGTTCGCTGTAGTATCTTGCTGCTCCCGGATGGTAAGGGATGTTGGTTATCGAGGAAGCAAATGCTAGATCGAGCTCTGCACCTTTGTTATGGCTTGCCGCGATAGCATCTTTGTCGTTGAAGATTGTTGAGATGACATTGTAGACATCATCATCTGAAACATCATCACGGGCAATTACAACTGCAGCTATTGCAACAGTCTGGCAGTCCTCATCTGTTCCATAAACAGAGGCATCGATTGTGTACTTGCTGTAGTATGGAGATGTTTCGATAAGAGCTTCTATATGCTCATCATCGATGGATACAAGGTATACATCCCTTGTGCTTGCAAGGGTGGATACTGCAACTGTCGGAGCTCCAGCTACGACGAATGCTGCATCGATCTTGCCATCCTGAAGGGCATCAACGCTATCTCCGAAGCTCTGGTATGTCGGGTTGATATCTTCCTCTGTAAGCCCATATGCGCCGAGTACGTCTATTGCGTTGTAGTAAACACCAGAGCCGGAGGATCCGATTGATACTGTCTTTCCCTCGAGATCTGCAACTGTCTTGATATCTGGATTGAGCGTGACTATCTGGACCTGTTCCATATAGAGAGCGCCGACTGTGGAGAAGTTGTCTATAGGATTTCCATCGAAGAGGTTTGTTCCATCATACGCATAGCTCATAACATCTGACTGGACGAAACCGAGCTGGTAGTATCCCATATCCATCATCTCGATGTTATCCTGGGATCCGTTGCTTACTACTGCTGTTACAGTTGTGTCTGTTTCTGAAGAGATGCGCTGCGCAAGAACACTTCCGAAACCATAATATGTTCCCTGGTCTCCTCCTGTTCCGAAGCTGAGTTCACCGCTTTTTGCTGTCTCTCCGGATCCACCAGCTACCAATATAGAAGTTGCAAGGATCAGTGATATAAGAAAAACTAAAGCCTTCTTCATGTTGCCTCCTTTTCTATCTTTTCGCATGTTCTGTTGATTAGAAACGCAAAAATGATATTAATTCTCATCTTTTCAGGTAGCGAAATAGTTGTCAAGCATTATGCAGTATTTGGATTGAAATTTGCATAAATATGCAAAACTAAATTTAAGACAATTTAAAGAAAAATAGTTTTATAACTCTTGACATGTTTTATTGATATGCGTATATTTACAAAGCAATCGACGTAGGGTAGAGCAGTTGGCAGCTCGTCGGGCTCATAACCCGGAGGTCGCAGGTTCGAGTCCTGCCCCTGCTAAATAGATGTAATCTGGGCCACTGAAGGCAAAGGCATAAAGTGGAAATGGGTCCCCAGACCATCATGAAACGTGGCAATCTGCTTGGCTGAACAATGGTTCAGAAGTAGGTTGCCTTTCTTTTTTTGAAATCAATCCGACGATAAAGTAGAATCCTCTGGTAAGGAAGGTAATAGTGCTTAGACCTACAGCTATCAGTGTTATTGCTCTTGATGATTTTCTCATTCTTATAGAATTTGATTCAGGAGAGCGTAAAATCATGGATGTTAAACCATATATCAAAGGCGAATGGTACGGAAAACTGGCAGAGTCATCATATTTCAGGACAGTGAGAACTAATGGCTACACTGTAGAATGGAAAGATGGACAGAATCTTTGCCCAGATGAGCTATATTATTGCAGTATGCCAGTCACCGAGTAAAACAAACAAGTCTGTTGGGTAATAATTGTGTTTCGAGTAGCAATTTTATCCATCTTTTATTATATAAACAGGGGAATCTTTGCCTTCTTTCATTGTGATTACGTCATGAATCTTTGTAAGACTATGATTCCCCATGATATAGGATAATTCAAATTTCAGAAGTGAATATCATACTTTATACTCGTTCGCCTTGATTTGTCTGCGGGAGCATTTTATATATCCATGAATTGAAAATACAATCAGCAAGGTATTCTGCAGTTTCATAAGCTGTTTCATATGAGCCCCAACCTTCAGATACTATCTCTCCGATTTCCTTCCCATCGACTGTGTAAAGTGTAATTGTGATTGGATCGACAGAATAGTTATAGAAACCATAGTATGATTCCAGGAAGCTATATGTATATTCTAAGTCTATAATCACATCACTTTGAAGGCTGTTTATTGTATCGCTCTTTACAAGAAAAACAGCTTCTTCTGCTTTCTGAAGATTATCAACAGGTTCTGCCTTTTTGCTTTCTTGTATCAGATTATCCGCTATATACATTACAATATCGCCTTTGATTGCATAATTTACAGTCTGTGGAATAGTATCCATATTTGCCATTGCATAGAAATCTGAAAGTTTTTCTGTTGCAACGCCTATAACGTTGTAGTCCTTATCAATGACTGGACCACCGCTATTCCCTGGTTGTATCGCTGCGGATATTTGCATTCTCAATGCAGTATTCTCTAAACCAGATAATGAATTCACGATACCCTCTGTGTATTTGCATTCTTCTCCCATTACAGAAGGCATAGGATAACCCAGAACTGCAATATCTTCGCCCTTTGCAACTTCATTTGAGAGGTTGAATGCATACGGAAGTTCTAGATCTTCTATACGAAGAATTGCAAGATCTGCATCTCTTTCATTTCTTACAACATCTGCAGCAACGTCTTCTCCATCGATAACGACATAGACATTATCTGCATCTCCTATGACATGTGAATTAGTGATAAGAAGATTGGAGGAGACTGCAAATGCTGTACCTGTGGATGAAATAGAAGCATATTCATCTATTGATGATAAATCTGAGACTGCATATGAAGAGAATCCATAATCGGATAATCTGCCAGAAATAATAGAAGCAATTCCTAGCGGATCTTCGTTGCCATCAACCCAGAAAGTTGTGTTATCAAGAGTGGAATCATCAGGAAAAGCTATGTCATACACATCTTTTGTCGTCATGCAAGATGAAAATACAAATAGCGATAGAAAAAGAAGAATCAGAATATGAAATCTCATTTATCCCTCCTGTTTCTATTATAGCTTGCTTTACTTGAATGTCTGAAATGTTATTGAGTCAAAATTCTAAGTAATAGTTTGATATTGCAGTTAGTGTTTCTCTTGTTTTGAATCGAGCTAATAAAAAGATGCAATGAATGATATTTAAGCATAGCAATCACAATGTTTAGACTATGACAAATTCAAGCCTTTGACGAAGCGGACACTTCTGGAACAAGAAATGTGTAAAGCTTATCGAAAATCGCAATATAACATGGTTTTAAAACCTAAACGTAGACTACGTTATAATTCATGCAATTTGCTCATTCAATAGTAAAGAAAGCGAAAACGGACAGCTTTTGCTGCTAATCGCTGTTATTTATGGATTTTGTAATCTATGTTATGGGGTTGTTGTGCATAGAGAGTGTTCAGCAATTTGCAAAGTATAATAGAATGGAGATCTGAGGAGATTAGAATGACAGTCCTTAATTCAGATGAAATAGCCCAGCAGCAGCGCAACGAGGAGACGACAAAGCTCCAGATAATCACGCCAGAAATCCTGAAGAAGTGGGATGATAAGCGGATAATCATGGAATATGTGTTCACCGATGGTCGCATATCCATTGATGAATATAACGTCGCGCATAGAGGAAAGCAGAAGAAGGCTGATTACCTTCTTCTCCATCGCGATAACCTTATCCTTGCCATCGTAGAGGCTAAGGGGCAGGATGTATCTGCAGATGACGGCTATCAGCAGGCTGTGGATTATGCACGCATTCTCGATGTTCCGTTCGCATACGCAACCAACGGTACCGATCTTATCGAGAAGGATATGATATCCGGATTGAATAAGAAGATGAAGCTTTCCCAGCTTCCTGGACCGGACGAGCTATGGGCACGCTATAAGGCCGAGAAGAACATCTCCGAAGATGAAGAGGATGTCATAACCTATCCGTATTACTACGAGGCTGGCGGCAAGAAGCCCAGATACTATCAGCGCATTGCAATCAACCGCGTCATAGAAAGAATCGTTAAGGGCGAGGACCGCATACTTCTTGTCATGGCTACAGGTACAGGCAAGACCTATACGGCATTCCAGATCATATGGAGGCTCTGGAAGACACATTTCAAGAGAAAGATCCTCTTTCTTGCTGACCGGACCATCCTTGTCGATCAGACGATGAGGAAGGACTTCAAGCCATTCACTGATGCAATGGAGAAGATAGACAATGCGAAGATCAATACATCAAGGGATGTATATCTTGCGCTCTATCAGCAGCTGAAATCCAAGGATGCGGATTACTATAAGAGATTTCCTTCTGATTTCTTTGATCTCATTGTCGTTGACGAATGCCACAGAAGCTCTGCAAACCCAGACTCCAACTGGCATGAGATACTCGAATATTTCAGCTCTGCAACGCAGATAGGACTTACAGCAACACCTAAAGAGACAGGAGTTGCAGAGGCTCAGGAAGAGGAAGCTGAGGCCAAGGCAAGGCTTGAGAACGCTATCATCGCTGGCGAGGTTGCTGAGAAGGAAAGAGCATACAAGGCTCTCAGGAAGGCAACCGAGAAACGAGAGGAAGCGGAATCGGAATCCAATGCGGCATACTTCGGGAATCCCGTATATACCTATTCGCTCAAGCAGGGCATCGAGGATGGCTTCCTTGCCCCATATAAGGTCATATCCGTTGAGCTTGATATCGATAAGTACGGTTACAGGCCAAAGCCAGGGACAAAGGACACGGATGGCAATCCTGTTGAGGACAGGCGTTATTACCAGAATGAGTTTGACAAGAAGATCGTAGTCATTGATAGGCGTAAGCTCGTTGCGAAGAGAATCAGTGATTATCTCAAGGCAAATGACCGCTATGGCAAGACTATAGTCTTCTGTGAGGATATACCGCACTGCGAGGAGATGGTGAGGTTCCTTGAGAATGAGAATGCTGACCTCGTAGCAGAAGATTCAAGATATATCATGCAGATAACAGGTGACAATGAGATCGGCAAGAAGCAGCTTGAGAACTTCGTCGATCCATCTGCAAAATATCCAGTTATCGCTGTCACAAGCCGTCTGATGTCTACTGGAGTTGATGCTGAGACGTGCGAGAATATCGTTCTCGACAGGACTGTCGGCAGTATGACTGAGTTCAAGCAGATCATAGGGAGAGGAACCAGAATCAAGAAGGAGTATGAGATAGATGGCGAAGAGAGGTCCAAGATGTACTTCACTATACTGGATTTCAGACGCAACTATCTCAAGTTCCAGGATCCTGCGTTCGATGGCGATCCTGTAACGGTTACTGATGTCCCTGAGGGCGGCGACTTCCCGAAGCCTCCTGTGCGTCCTACTCCACCGCCTGCTGGCACTCCTAAGCCACCTGTGTCCACAAAGCAGATAAGGGTAAGTGGCGTTGATGTCTCCATCATCGATGAAGAAGTGACTTATCTTGACCAGAACGGGAACCTTGTAAAGCAGAACCTTGATTCATGCGTCAGGAACAATATCCTCACGCAGTATCCTGATTATGAGGATTTCAGGAAGGCATGGCTTCTGGCAAAGGATAAGACACGCTTTGCTTCCGAGCTTCTGCTTGATGATGAATGGGGAAAGCGCTTCAAGATACAGTATGGCTATACTGTCGATGACTTCGATATCATCGCGTACCTCGGTTACGATATAGAGCCTCCGATGTCGAAGCATCAGAGAACGCATAATGCGGCGATAGCAAGGCTTCTCGATACGATGGATGACGAGAAGAAGGAAATAGTAAGGACGCTTCTTGACGCCTATGCGGAGACGAACTTCCAGAATCTCAGGGATATAAAGACGGTATTCTCGATGCCAGCCTTCACGGAGATGGGCTACACGCCGCTGAAGATAATCAAGGACTATTTCGGAACGAAGGACAAGTATTTCCTGTTCCTCAGCGAACTGGAAAACAAGCTATATGAATAACTGATAGGAGAAACCAATAGATGAGCTTAGCGACCCTCATAAAGAGGCTTCAGGACATAATGAGGAAGGACAGCGGCGTAGACGGAGACGCCCAGAGGCTTGCGCAGATAGTCTGGCTGATATTCCTCAAGATATTCGATTACAAGGAAGAGACAGCGGAACTCGATGATGACTATGTACCTGTCATTCCTGAAGGATACAGATGGCGCGACTGGGCAATCGGGGAATCCTTTAAGGCACAGCTTACAGGTGATGAGCTTCTGAATTTCGTGAACAACATCCTCCTTCCTGTCCTCAGCGGCAATGAGATCAAGGATGAGAACGGGAAGATGGTAGTCCCCTTCGATTCCACAGATGAGAGAAGCATGCTTGTGAAGTCAATCATCGGAGCATCTTCCAACT
The DNA here is from genome assembly GCA_949283235.1 of uncultured Spirochaetales bacterium. GTDB lineage: Bacteria > Spirochaetota > Spirochaetia > Sphaerochaetales > Sphaerochaetaceae > Ornithospirochaeta. Next base: position 2,171 of record CASDRY010000145.1, on the reverse strand, counting down.
ATATGAAGAACGGATATCTCCTAAGAGAGGTGATCAATCTCTTCAATGAGGTTGATTTCTCCGATACCGTGGAGACCCATGAATTCAATGACATGTACGAGGGGCTTCTGAAAGGACTTCAGTCAGCGGGGACTATGGGAGAATTCTACACAGGACGTGCAATAACCCGTTTCGGAATTGATAAGGTCAATCCGCAGATAGGTGGTACTCTTGCTGACTGGGCATGCGGTACCGGAGGATTCCTCATCGATGCACTCAATCACATGAGAGCGCAGGTAGGAAACGATCCTGACAAGCAGAGGATGCTGCAGAAAGCGGTAAGGGGAGGGGAATTCAAGCCTATGCCATACCGTCTATGCGTTACGAATCTCCTTCTCCATGATATAGAGCTTCCGAATATAACATACGGAGATTCACTCGATCAGAAGAACTTCTCTGAGTATAGGGGTGACGATCTTGTTGAGTATGCAGCACTCAATCCTCCATATGGTGGAGTTGCCCTTGATTCCGATCTCAAGGCATTCCCTGCAACTCTCAGAAGCTCAGAGACTGCTGATCTTTTCGTTGCGTTGACAGTGAAGAGACTCAAGAAGAAGGGGCGTGCAGTCATCGTGCTTCCTGATGGATTCCTCTTTGGAAACGACAACGCAAAGGTAGAGATCAAGAAGTATCTAATGAAGGAGTGCAATTTGCATACGATTATCAGGCTTCCTCAGTCCTGCTTCTCTCCGTACACATCCATTGCAACGAATCTCCTCTTCTTCGATAAGACAGGGCCTACAGAGGCTATCTGGTTCTATCGCCTCGATATGCCTGAAGGCTACAAGCATTTCTCAAAGACTAAGCCGATGAAGCGGGAGCATTTCGCTCCTGTCGATGAATGGTGGGATAACAGGCATGAAATAAAGGATTCAGATACTGATACCTATAAATCCAAGCAGTACACAATCAAAGAGATAGAAGCCAATGGCTACAATCTTGACCTCTGCGGCTATCCAACAGCAGTAAAGGAGATACTCTCCCCGGAGGATACGATAAGGAACTTCATGGAACACCGTAAAACACTGAACGAAAAGCTCGACAAGCAGCTTCATGATATCCTTGCTCTCATGGGGGTACAGCAGTGATAGGAATCTGTGAAGACCTCAGAAAATCTGTACTACAAGCTGCTATCCAAGGCAAGCTTACACAGCAGCTCTCCGAAGATGGAGATGCAGAGACACTCTATGCAGAGATACAGAAAGAGAAGCAAAAGCTCGTAAAGGAAGGAAAAATCAAGAAGGAGAAGCCTCTTCCTGAGATAACAGAGGATGATATTCCGTTTGATATACCAGAGAATTGGAAGTGGTGTAGACTCCAAGACATTGCCTTAAAGATTACTGATGGTACGCATCATTCACCTCCTAATGGTCCTAATGGCGACTATATGTATGTATCTGCTAAGAACATCAAAGATAATGGGATCTCTCTTGAAAATATAACGTATGTAACGAAATCAGTTCATGATGAAATATACTCACGGTGTAATCCAGAATTTTGTGATGTTCTTTTGATTAAGGATGGTGCTACGGCAGGAGTTGTAACAGTCAACAATATCAAGGAACCATTCTCAATGTTATCAAGTGTTGCTTTGATAAAGGTTGATTCCAGCTTTGTTGATTCATGGTATCTTGCATATACACTTCGTTCCGATTTGCTTTATTCAATTGTACGCGAAATCATGAAAGGGACAGGAATCCCGCGTATAACATTAAAACAAATTTATCCATTAGTTCTTCCTCTTCCACCTCTTGCTGAACAGAAGCGCATCGTTGCCCGTGTTGATGAGCTGATGAAGAGAATCGATGAGATGGAGAAGACGGAGAAGGATATCACAGCGCTGTATGATGCGTTCCCTGGGGATATGAAGGCATCACTCCTACAGGCCGCGATACAAGGGAAGTTCACTGAGCAACTGGCATCGGACGGTGATGCGGAGACGCTGTATCAGGATATCCAGAAGGAGAAGCAGAGGCTCATCAAAGAAGGGAAGATCAAGAAGGAAAAGCCGCTTCCGGAGATAACCGAGGATGATATTCCGTTTGATATCCCGGAGAATTGGAAATTTATTAAGTTAGGACATGTCATACAATTAATTGATGGGATTAAGCAAGAAAATAGAAAGCTTCCTT
>CASDRY010000144.1 GCA_949283235.1 uncultured Spirochaetales bacterium | reverse complement strand
TTTCTCTGTTAGCTGATGCATTTCCATTCTGAGACTTTCTTTGTCTCCGAAGAGAAGCTTATCCCGACTTTGAGAACCTTTGTCGATTCTGTTTTCAGGTAAGAGTATTTCTTTTCGTAGCCTTTCTCCTCAATCTGGTGCAGAGCATCAGCGGCGCTTCCATCCACTTTGAGCTCAAAGATCCAGATATAGTCACCTTCTATAATGACTTCATCAGCTCTTCCTCTTAATCCTCTGTCCTCGCTTATCGCCTGCATTCCTGCTATCACGAAGATTGCATGGAATATGCTATGGAAGAACTTCTCATCATTTTTGCCAATGAGGTCATATGAAAATGCATTGAAATACTCCTCGATCTTTTCCATTGCATTCTTCTCGTCTCCATTTCTGCAGGCCTTTCTGAATTCCTTTACCCAGATTTCAAAATCACTGGTATCTTCCGTGGAGTAGCGGGAGAGCAGATTAAGCGAAAAACTTCCAGCTACCTCCCTGTTTGGAAAGCCTAGATAGATTATAGGATCATCGAAATCCTGGATTGTTAGGTATCCAGAGAAGTACAGAAGCGACAGAACATCCTTTCTTGATAGCTTTCCGCTCTGCAGGTTAGATAAATCAAATGTATAGAAAGCTGAGAGGGAAGTGGGGCAGGTTGTGTCCAGCAGATTTGATAGATTCGTAGATACAGCTAGGTTCACAGCAAGTGTTGAGACTCCTGTCATATCCCAATAGTTCCGGAAGCGGCAGTCATTATTGAAGAAAGCCCCTATTGATACAGGATTGTATACAGTCACATCTGAATCAGGGGAGAAACGATAGCCATCATAATAGGACTTAACCTTATCTATGAATTGCTCTCTGGAAACATTCTCACTGATTTGTTCATCAATGCCTTCCCCGAAGTATTCTTCAAATTCCTCTTCTGTATATCCAAGGATGGATGCATATCTAGGTTCCATGGATATGTCAGCAAGATTATTCATCGCTGAGAATATCGAGAGATTAGCGAGCTTAACAACTCCTGTTATGAGGAGGAACCTGAGCATCCCTGAATGTTTCTTTATTGCCTGATAAAACGTATTGAAAGATAGTTTTATGTTTTCTGAGAAAGACGGAGAATCCGTTATCTTTGATGTAAAAGGGGCATCGAATTCATCAATGAGAAGAACAATCTCTTTCCCCTGTTTCTGAAATTCATAAAACAGGGAATCCATCTGCATTGCTATCGTATTGCCTTCAAGTGTAATACCATAACGCTGGGCTTCATGTTTCAGCATTGCGGAAAGAGATAGAAGCAGATTATCCTCTCTTTTGTTGTCCAGTCCGCTGAAATCCAGATGAATGACAGGATAGCTCTCAAAGCTATAGTCAGTGTTATCAATATAGAGTCCTTTGAACAGCTTTCTATTCCCTTCAAATAAGGAATGCAGCATTGAACAGAAGAGCGACTTCCCGAACCTCCTTGGACGGGAAAGAAAGAAGAGCTTTCTCCTATCTTTTGCAAGACGATAAGCATACATGGTCTTGTCTACATATAGGTTATCCTGTTCAATGAATTTATTGAACGAGAATACTCCAGTAGCGATTGTCTTCATGTCTTCATTATAACAATAATTCTTCATATTAGTTATACGCTCAAAGTCTCGGTTCCTGCCAGCTTTTAACAAAAGAAACTAGGCTTAGTGATAAAAAAACAGGAGGATTTCTCCTCCTGCGAAATTAGCTTTTTCTTGCTTTATTTCTCTCTGATAATCAACTGGTCGCGCTCAGGACCTACAGAGATGTATGTGATATGAGTGTTAAGCATCTTCTCAAGAGCAAGAACAAGAGTCTTTGCATTCTCTGGAAGCTCATCCCAGTTTCTGCACTTTGTTGTATCTGCCATCCAACCTTTGAATGTCTCATAGATAGGCTTTGCTCTTTCCTGGAGTCTTGTCTCAGGTAGGTGAGTGTAATACTCTCCATCGATCATATAACCGGTACATACCTTGATCTCTGGGAATGTATCGAGAACATCAAGCTTTGTGAGCGCAAGGTCGGTTACGCCATTCATGTAGCAGGCAAAGTCAGCGGCAACTGCATCAAACCAGCCACAGCGTCTTGGACGACCTGTTGTCACTCCATATTCGTGTCCGATATCTCTGAGCTTCTCTCCATCTGCGTCGAAGAGCTCTGTCATGTATGGACCACCACCTACAGATGTGGAGTATGCCTTTGCAACACCTACAACCTTGGAAATGCAGCGAGGTGGGATTCCTGCGCCATTGCAGCCCCCTGCAACAGTCGGATTCGAGGAAGTTGTATATGGATAGATTCCCCAGTCATTGTCTCTCATGATACCGAGCTGACCTTCGAGAAGAATCTTCTTTCCGCTCTCGACAGCTTCCCTGATTACTGGAGCTGCATCGATAATGTACTGACCAAACTCCTCCCTCCATGCCTTGCACTTTGCAAGCATATCATCAAGAGTGACAGTATCAAGACCATAGTATTCAAGATCCCTGTTCTTCTTCGGGAGAATAAGCTTAAGGCGTTCTGTAAGACGCTCTTCATCCATCAGATCAGCCGCTCTGATTCCCATTCTTGCAGCTTTATCTGAGTAGCATGGACCGATACCTCTCTTTGTTGTACCGATCTTCTCTTTATCGCTGCGCTTTCCTTCCTCAGCTCCATCAAGAGCCATGTGATAAGGCATTATGATATGAGCTCTCTCATCGATGAAAACGTTGTCGATATCGATACCGGCAGTTTCCTTTATGTTGGCAATCTCTTCATGCATCCTGTCGAAATTGACAACAGTTCCAGCTCCTACGATGTTCATCGTATCCGGGTTGAAAATTCCGCTTGGAAGGATATGAAGACCGAACTTGCCCTTGTCATTTATAACAGTATGTCCAGCATTATCTCCACCCTGGAAGCGGATTACAAGCTCCGCATCGGAAGCGAGATAGTCAACGATACGGCCCTTTCCTTCATCACCCCACTGGACTCCGACTACTGCATTTACATTATATGATTCCATTAAGAAGATCCTCCTTGCCCTGTTTCTTCAGTTCGGCAAACATCTCTTTCTCTTTCTCCGTATGCTCCTCGATATCATCAGCATCCCAAGGATACTTGATCCAGAGATCTTCTATTTCAAGGGCGGGAAAATACCTCTTTATCTCAGGAGGGAATTCCACGTCCTTCTTTTTAAGTTTGTTGTGGAGTACAAGAACGGCTATTTCCTTTGGTTCATAGGAAAGAAGTTCTCCGACACAGTATCCAAGGGTAGCGCGTGTATCATCAACTTCATCTATCAGGAGTACGTTCTTGCCTCTGAGCTGTGACTGCACCTCATCAATCCACTGGATTTTAGTAGGATGCTCGCGATGCTTATGATCCATTCCATAGTATGAGATTCCGACAGCATAGATTGGTCTGTTTATGAATGTCTTTATGATTCTGGCAGGAATGAAGCCTCCGGAACCTATCGCGACAATGACATCCGGATCAAATCCTGATTCCTCAATTCTTGCAGCAAGCTTCTTTATAAGCTTGTGAACGGTATTATAGCTAACATAGAATTTATCAATCATTTCAGTTCTCCGGAATCATCTCTGCTATGAAAGGAAGCGTTCTATAGCGCTCCTTGTAATCAAGGCCATATCCGACAACCCATACATCCTCGATTTCAAATCCTCTGAACTGGATATCAACAGGGACGACATGGCGTGCTGGCTTATCCAGGAAGACAGCTGTCTCTACAGACTTTGTGCCTCTTGCCTTGAATGCTTTTGTGAGATAGGAGAGGGTAGAACCGCTATCAAGGATATCCTCAACGATAAGAACATGATGTCCTGCAAGATTCTCCCTAGTATCCATCAGAAGTCTGACTTCGCCTCTCTTGTCTCCCTTGTTTCCATAGGATGAAATAGCAATGAAGTCCACTATATGAGGAATGGTGAGACGACGGGACAGGTCTGCTAAGAATATAAAAGACCCCTTCAGTACTCCGACGAGGATCAGGGGTTCAGTAATATCCTTATAAGCTTCGTCGATTTCAGCGGCGAGGGCCAGAACACGTTCTCTGATACTCTCTTCGTCGATGAGTACGCACCTTAAATCGGCTGGTAACGACGGTTTTGCTTCTGCCATTTAATGCTCCAGATTTTTCAATGAGATGTGTACAGTTTATAGGGGATTGGAGTTTTTGAGAAGATGTACACTTTTCATATGGTATAATCATCTATGGGAGGAGGCATGATGCAGAGAATAGATATCAGTCAGCTGGAATTCAATCCATTTACAGTAATCGGTGAAGAGAACTTCCTGCTTACGGCGGGAGTAGCTTCGGATTGGAATACGATGACAGCTGGATGGGGTGGTCTAGGTTATGTGTGGAATGCCCCTGCAGCCTTTGTCTTTGTAAGGAAGGAGAGATATACCCTGTCATTCATGGAGCGTTCGGATCTCTTCTCGCTCTCATTCTTTCCTCCAGATAAGAAGGGAGTTCTCGATTTCTGCGGTTCAGTTTCCGGTCGTGATACAGATAAAACAAAGGGAGCGGGCATCACGCCAATACAGATAGATGGCGCTATAGCTTTCGAGGAGGCTAATCTTGTCATGACATGCAAAAAGCTTTCCGAGTCAGTGATAGATTCTGCTGCTATCATTGACGAGAGCGTTAAGAGGCTCTATCCTCAGGAGGACTGGCATAGGATGTTCATAGGTCGCATCCTTGGTGTCTATATAAACTGACGGAGGCTTTGATGGATCATATTACCCTGTACGCTTCGATGCTCCGCTCGAGATATTTTGAACTGGAGCTTGAGGAGCTTTCCAAGCGGGGTCTGATCTATGGCACATATCATCTATCAATTGGACAGGAAGGGGTATCCTCCGGACTTGCAGCTGCATTGAAACCCTGTGACTGGATTGTTCCGACACATAGATGCCATGGGTACAATGCTGCGCGTGGCTCCGATCTTTTCAGAATGTTTTCAGAAATACTAGGTTCTCGTTATGGTCTCTGCAAAGGGCTTGGCGGCTCGATGCATATGACAGATACCTCTACGGGTAATCTTGGATCTTCCGCTGTTGTCGGTTCTGGAATAGGGCTCGCAGGCGGGGTAGCGCTTGCTCTTGAGAAAATGGGACAAGATGCTATTGCTGTAGCTATATTCGGAGATGGAGCTTCTTCAAGAGGAATTCTCTATGAGGTTATGAATGCCGCTTCTATCTGGCATTTACCGCTTCTTTTTCTCCTTGAGAATAATCATTACGGAATGTCAGCCTCTGCTGATAGAATGATAGCCTCTAATGGTATTTATAAGCGTGCAGATGGCTTCCTCATACCTTCAGTGAAGATTGATGGAAATGATGTTCTTGCCGTTGAGGAGGCTGTAGCGAATGCAAGACACCATATCTTGACTGAACACATGCCATTTTTCATAGAAGCTGAGACTTACAGAATGTGCGGTCATAGCCGCTCAGATAAGCTTGCTTACAGGACAAGGGAAGAAGAGCATGCGTGGAGGGATAGGGATCCAATTGCTCTTTTCAGGAATTTTCTGATTCTTTCTTCCATTTCAGATGAGAAAACGCTGAATGAATTGGAAAATGAAGTTCGGGAAGAAGTTTCAGAAGCTTCTCGGAAAGCACTTGCGTTGCAAGGAGACAAGCTCTCTCTTTCTGAGATGGAAGAGCTAGTGTATGTTTCATTGGAAAGTACTGCATTGTCAGGTAAGGCACATAAAGGAACGTATAGAGAAGCGATAAGAGAAGCACTTTCAGAGATTCTTTCTTCAGATAGCAAGGCGTTCATGCTGGGGGAGGATATCGGGGTATATGGGGGCTGCTTCGGTGTCACTGAAGGTCTTTATCGGAAATTCCCTGAAAAAATAATGGAGACCCCCGTTTCGGAAGAGGGGTTCTCAGCAATGGCTGTGGGTGCTGCCATGATGGGGCTTCATCCTATAGTGGAATTGATGTATGGGGATTTCTTTACGCTCGCATCCGATGCTGTTGTAAATCATGCGGCTAAAGCAAGGTTCATGTCAGGCGGTCAGCTTTCATGTCCAGTTATCTTCAGAACACCTATTGGCGGAATGACAGGTCATGGGCCTCAGCATACACAGTCCCTTGAGACGATGTTCCTTGGAATTCCAGGACTTAAAGTTGTAGCTCCATCTGATCCATATTCAGCTAAGGCCCTGCTTAAAAGCGCCGCTAAGGATGACAACCCTGTATTGTTCCTTGAGCATAAGGCACTTTATTCCATTGAAGGTGAGATAGGAGATGAGAATACATATATTCCTATCGGAAAGGCTATTGTACATGGTTCTGGAGATAAGCTTCTTGTAGTTGGGTATTCAAGACCATTCCAGACAGCATTGAGAGCGCTTTCAGATCTGAAAGATAAGGTGACGTTCATAGATCTTGCTACATTGTATCCTCTGGATGAGAAGACGCTTAGAAAAGAATATGGGAGAATCGGGAAAGCATTGATCGTGGAGGATACCCCTTGCTGCGGAAGCGTAGCTGAGAGCGTGCTATCTCTCTTTGCACAGGAAGAGTGCTATAAAGCAGGGACTGTCGAGATTCTTTCAGCTCAGGCTATGCCTCTTCCATGCCCAAGGGAGCTTGAAGAAGCGGTACTTGTAAGCGAAAGCCAGATAAGAGATGCCGCACTAAGGGTGTTATCCCTTTGAAATTCCTTTCATTATCAATATAATCACCATGTATTTCTGAAGGAGCAGAGGTTATGGATATCGATGTGAAGAATCTGCATCCGCTGGAAGTCAAGCTTCTCAGGTTTGTCAAATCCGGTGAGGATATCACGGAAGAGAAGATCACCAGTGGCTTAGGATATAAGGTCGGACAGTGCAATCAGGCATTCTCATGGCTTACAGCAAAGGGATGTCTTGAAGAGGTCTTGAGAACAAGAAAGACCATTTATGAATTGACAGATACAGGACGCAAGATGAAGGAAGAGGGGCTTCCTGCTGAAAGGATCTATTCATTCCTTTCAGAGAAGGGTGCTCATGCTATGCCTGAGATTGCAGAGGCGCTAGGACTGGAAAAGAGCGATGTAGGTTCTGCATTCGGACTTCTTTCATCGAAGGGTGCATTGAAGCTCAACGCTGAAAGAAAGGCTGAAGTAGATGGCGATCTTCCTTCTGAAATAAAAGAACAGAGGGCGATTCTCGATAAAGCCTATCTTTCCGGTTCTCTTGAAGAGAGCGAGCTGACAGATGCTGAGAAGAAAGCTATTGCGCCTCTTTCAAAGAAGAGAGGAGCTTCATCATCTCCATTCCGCATTCAGGAAAGAGATGTGATAGTTTATCATCTGACAGCTTTGGGAGAGGAGACTCAGAAGGCTATTATCAGCGCTAATATCACAGGAGAGGAGTTCGGGGTTCTGACTCCGCAGATGCTGCAGACTGGAGAGTGGAAGAATGGAACATTCCGCCCATATGGAATAAATGCTCCAACTGCAAGACTCATCCCTGGACGCAGGAATGCATATTCAGAATATCTTCAGTGGGTGAAGGATAAGCTTACCGCTCTTGGATTCGAGGAGTTCGATGGTCCGCTTGTAGAGAATGAGTTCTGGAATGGAGACGCGCTTTTCATGCCTCAGTTCCACTCCGCTAGGGATATTCATGATGTTTACTATGTCAAGGATCCTGTTCATGCAAAGAAAATAGAGGAGCCATGGCTGAGTCAGGTCGCGGCTACTCATGAGAATGGCTGGAAGACAGGATCCCGTGGATGGGGTTATGAATTTGACCATGAGTTCACGAGACGCCAGGTGCTTAGAAGCCAGGGAACTGTTCTCTCTGCTCATCAGCTTACAAAAGCACATATCCCTGGAAAGTATTTCGGTATTGTCAGATGCTTCAGATATGATCAGGTTGATGCGACACATGGCGCTGATTTCTATCAGACAGAAGGTATCGTTGTAGGAAAGGATGTAAACCTGAAGAATCTTCTTGGCCTTCTTAAGATGTTCGCAGAGGAGATCGCAGGAGCTGAGGAAGTCAAGTATGTTCCGGGCTACTTCCCATTCACAGAGCCTTCTATCGAGGTTCATATCAAGCACCCTGTCCTTGGCTGGTTCGAGCTTGGAGGATCTGGTATTTTCCGTCCAGAGGTTACAGAACCGCTTGGAATAAAGGAGCCTGTTCTTGCATGGGGACTTGGTATCGATAGAATGGCGCTTATGCACCTTGGACTCAACGATCTCAGAGAGCTTTTCACCCCTGATATTGAGAGTGTAAGAACAAGGAGGGGAAACTGATGCCTAAGATTGAAGTACCTGAGAATATCTTCTATGAGCTTCTTGGAAAGAAGATGAGCGATGATGAGCTTCTTGATATCTTCCCGGTAGCTAAAGCTGAGCTTGATGGTCATGATACAGAAGGCCATGTCATAAAGATTGAATTAAATGATACAAATCGCCCGGATCTCTGGTCCGCAGCAGGGGTTGCTCGTGCTCTCAAGTGCTACCAGACAGGAAATATCCCTCGCTATGACTTCTTCTCTACAAAGGATGATGAGAAGCCTTCCGATGGAAGAATGGTCATAGATGATGAGAGTGCACTTGGAATAAGGGATTATTCCATTGGCTTTGCTGCACGTGGGCGCACTGTGGATAATGATCTTCTTGTCAATCTTATCCAGAGCCAGGAGAAGCTCTGCACTAATTTCGGAAGAAAGAGAAAGACCATCGCTATGGGAATCTATCGCTCAGATCTTATAAAGTATCCAGTGCATTACGCAGCTGTTGATCCTGATAAGACGAAGTTCGTTCCGCTTGGAATGGATGAGGAGCTTTCGCTCCGTGAGATCTGTGAAAAGCATCCGAAGGGAAAGGAATATGGATACATAGTCTCTTCATTCCCTCGCTTCCCATATCTCTATGATGATAATAATGACACGCTCTCATTCCCTCCTGTCATAAACAGCGCTCGTATCGGTGCGGTTGAAATCGGGGACTCTGACTTCTTCATCGAGGTTTCTGGGCCGATTCTTGACGATCTGCTGCTTGCCGTTTCAATCCTCTCATGTGATATGGCTGATATGGGTTTTGAGATTCTTCCGGTGAAGGTAAGATTTGCAAAGGATACCCCATATGGAAGGGAGATAACAGTTCCGTATTACTTCCAGGAGCCAATGACTGCAACTCTCGACCTTGTCCATCATAAACTTGGTGAGGACCTTACAGGAGAAGAGTGCGTTGAAGCTCTTAGAAAGATGGGCGTGGAAGCTACCTGTAGCGATGATGTGATAACAGTGAAGGTTCCGGAGTATCGCAATGATTTCCTGCATGGTGTTGATATCGTGGAGGATGTGATGATCGGTCATGGCCTTGGCAATTTCGAGCCTGTAATGCCTTCTGATTTCACGATCGGCCGTCTCTCTCCTGAAGAGGAATTCGCAAGAAAAGTAAAGGGTATACTCGTTGGTCTTGGTTTCCAGGAGATGATGTATAACTACCTTGGCTCCAAGAGGGAGTATATCGATAACATGCATATCTCTGGAGATGAGGCTGTATTCATCGCAAATCCAATGAGCGAGAATTACGAGGTAATAAGACCTTCTGTTCTTCCTTGTCTCCTCGAGAGCGAGTCTGTATCAGGACATGCTGTATATCCTCATAATATCTTCGAGGTAGGAAAGATTACTGTAAAGGATAGTGAGGACAATAGCGGTACCAGAACGATAAACAGCCTCGGATTCTTCTCGTCCAATGCTTCAATCGGTTATAACGATGCGGCTTCTTATATCAATACGCTTATGTATTTCCTCAGAAAGGAATACACCTTGAAGGAAGCTGAGAATGATCCGAGATTCATTCCAGGAAGAGCTGCAAGGATAATCTACAATGGCAAGGATGTCGGAGTATTCGGAGAGACACATCCGCAGGTTCTTGAATCCTGGGGCTGTTCGATGCCTTCGATAATGGCAGAGATCGATCTCGATAAGCTTATCGACTGAAGTCCTGTTTGATTTAATGGTAGCCTGCTGATATTCTTCGGCAGGCTCTTGTTTTTTACATGATTGCCTTGCAAAAGGCCCTGATAGTAATTATCCTTTCAGTAGCATATAACTGCCTTACCGCAGATATGAAATAAGGATAAGGAGAAACCTATGACAGTTAATGATCTCAAGCATTCAAAGCTTGTCCAGTGGATCAATGAGGTTGCCGCTCTTACAACACCAGACAATATCGTTGTATGTGATGGTTCAAAAGAGCAGTATGACCAGCTCATTGACCTTCAGGTAGAGCAGAAGCTCTGTATTCGTCTCAACCCAGAGAAGAAGCCAGGCTGCGTGCTTTTCCATTCGGATCCATCCGACGTTGCCCGTGTTGAGAAGAGAACCTTCATCGCTTCAGAGAAGGAGGAGGACGCAGGTCCTACAAACAATTGGATTGATCCAAAAGAGCTCAAGAAGACAATGACGGATCTCTATCGTGGATGTATGAAGGGAAGGACCATGTATGTCATTCCTTTCTCAATGGGTCCACTTGGATCTCCGATGTCAAAGCTCGGTGTTGAGCTTACAGATAGCGCATATGTTGTCTGCAATATGATGATTATGACCAGAGTTGGAGAGAAGGTTCTCGAAGAGCTCGGAACAGATGGATACTTTGTTCCATGTCTCCATTCAGTTGGAAAGCCACTCCAGGAAGGTGAGGGTGACAATGGTCAGTGGCCATGTGCTCCAATGGAGCATAAGTACATCTCCCAGTTCCCAGAGACAAGAGAAATCTGGTCCTATGGTTCTGGCTATGGTGGAAACGCTCTTCTCGGAAAGAAGTGCTTCGCTCTTCGCATCGCTTCTGTTCTTGCACGTGATGAGGGCTGGCTTGCTGAGCACATGCTCATCCTCAAGATAACAAACCCAGAGGGTAGAGTCCGCTATGTAACAGGTGCATTCCCATCAGCATGTGGAAAGACAAACCTTGCTATGCTTATTCCTACTATCCCTGGCTGGAAGGTAGAGACAATCGGTGATGATATCGCATGGATGAAGCCAGGTAAGGATGGAAGACTCTATGCTATCAACCCAGAGGCAGGATTCTTCGGAGTTGCTCCTGGAACATCAGCAAAGTCCAACTACAATGCTCTTATGGCAGCATCCAAGAACACCATCTT
>CASDRY010000143.1 GCA_949283235.1 uncultured Spirochaetales bacterium | reverse complement strand
TTATTTCCAATCATGGGCTATTTGAAGCGTCGATTATACTTCCGGAATCGGAACAGACAATTAGATGGCGAGAAGAGGCGCTAAGACGCTTGGATGTGGAGTTGAGAATGCAGATCTATGATGATGGAGTGCATTGGGAACAGAGCGCTATGTACCATAATGAAGTACTGCAGTGTTTCCAGGATATTCTCATACTTTCTCGTCATAGAGGTATAACTCTACCAGATGAAATGGTGGAGAGAATCTACAAGCTCTGCTATGCTTCCGCAATGCTTCAGAAACCAAATGGAGCAGAACCAATGTCTGGGGATAGTGATGATATAGATCAGAGAGATCTTACTGAAAAAAGTGCATGGCTGTTTGCAGATCCTGTTTTCAGAGGGCTGGGTGAGGAGCATATGACATTCGATGCGCTCTGGGATGTCGGATTTGATGGAGCTCTGGAGTATGAAGCGCTGAAAGCTGAAAAGCCAAAGTCTATTTTGATAAGCTTCCCAGATTCGGGAAGGGCTGTGTATAGAAAGGATGGAACTTACCTTTCCTTCAAGAATGGAACGCTTGGAGCTGGACATGGACACGCGGATCAGACCCATTTCGATCTTTTTGCAAATGGCGAGGATATTCTGATCGATCCAGGCAGATTCACCTATGTCGATAAACCAGAGAGGTATGAATTCAAGGATTCTCATGCACATAATGTGATTACTATCGATGGTCTGGATAGCTATAAAGCTTCAGACAGCTGGGCTTATTCAGAGATGAGCCGTGCATATGGTTTCGCTGTAAAGGAGAAGGATGGCTACGCATTCATCTCCGGAGGCCACCTCGGATACTATGAGAGCGGGGTATTTGTTTCAAGGAAAATCATTGCGCTATCTCCTTCCCTGATAGCTATTGCTGATGAGTTCTATTCAGATTCCTCCCATGAGGCTGTCTCGAATCTGCATTTCTCTGAAACAGGTAAAGTAAGCGCAGATGGCAGGAACAGGATAACTTTCACTTCCGAAAGAAATGAGGTAGGCATTGTAATCTTTGGAGGAAAGAAGACGGATGTTTATGAATCCCGAATTTCCAGGCATTACAACCAAGCGAGCGTGAATCAGAGTACAAGGACAAGAATGTCCTTCGATGGATTTGGTTCAATGCTTACAGTTATTGATCTTGAAGGCAAAGCTGACGCAGAGCGTGTTGAAGTGATGAGTAATTATTATAAGAGACCTCTGGACAGAAATGCTGCAGAAGGCTTCCGCATAGGACCATATTACCTTGTTGTAAGTCATTATGAGTGGGGCTCTCCAACTGATAGCTTCTCGATAAATGGTCATGAAGGCTGGGGACAGACAGTTGTTTTCCGAGAAGGAGATAAGACTATAGGAACTGTTCTCGAATATTGATAATAAGCAGTTATAACAAATGCTAATTGTATATAAAATAAAGGAATGAGACTCTGGTTAAAGAAATCTCATTCCTTTAGTAAGGGACAATGATTAAGCTGTTGTTGCAATGCTTGCTTTGTTCTCTTCCATCACGTCGTAATAGAATTCCTCAAGCTCTTTTGCATTCATCAGCATCGGTACGGGATAGAGCGGATTAGCCTCTTTATCTGCGTATCTGGAGAGTTCTGGAATGTCTTCCTTCCTTATGCCATGAAGCTTCTCTGGAATCTTCATTTCCCTCTCCATCGCCTTGATAGCCTTGATGAATAAAGTGGCTTTCTCATGGGCATCTTTTCCACTGATTCCCACAACATCTGCAAGTTCCGAAAGCTTTCTCTCCGCGCTCCGCCCATATTTTTCAAGCACATACGGAAGAAGGACTGCGTTTGCAAGTCCATGGGGAACATTGTACTTTCCGCCAAGGGAGTGAGCTACTGCGTGCACATAGCCTACATAGGAAACTGTGAATGCAGCTCCTGCAAGGAATGCCGCATGAAGCATCTCTCTTCTGGCATTCATATCATTACCATTATGATAGGCCTTTGTAAGTGAGGAGAA
This sequence comes from uncultured Spirochaetales bacterium, assembly GCA_949283235.1. Taxonomy (GTDB): domain Bacteria; phylum Spirochaetota; class Spirochaetia; order Sphaerochaetales; family Sphaerochaetaceae; genus Ornithospirochaeta. The sequence goes on along the minus strand of CASDRY010000143.1, from coordinate 71,723 downwards.
TATCAGTCTTACAGCTTCCTTGGCGTTCTTCCTCGTCTCCTTTGTTGTTGAGCCTCCTATATATGCTTCCACTGCATGTGTAAGTGCATCAAGTCCTGTTGAGGCTGTAAGGGATGGTGGAAGCGTTCTTGTCACTTCTGGATCCAGTACAGCATATCTTGGGATGAGAGGAAATGAATTGATAGGGTATTTATGCCTTGTCTTGCTATCTACAATGACAGAAGCAAGAGTTGTCTCAGAGCCTGTTCCTGCTGTTGTAGGTATTGCAACTAGAAGAGGGATTTTCCTAAGGACTTTAAGTATACCTTCCATCTTTGAAAGAGGCTTTCTAGGGTATGCTATTCTTGCTCCGACAGCTTTTGCCGCATCAATCGAGGAGCCACCGCCGAAGCCTATTATGGCTTCTGCTTCGGAGGAGATATAAAGGCGTCTAGCTTCCTCGACATTCTCGGTAGTCGGATTTGCTACAGTGGAATCATAGATGGAGAGCTTTATTCCATTCTCTTTCATGATGCTCTCAAGATTCTTTGTGAGGCCCATTCCCCTGATTCCTTTATCTGTCACAAGAAGAACGCTCTTTATTCCTTTCTTCCTGAAAAGCCCTGGAAGTTCTGATATACCATTGAGAATCTCCGGCTTTCTATATGGAAGGAGTGGGATGGCTATCCTGAATGCTTTCTGGAAAGCCCTGCAATATATTCTTCTTGCTGCGTTCATGCTCTTAAATCCTTATCGCAGTTTTGCTAACACATATATCATATTGTGTCAATATTGACAGATAAGCAAATAGTGTAAATTAAAGTGATATGGATTTATAATCAGAGATTTCCGGAATATAAATCGAGAATTTGGCAAATTCTGCCAAAAATGCCATTTATATCCTGGAATAAATTGCTCAGTTCATTTCGCTGTAATTTATCTGATTACGATACATTGAAGGAGTTATTCCCGTTACTTTCTTAAATACCTGTGAAAAGTATTTTGTATCAGGATAACCAACCCTTTCAGCAACATCCATGAGTGAGAGATCCGGATTCTTAAGTAGTATGCTTGCTTTCTCAATTCGTACATGCTGGATATATTCCACAAGCGTTTTTCCAACAGTCTTGCTGAATAGGCTTGATAGATACACAGGAGAGACATGTACATGCTCAGCAAGATTCTCAAGTGACAATTTGCTGTTATAGTTTTCATTTACATAAAGTATTACCTGCTTGATTGTATAAACAGATGACTCAGTCGATGATAAAAGTTCAGCTGCTTCTCTGCATACTGTATGTATCCCTTCTCTGACAAGACTTTCCGCCGTGCAATTTGGCTGAATAGGAGAGGAAAAAGGATTTGCTGATAAATACAGACCAAGATGGAGCAGGGCATGGTAAATAGATGAATATAGGATAAGGAAACAGCTGAATGATTGTGAGATAGTGCTGTTCCTGCTGAATATTTCCTTGATGAATTCGTCAGCTAGCCGTTTGCTTTTCTCGGTCTCTTCAGCCAGAAGCGCACCGATCAGCTCGTGTTCGATTCTTGCTGGATAGAATGGACATTCGGTTGCATCGCTACTGTCGAATAAATCTTTTATAAGAGCTGGTATGCCATCACTGCGCATCATTGATGGCACATCAGAGTCATGTATTGCTTTCCGAAGAGCTGTTAAGAGTTCATCAGGCATGAATGGTTTCAGAAGGTAATAAACAGCTCCTAAGTTCATAGCTTGTCTGGCATATGAGAATTCCTCGCAGCCGCTGACAACAATAAATGCAGTGTTTGCGGCCCCTGACTCTTTCGCTTTCTGCATTACCTCTATACCTGTCATTCCTGGCATGAGGATATCAAGTAGGACGAGGTCGGGCTGCTCTCTCATGATGATATCAAGGGCAGCCTTCCCATCCTCTGCAGTTCCGACTATCTCTATACCATTCGCAGCCCAGTCAATGCATGCTATCATATCTTCACGTACTTCTTTTTCATCATCAGCTATGATTAGTCTGAACATCGTTTGCCCCCCTTGTAGCTAATCGGTAATGTTATTTCTATTGCAGTTCCATGTGGCTCCAGATTTGATATCCTGAATGTGAATTCGTCATTGTATATCAGCTGCAATCTGTCATGAATATTCTTGATAGCGAAACCACTGCTATCTTTGGAGTCTGATGAGTATCTGTCAGGAAGCAGAGCTAGTATTTCATTTTGTATTCCAATCCCATCATCTGTCACATTTATTATCAGTTTCGATCCTTCAGTGAAAGCTTTGATTCTTATTGAAATGCTGCTTGTAGATGAAGCCATCCCATGGACTATAGAGTTTTCAACAAGAGGCTGTATTATGAGTTTCGGGATTATTGTTTCACCTGCCTCCAGAGTGCATTCTATAGTGTATTTAAGTCGTTCCTGGTATTTATTCTTCTGAAGTTTAAGAAAACAGCTGACAAGTTCACATTCTTTGCTGACAGGTAGCATGCTGTTTCCTCTGTTTAATGAAAGTCTCATCAACTGTCCAAGTGAATTGGCCATTTCTGCGAGATCTTTCTCACCCTTCTTCAGTGCGCTCCATTGCATTGAATTAACAAGATTGTAAATGAAATGAGGGTTAATCTGTGCTTGCTGAAGTAGCAGTTCAGCTTCTTTCCTCCTTATCTGGGCAACATATGTTTCATCAATAAGCTGTTTGTTTTTCTTAACCATGTTATTGAAAGCTTTTCCAAGCTTCCCGATTTCGTCATTTGTGTGGAATGAAAGGCGTATATCGAAATTTCCATCTGAAAAAGAATCAATGGATTGCTTGAGCTTATTGAGAGGCTTCGTCAGCCAGATACTTACAATCGTAACGAGTGGAATTATCAGGGATAGATACACCATAACTGAGACCAGCATTATTTGAAGAATGTCTGATCCATAGCTTTTCAGACTATTATGAGCAAGGAGGTAGCATACGAATAGCGGGGTATCTGTTATGCGCTCATAGAATGCGACATATTCTTCACCTTCAAGCGCTATCGGAAAATTTCCTGATTCGGCGTTTATCTCACTAAGTATTCTGTTATATTCCGACTCGCCTAATTCATAAATACTCTTATCAGTAGCTACTGTGTTTGAAAACTTATCGAGTATGACGAAGTCTCTTGTATATGGAGAAGTATATGGAACTTCATATCTTAAGAGCCTTCTTATATCGATTGTGACGCAAATGACACCGATTACCCTTGAATTTACGGATCCATGTATCTTTCTCCAAAGACATAGCTTTGGCGAGTTGTCATTTTCCATGAATTCGGAAGTATTTTCATCTATAAATTCCCAGTAGTAATCATCATCCCTGTCCATGAATGAAATGAAAGCTTTTCTTTCGCTCTGTGGAACAGGTGAAGAGGAACCATCAATCGCCATGTATTGAATGGGTATTCCCTCCGGCGTATATAAAATGGCACTCAGCAGGTAGTTGTGCGATCTGATTATATCTGAGATTCCATAATCAATGTCTGGAGAGAGAAAGTAACGTTGTATTGCAGAAGTTGAGCTGAAATAATCGGCAACACCTCTTACATAGGAACAGGCATTATCTGCTATCTTTGCTCCAGTGGCACAATAGGTTGTTCCATCTGCTATCATGTTGTTATTTGCAGAGCTCATTGCATACCAATAAACAAAGAACTCCATAGAAAGGAAGATAAGGAGACTGGTTAGATATAGAAAAGCTGTTATTTTTGTACTAAGAAGGACAGAGTCGATCTTAGTCTTGAAAGCATGTAATCTTTCTTTCATTATATCTAACCCCTTTAGCAGTATCTTGCGTTTCTTTATTTTGACAAAAACCTTGACAGAATTGAACCGCGGGGGATGTCTAGAAGTTGAAAAAATGAACTTTTTCCTATCCTAGCTTGACACGGCAGCATGGATTGAAATACCCTCGACTGGGCAAAGGCGCCTCCAGCGGGAATCTTTCTTCTGGTATTTGCCCCATTATGGGGTTTTATTTTTGCCTTTTTCTTTTATAAGTATGCAAAAATAGTGCATAAATATTCCGTTTTATGAAAATTATTTCAAACTTCTTAAAATCGCAGACAAATTCTTAAATTTGTAGGTTTCTTTCTCGTCTATGTGCGTTTTAAATCTCTTATAAGCACAAAAAGACAGGAGGAGAGCTATATGATCAAATATATTGTCAAGCGACTAGTTCTTCTTATCCCTGTTCTTATTGGCGTTGTTACAATTGTTTTCATTCTTAATCAGCTTATGCCGGGAGATCCCGCTAGAATGATGGCAGGTGAAGGCGCCACTGAGGAGGCTGTAGAACAGCTAAGGGAAGATTTAGGACTTAACCGGCCTCTTATTGTTCAATATCTTGATTACATAGTAGGAATTTTCACACGAGGTGATCTAGGTACCTCATACAAGACAGGTGAGCCTGTCATTGCAGAGGTTCTTGACCGAATGCCTACAACTTTGATTCTGGCAGGAATCAGTACATTGATAGCCGTTGGAATAGGTATTCCGCTGGGAATTGCTGCTGCAACCTGGCAGAATACGGTAATAGATTACTTCTCCTCATTGCTTTCTTTCATTGGTGTTTCAATGCCGAATTTCTGGCAGGGTCTTATGAATATTCTCATATTCTCTGTCTATCTTGGATGGTTCCCATCCTCTGGTTTCTATGGCCCTGAATACTGGGTTCTTCCATGTCTCACTATCGGAACCAGTACGATGGCGACAATTACACGAACAACACGTTCCAGCATGCTCGAAGTTATTCGCCAGGATTATATCCGCACAGCTAGAGCAAAAGGTGAGTCTGAATTCAATGTCATTGTCAAGCATGCGCTTGGTAACGCGTTGATACCTATAGTTACAATCATAGGTCTTGAATTCGGATCACTTCTCAGTGGTGCTGTTCTTACAGAAACTGTTTTCGCAATTCCTGGAATCGGTAAGTACATGGTAGAAGCCATTACAAATAGAAACTATCCAGTAATTATGGGTGGTGTAGTTATTCTTGCGTTCGTTTCAAGTGTATGTAATCTGCTTGTTGATGTTCTTTATGCATATATCGATCCACGAATGAAATCGCTTTATAGCTCTAAGAAGAAAAAGAAGGAGGCAGTTGCATAATGGCAAAGATGATTACTCCAGCTGTTGAAAGAGCTGAGAGAGCGAGAGCAAAGATAAAGAATACAGGTTCGTCAATCAGCCCTACCAAGGCTGCATGGCATAGGCTTTTAAAGAATAAGGCCGCTATGATTGCGGGTGCGATAATCTTGGTTTTCATGATATTTGCTATTTTCCCCGCACAAATTGCTCCATATGGATATGATGAGCAGAATTACGCAGTTGCATTTACACCTCCATCTGCTGATTACCCATTAGGAACTGATAATCTGGGACGTTGCATCCTGAGCAGGATAATCTGGGGATCCAGAATGTCTCTTATTATCGGAATCGTTTCTGTTGTTATCAGTCTTTTCCTTGGTGGAATCATAGGAGCTGTTGCTGCTTTCTATGGTGGAAAGATCGATGAAGTGCTGATGCGTATAATGGACGTTTTCCTTGCAATCCCTAATATGCTACTAGCTCTGGCTATAGCAGCCTCGCTAGGAACGGGACTGGGGAATATGCTGTTTGCTATCGCTATAAGCAATGTCCCTCGTTTTGCAAGAATCGTCCGCAGTTCTGTTCTCGCAAATAAAGGAATGGAATTTGTGGAGGCCGCAACAGCTATTGGTGCTTCCAATATGAGGCTTATATTCCGCCATCTGATACCTAATTCCCTTGCTCCTATCATTGTTCAGGGAACAATCGGTATTGCAAGTGGTATTCTCAGCGCTTGTGGTCTCAGCTTCCTTGGCCTTGGTATACAACCTCCTACAGCGGAATGGGGAATGATGCTTAGTTCTGCTCGTCAGTATATCCGAAGCAGCTGGTGGATGGTTACATTCCCTGGTCTCACAATCATGCTGAATATCGGTTGTTTCAACTTGCTTGGAGATGGCCTGAGAGATGCTCTTGATCCGCGTCTCAAGAATTAATCGGGAGTTTATAGATGTCTGAACCATTTCTTAATATAAAGAACCTAGTTGTACATTATGAGCTCGAAGCAGAAGTTGTCGAAGCTGTTAATAATGTTTCGCTTTCAATGGAGAGAGGTGAGACTCTTGGTATTGTTGGTGAAACAGGTGCTGGAAAGACAACGCTTGCACTTAGCATCATGCAGCTCATTCCTGATCCTCCTGGACACATAATTCAGGGAAGTATTGAGCTTGATGGCGAGGAACTGACAAAGAAATCCAAGCATGAACTACGCGATATCCGTGGTAAGAAGGTTTCAATGATCTTCCAGGATCCTATGACTTCCCTCAACCCTGTTATGACTGTAGGAAAGCAGATAATGGAAGTTATAAAGCTTCATGATAAATGCTCTGCTGCAGAAGCGATGGTCCGGGCAACGAAAATGCTTGAGATGGTTGGAATTCCAGGAGAGAGATTCAATGAGTATCCGCATCAGTTCTCCGGTGGAATGAGACAGCGTGTTGTCATTGCTATTGCATTGGCATGCAATCCTACATTGCTTATTGCAGATGAGCCGACAACTGCTCTTGATGTTACAATCCAGGCCCAGATTCTTGATATGATCAGGAAGCTTAAAGAGGATTTCAAAACATCGATGATTCTCATCACTCATGATCTCGGTGTTGTCGCTGAGACATGTGACAAGGTTGCTATCATGTATGCAGGCGAAATTGTGGAGTTCGGAACTCTTGAGCACATTTTCCTCAATCCGAAGCATCCTTATACGATAGGCCTTTTCAACTCGCTTCCAAGTCTGGATAAGGACGTAGAAAGGCTTCAGCCAATTCCTGGGCTTATGCCTGATCCAAGCAGGCTTCCGAATTATTGCAGTTTTTCTGTTCGATGCAACTCATGTACTGAGCATTGTAAGGAGGGTGAACCACCTTATATAGAGATAGAACCCGGACATTTTGTCAGGTGCTGTCTTTTTAAAGGCAAAGGAGAGGTTAAAGAATGAGTACGTTGCTGGAAGTAAAGAATCTTAAGAAATATTTCAAAGTACCAGCGGGAACTCTCCATGCGGTTGATGATATCAGTTTTACTTTGGAGGAGAAGAAAACTCTTGGCGTAGTAGGTGAATCAGGATGTGGAAAGAGTACACTTGGCCGTACTTTGATCCATCTTATTCCTCCTACATCTGGAGAAATCTGGTTTGAGGGAGAGAATATCACAGAGGTTGATAAGCATAGATTGCATGAGCTAAGACGCAATATGCAGATGATATTCCAGGACCCATTCTCATCTCTTAATCCTCGTATGAGTGTGTCTCAGGCAATTGCCGAACCGCTTCAGATTTATGGGTTAGTTAAATCGAAAGAAGAGATTAAGGCAACAGTCAGAAGGACAATGGATCTTGTTGGCCTTGCCTCTCGTCTTGCTGATAGTTATCCGCATGAGCTTGATGGAGGAAGAAGACAGCGTATCGGAATAGCAAGAGCTCTTGTATTGAAGCCCAAGTTCATTGTCTGCGATGAGCCGGTATCAGCGCTGGATGTTTCGATTCAGGCCCAGATACTCAACCTTTTACAGGATCTTCAGGATAATATGGGCTTCACCTATATTTTCATTACTCATGATTTGTCTGTTGTAAGGCATATTTCAGATGAAATCTGCGTAATGTATCTTGGAAAGGTTGTTGAATACTCTCCAGCTAAAGAGCTCTTTGTGAAGAGATTGCATCCATATACGCAAGCTCTTCTGTCAGCAATTCCTATACCAAGCATCAATGTAGAGAGAAAAAGGATAATCCTGAAAGGGGAGATAACTTCTCCGATTAATCCAAAACCAGGATGTCGTTTCGCTCCTAGATGCAGATACGCAACAGAAGTCTGCTTCAATGAGGATCCGGAATTGAAGGAAGTCTCCCCGAAGCATTTCTGCGCTTGTCATCATATAGGAGCTGGGGACTAGGAAAATCGAAAGTTGTTGTCAGGACAAGGAGGTGTGACAATGGCAAAACCTGCAAAAAATACTCAGTGTATCTGGCCTCGCTGCCAGGTAGAGCAGACTGATGCTTTGAAAGAAAATGATAAAGAGTTCGAAGCGAACAAGCTGGAACCTGAGAATGCCAAGCTTTGGTTTGAGAGGGCTGGTATTCTTGCCTCTATGGGCAATATGCGTGAGGCTATCGAGGCTTTGTCGCGTGCAATTGCTATAGATCCATTCTGTGGTATTTATTATCGCTGGCGTGGTCATAGACATCTGAATTGCGGAGATGTTGAAGAGGCCGCTGCGGATTTCATGGTAGCTAGCCATCTTATCCCTGATAACTGGGATGTCTGGTATCATCTTGGTCTCTGCAACACCGTTCTCGGAAGAAGAGAAGCTGCAAATTATGCCCATAAAAAGTGCTGGGAAATGTACATGATTGATCAGAAGCGAGTAGCGTTGGTTAATTGGTCATGGATAAATCTTTCCTTGCTGGGAAGAAAGGATGAAGCAAATGCTCTTCTTGAGAAGTATATTCGCCCTGGTATAGTGACTGGACCGGATGCATGTTACCTGAAGATGTGTCTTGCATATAAAGGTGATATTGCTCCGGAAGAGCTTCTTAAAGCTGATGATAACGATGAGGAGCCAGATCTTACGATTATGACTCAGGCTTTTGGCCTTGCTAATTACTACCTGATTAATGGTCAGCGTGAGAAATATGACGAGACAATTGATTTTATTGTAGAGAACGGCACAAAAGCATGGAACTGCTTCGGTTATTCGTCTGCTAGTTATATTCAGCGAACGAGAAAGTAAAGGATAAGGAGGAGTATCTATGATGAAAGCATCTAGCGAATCGCAGAAGATAACAGCACTTACAAAGGAATTTCCAGCTGCTGTAAATGAAATAGATAAACAACTGAAAGAATCACCTCTTGATGCTGAGTTATGGTTCAAGAGAGGGCAGTTGCTTGGAAATGAGCGTTTAATGCGCGATGCAATTGATTCATTTTCAAGAGCTATCGCAATAGATCCGATGTGCGGAATATATTATCGCTGGCGCGGTCACAGGCATATAAATGTTGCGGAAATCCCTGAAGCATGCGCAGATCTTACGATTGCTTCACGTTTGATTCCTGAGAACTGGGATGTCTGGTATCATCTTGGTCTTACGCTTGTCCTTCTTGGAAATTATCCGCTTGCTGAACTTGCGTATAAGAAATGCGCATTTGTTACAAGTGAAAGAGATACTAATATAATTCCTCTTACTAACTGGACTTATGTATGTTTAATGCTGCAAGGCAAGATTGATGAGGCCAAAGAAGTTCTGAAAAGAATCCCTGATGATATGACAACAACTGATTACAACGCGGGATATCTTGAAATGATTAACTTCTACAAAGGAAAGCTGACAGAACAGGATTTGCTGGAAATCCCGGAAGGACTTTCTGAAGAGGATAGGACTGAAAGAATTTTCAATGTCTGTACCCATGGATTCGGTCTTGCTTGTCATTTCCTTGGCTTGGGCGATGCCGATCACTATCACAAAATCATAGATTATGTTCTTGAGGTTGGTAAGGACACCGCATGGAATAGTTTTGGATTTGCAGGCGCTTATTACACTAAAGTCTGCAGGGGAATGTGAGAGGTTGAGTATGCACAAAGCAAATGAGATAACTAGAGAATCACAGGTTATTTTCAAATCTGATATTGAATTGTCAGATGATGTAAAGGCTCTTGATAAACAGATAGATGAGCTTTATGGCAAGTGGAATTATTATGACATCCTTCCAGATGTTTGTGATTTGCTTCGCCGTCGTTCAGATGTTGTCGCTTCTCAGCATCTTGTAAGGGAGTCCATTGCGTCTCTTTCAAAAGCAATGATTTTCGATCCTACAAGCGGGGTGAATTTCAGCATGCGTGGCAGGAGATATATCAATGCTGGGGATTTTGAAAAGGCATGTGCTGATTTTGCAATGGCTTCTCGTCTGATTCCTGAGAACTGGTATGTCTGGTATCATCTTGGTCTTTGCAATCTGATAATCGGAAATACTGCATTAGCTGATAAGGCATATGTTCAGTGTGCACAGATTCCTACAACAAAATCTCTGACAGTCGCTCTTCTTAACTGGCGCTGGATCACTATGATGCGTCAGGGTAGAAAAGAAGAAGCTGCAGAGCTTATAAAGGCTGTCGATTCTTCTTGGGATATGGATGGAACTGATAACTATCTTAGGCTTATCCGATTATATAAAGGAGAAATCACTCCAGAAGAGGCTATGACGATCCCGAATGATCCAGAACCTATTCTAAGTGTTACAACACAAGGTTTTGGAGTTGCTAATTATTATCTCGTGAATGGAGATATGGAGAATTATAAGAAGACGCTTGATCGCACTCTCGAGGTTGGCAAAGATGAAGCATGGATGTGCTTTGGATGGGCCGCTGCAGAGTATGAAAGGAAACGTCTTCCAGACTGAGTGGAAACAAATAAAAAGGAAATAGGAGGAAGTTTATGAAGAAGACACTTGCGGCCCTTTTTGTCCTTTGCTTGCTTGTGGCTCCTGTCATTGCAGGTGGAAGTTCTGAGAGTGAAGGAGGAACAGGACTCCCTTCAGGATTCCCTGTCACCGCAGTTCCTGACACGCTTACAGCTGCTATGGTAAGTGAGGCGGCTCAGCTTGATCCTCAGGGGGATGCAGTTACTCAGCCTGATGCAATTATAAATGTACAGGTCTATGAAGGTCTTGTTCGCATGAACAATGAGACTAATGAAATAGAGCCATGGCTTGCTGAAAGCTGGGAGCAGATTGATGACACTACTCTCCGTGTAAAGCTTCGTGAGGGAGTGCTTTGGCATGATGGAACAGAGCTTACTACTGAAGATGTTCTCTTTACCATCCAGAGAGGTGTGGAGAGCCTTTCAAAGGAATATTGCTGGGGTGCTATCGATGCTGAGAATTGTGAGATAGTTGATAAATACACCATTGATATCCGCACATTCGGACCATATCCAGCGCTCCTTTCTATGATGGTTGATAATGGCTGGCTCATTGTTAATAAGAACTATTTCGAATCACATGATTACAACTACTTCATCCGCCATCCAATGGGAACAGGTCCATGGGTATTCACAGAGTGGGTAGCTGGAGATAGTGTATCTTTTGTACGTAATGAGAACTACTGGGGAGAGAAGCCATATTTCAGCAACCTTGTAATCAGAACTATTGCTGATGATACAACTCGTTCCATGGCTCTTGAGACAGGAGAGGTTGATGTTGTTATCGGAATACAGGCAAGCCAGATTGAATATCTCCAGAATTCAGACCTTTGCAATGTATATCTCTTCCCTGGCATGACCCTTGAGTACATTGTTCTCAATGGAACAACTCTTGAGCCTCTATCAGATGTAAGAGTAAGACAGGCTCTCAGATATGCTATCGATCTTGATAACATGGTCAAGCTTGCATATGGTGCTACAGCAACGCCTGCTGATGGTATTGTAACATCTGCAAATCAGTTTTATGTACCATGTCCGGATGATCTTAAGTACACATATGATCTTGAGAAGGCTAAGGCGCTTATGGCAGAGGCCGGATACGCAGATGGCTTCAATGCAACAATCATAACAAAGGATTCCAGTGATCGTGTTGCTATGTGTGAGATGCTTAAGAATGCCTGGGCAGCACTTAACGTGAATGTTGAGATCCAGGTAATGGATATTGCAACTTATTATGACAAGGTTCAGAGAGGCGATACCAATTTCGCTATCGGTGGCTTCGTCTGTCTCGCAAATGATGGTGATATGTATTATGACAAGTTCTATTCAACAGCTGGATTCTCTACAAACTATGGCGGATATAAGAATCCTGAATTTGACAAGCTTGCTGATGCTGGCCGCTACGAGACAGATCAGGAAAAGCGCCGTGAAATCTACGCGGAGATGCAGGATATTCTTCGTGCAGAGCTTCCATGGATTCCTGTTGGATATGTTTATGAGACAATTGGTGCTCGTGCAACACTTACGGGGCTTGATCTTGATAAGAACGGACAGCCAAGATTCCAGTTTGTTCGTCCTATCGAAGCAAATTAATTAACTCATTTTCAGATGGAGAGCTGAGTCTTTCCATCTGATTTTCATTATCAATATCTACAAACAAAAGGAGCAAACATGAAAAAGCTGATGAATCGCGCAGAGGACTTCATTCCTGAAATGCTTGAGGGACTTTATGCCGCGCATGGAGATCAGATTACTTATGCAGATGATAAGCCAACCTGCCTGGTAAGTTGTCACAAAAAAGAGAATAAAGTTGCGATCGTGACAGGTGGAGGCAGTGGACATCTTCCTCTTTTTCTTGGCTATGTCGGAGATGGAATGCTTGATGGTTGTGCAATCGGAGGAATTTTCCAGTCTCCTAGTGCTGATGATATGCTCACTGTAACCAAGGCTGTAGAAGCAGGTAAAGGTGTTTTATATATACTTGGTAATTACAACGGCGATAAATATAATTTCAAGATGGCTGGTGAGATGGCTGATATGGAATATGACATAGAAACAGCCTCTGTTATTGCTGGTGATGATGTGGCATCTGGTCCTGTTCCGGAACCTGGGGAGGTTGGAATCAGGAGAGGTGTGGCAGGTATATTCTTTGTATATAAATGTGCCGGTGCCGCTGCTGATGAGGGAATGTCACTGGAAGAAGTCAAGGCAATTGCTGAGCGTGCATCTCACAATGTGAGAACGATGGGCGTTGCTCTAAGTCCATGTACTGTACCAAGAGTTGGTAAACCAAGTTTCACAATCGCTGAAGATGAAATGGAGCTTGGAATGGGAATACATGGAGAGCCTGGAATCAAAAGATGCAAGCTTATGAGTGCGAATGAAGTTGTAGATGAGATGCTTGGGAAAATCCTCCCCGATCTGCCATTCGCCGCAGGTGATGAGGTTGCTGTTCTTGTTAATGGGCTTGGAGCAACACCTTTAGAAGAGCAGTACCTTGTTTATGGCTGTGTTAGCAAAAGACTGAAGGAAAAGCAATTGAATGTTCATCGTACATATGTTGGGGAGTTTGCTACTTCCCTTGAGATGGCAGGTCTGTCAATTTCGATTTTCAAGCTGGATGATGAACTGAAGCGTCTTCTTGATAAACCTGCAAACACGCCATTCTTTAAGCAATTCTGAGGAGTACAGGATGAACGCAGATACAATCAAGAAGTTTACAGAGAAATGGGCAGATCTCTTTCTTGCTAATCGAGATGCGCTGGTTGAGCTCGATAGCGTTGCAGGCGATGGGGACATCGGTCTTGTTCTCAGTGATGGATTCATAAAGGTAAGAGATAGGATAATTACTTCAGAAGAATCTGATGTCGGAAAGCTTTTCTATCAGGTTGGAAAGGTGCTTTCATCAGAGGCTCCTTCTTCAATGGGTACACTGCTTGCTACAGGATTCATGCATGGTGGAAAAATCCTGCGAGGAAGCAATGAGTTCTCTGTAGAAGATCTTTGCAGAATGTTCCATGGCTTTGCCGATGCAATAATGGAAATGGGCGGTGCAAAAGAAGGCGAGAAGACAGCCCTCGATAGCCTTCTTCCAGGGTTGAGAGCTCTTGAGAATAATGCTTCGGAGAATCCATCTAAAGCTCTTTCAGAGGCTGTTGCAGCTGCAGATCAGGGTTTTGAGAACACCAAGAATATGATCGCAAAACATGGAAGGATTGCAGTTCGTGGAGAAGATTCCAGAACTATAGCAGATCCAGGAGCGAAGGCTGTCGCAATAATATTCGAGGGAATGAAAGAAGCTGTATGAATTATGCAAGGCACTCCCTTAAAAGGGGAGTGTCTCTTGCTGTTCAGAAGAATTCGATGAAGCTTTCTTTTGTCAGGAAGTCTTTTATTGAGACTATGAAGATTCCGTTTTCATCATTATGTGGAATTACATTATCTTCTACTATTATCATCTTCTTGTAAGAATCCTTTATGAGAAGGAATGGACGTTCTTCTTGCAGTCTCTTCTCCGTATCTTTTAGCGAAAGCGTGCATTGAATGTAGAAATTACTGTCATGCTGGGTTGCATAGAAATCTACTTCCAGCTGTTTTTTTGCTCTGCTTCCTTTGCTGTTTGTGTAATTCATCTCAATAATTCCGATTCTGGCATTGTAGCCTCTGTATCTAAGTTCATTAAAGACGATTGCCTCCATAAGATGATTAACTTCTGTCTGCATAAAACCAAGTTTAGCATTTCTCAGACCTGTATCTTCAAAGTAGTATTTCCTCAATGCGCCAATATATTTTTTGCCTTTTAAATCGTAACGTTTTACTTCTTTTATCATGAAGGAGTCTGTTAAGTAGTTGATATAACGATTTATAGTGCTTTCACTCATTTTCTTTTTCTTGATGCTGGTGAATGTATTGGCAATCTTTTCTGTGTTGGTTAAAGATCCAGTTCCTGAGGCAAGTACGGAGATGAGCTCTGAGAGATTTTCTGGATTCTTGATTTTATACCTGTCAACAATATCCTTGATATAAACAAGTTCATATAGCTCTTCCAGTATATTTTCTTTTTCTTTGCGAGATGCAGCAAGTACAACCTGAGGTAGTCCCCCATAGGTATAGTATTCCTCCCAAGCCATGGATGGATCTCCCTGATAGACTTCAATGAACTCCGACCATGACAATGGCAGAATATGGATTTCACGGCTTCTTCCTCTGAATTCAGTTATTATATCTGATGATAGGAACTTTGAATTGCTGCCTGTCACATAGATGTCTAGATTCTCATAATGTAGAAGAGAATTCAGAATATCCTCGAATTCCGGCACAAGCTGGATTTCATCAAGAAGCACCACGTATTCGTCTTTGTCGGTAATATTGGAAAGAATGTACTCGTATAGTTTGTCAGGATCTCGCAAGTGTTTGTTTTCTCTTTTATCGAGTTCAATCTGTATAATATGGTCGTTGGGAATACCATCATTTATGAGGTATTTGTAGAAAAGCCTGTTGAGAATATAGGATTTTCCGACTCTTCTTATTCCGGTTATAATCTTTATAAAGCCATTTTTCCGTTGGTTAATGAGATCCTTGATATATTTATCTCTTTTTATTTCCATGTAAGATTCCTTTGATGAAATTTTTCGCAATGCGAATTTTTCATCCATGAATATTGTATTATCAAGGTATTATTTGGTCAAAGCATGATTAAATTTTTCGCAATGCGAAATTTTTCCTACTTAGAAATTGCTGGTTTTCTTTACAGGAATGCTGCCATGAATAATGGTAGTGTCAGTAATCATGTATTCACTCAGAATAGTTCCATACAATGATATGGTCCCGCTGTCGAATATTTATGGATTAGTAAAACAAACCCATACTTACAACCAAATTGAGGTATAAAATGGTTCTAAATATGTATTTCAGTGCTATTTATCTATAATACTCTGGATAAGAATCCCTATGATATAATGCACTTATCTTGGAGGGTATCATGAGGAAGTTTCTTGTTGTTTTAGTTGTTCTGCTTACATCTTTTTCTTTGATAGCTGCTACTTACGATATCGGAGGTGGACAGACTCTTATTCTCAATGATGATGGCACATATGAGATAGTCACTGCAGAAAGCGATACCAGTGAGATTGTTGGAAAACAATACAAGCTTGAAATAGAGAGAACGATAGACCCGCTTATAGATCTTGCAATGATGGAAGATCCTTCCATGGCTGCACTTGGTCGAGATTTTATCTATTCAATGCTAGGGGGAATGATCGAATCTGAGATTCCTGAAGTCTCATTTGTGTTCCTATCTCAGGAAAAGGTGCTGTTGGCTGTAGAAGGGGAGGAACCTATCGAGGCTGAGTATCGCGTAGCTCCAGACAAATCACTCTTCATTACAGCTTGGGATGGAACAGAAAAGAGTTTGGGTACATTCAGCGATGATTATGGAGAAATCATGATTTCAGCAGATGGAATTCCTGCATATCTGGTGAGACAGGAGTAGCCATTCGCCAATTACAGCTTCCCGCATTAAACATCAATTCCTTTGCGGGACTTTCTTATTTCTTCGTTGATTTCTTCTAGACTCATGTCCTGTATTCCATTTGCTGCTGCCTCTGCACGGAGTTTTCTGAATGCTTCAAGTCCTTTGTTCGTAGATTTGATTTCAAAAGGTATCCGTCTTTCCCTGACAACAGCTTTGGCGAAAATATTAAAGGCAGTTGTTGCAGTCATTTCAAAGTCCTCGCAGATAGAATCAAATTCTTCTTTTAGATTGTTGTCCATTCTTATACTATATGTTGTTTGTGACATTTTCTTCCTCTTTGCTTAAATATACCATCCGTTTTAGCTAACAGATAGCTATTCCTTTTATAAGAGGCTATCATTAGCTCTGATGAGAATACCTTTTGATGAACTTAAAGATACACTTAGAACTATCTTAGAGAAACGTGGAATGGGGAGGAATGATGCGGAGCTGTCCTCTTATCTATTTGTCTCTTCGTCTGCAGATGGTGTTTATACCCATGGTCTCAATAGATTCCCAAGCTATGTCTCCATGATTGATAGAGGCTTTATAGATGTGAGCGCTAAAGCAGTCTTTGAAAGCCGTATTGGGGTCATAGAGAGATGGGATGGAAAGAAAGGGCCTGGAAATATCAATGCATGGAATGCAATGAAAAGGGCACTTGAGTTATCAAAGGAGAATGGAATAGGGCTTGTTGCTCTTCATAATACCAATCACTGGATGAGAGCGGGTAATTATGGTCTTGAAGCTGTAAGTAATGGAGCTATTGGTATTCTCTGGACGAACACGAAGCCTAATATGCCTGCATGGGGCGGAAAGGAACCTAGAATCGGGAATAACCCGCTTGTACTTGCAATTCCTTATAAAGATACCCCAGTTCTTGTAGATATCGCTATGTCGATGTTCAGCTACGGAAAGCTTCAGCGATACATCCTTGAAGGAAGGGAATGCCCTGTTGATGGAGGATTTGATGAGCATGGCAATCTTACAAAGGATCCTAAGGCCATAGCCTCCACAATGGAAGCTCTTCCGATAGGATTCTGGAAAGGCTCGGGACTATCGATAGCTCTTGATTTGATAGCATCTCTCATCTCTGGGGGAAGAACTGTGAAAGAAGTCGGGGAGTTTTCGGAGGAGACTGGGGTTTCCCAGATATTCATGACGTTTGATCTCAGTCTTTTCCCGGACAAGTCCTCCATGGAAGCTAAGATAGGAGAGACTCTTGAGTATATTAAAGCATCAAGCCCAAGGAATGGCTGCCGCATACATTATCCGGGAGAGGGCGTCAAAAGCAAGAGAGAAGAGAGCGAAAAGCTTGGTGTCTATGTTGATGATACTGTGTGGAAACAGGTGCTTTCCCTCTGATCAAAGTGAGTATGGATTAGGCTCTGAGATCGGCTCCGGAGCCTCTATCCCTGATAGCGCTATAAGATCCTCAGCCTCCTCCAGCTGATAAGTCATAACATGCCTTACAATAAGCCTTACACCCTCATTTTCTATCTCAATATACGGATGTAGGCCATTTTCAAGTAGTCTTGTGTATTTAAGTTTCAGGTCTTTCATATCCTGAAAAAGCCCTAGGTCAAAGGAATACCAGCCAGTGTTCTCATTGTTCTCCCTTCTGATAGTTCCTTCCCTTATTACCGATACATTTATATCTGCAAGCCCTGTATCGAGCATTCCAAGTTCCTTAGCTGTCGCCTCCGTTACAGCTATCGTTCTGTCTCCTGGAAGCTCAGGAAGCCTGTCTATTATAGTTGTAACCGCACTGATTCCTGTTGCAGGATTTGAAAGCTCCACGACAGAGCCCATTGGAAGAGTGTCACTGGCTGCTCCTTTCTGTGAGTCAGTGAAGAGGGTGCCGCTTTCAGTAAAGTAGCCAGGAACTGTGGCTGTATACCATGACGCCATCTCCGCATTAAGCGATGCAAGAAGGAAAATCGATACAAGAATAAAGGAAAGCGGTCTTTTCATGAGAGCATTATAGCTACAATAGGTGTATGGTTGCAAAGCCTCCGCTCTTAAGTGCATAATTTCCTATTATGAGTGAGATTCAGAATCAGAGTACCCATTGGGCAGATATCACAGCAGATAAGATAATCCGTGAGAAGGGAGACAAGGCTCTCTATACCTGTGCTTCCGGTATCACCCCATCTGGAACTGTTCATATCGGAAATTTCAGAGAGATCATAACAGTAGAGCTTGTAGTAAGAGCTCTTCGCGAAAAGGGCAAGAACGTTAGGTTTATTTACAGCTGGGATGATTACGATGTATTCAGAAAAGTTCCGAAGAATATGCCTGATCCTGAAAAGCTTGAAAAGTATCTTCGTTTCCCTATAACTCTCGTCCCCGATACAACTGGACGTGCTGAGAACTATGCAAGGGCAAATGAGAAGGCAGTCGAGGATATTCTTCCTGCAGTGGGTGTCTTCCCTGAGTATCTGTATCAGGCAGAGCGCTATAGAGCTTCATACTATGCAGAGGATATAAAGCACGCACTCGAGCATAGAGATGAGATAAGAAACATCCTCAATGAATATAGAACAGAACCGCTTCCTGAATCATGGTGGCCTGTTGCTGTCTTCTCATCATTCACGAACAAGGATACGACAACTGTTCTGGACTGGGATGGTGAGTATGGAATCACATACCGCGATGATGAGCTTGGCAAGACTGAGACAATAGATATCAGGAAGACTCCTAATACAAAGCTTCCTTGGCGTATTGACTGGCCTATGAGATGGGTTAAGGAAGGGGTTGATTTCGAGCCAGGTGGAAAGGATCATCTGACAGAAGGCGGTTCCTACGATACTTCAAAGAATGTTGTTAAGGTCTTCGGTGGGGAAGCTCCTGTTACAATGCGCTATGATTTTGTCCAGATCAAGGGACATGGTGGTAAGATCTCATCTTCAAGCGGAGATGTTGTAGATCTTTATGATGTTCTCGAAGTCTATCCACCAGAGATAGTTCGTTATCTATTTGTCGGAACACGTCCATCATCAGAGTTCGCTATATCCTTTGATCTCGATGTTCTCAAAATCTATGAGGATTATGACAATACCGAGAGAATCTACTTCGGCTTGATGAAGGTCAATGAGAAGAAAGCTGAGAAAGAGAAGAGGATTTACGAACTTTCTCAGATTGATGATAAGAATATCCCGACAGAGCCGGGGTATCAGATACCATTCAGGCATCTCTGCAATTATCTTCAGATCTATTCAGGCGATGTAGAGAAGGTGCTTGAGAGATTCCCGGATGCTACTGAAAGCCAGAAGGAAAGGCTTCGCGTGAGGATGAAGTGTGCCTGGACATGGCTTGAGAAGTATGCTCCGGAGGAGTTCAAGTTCGCTCTTCGCGGGGATGGTGATCTCTATGAAGCTGACGATAAGGAAAAAGCTGCGATAATGGAACTTGCTGACTTTGCTGATAAATATCTCGATGAGCTTTCAGAGAAGGAGTTCTCCGAGTATATCTACCAGACAGCAAAGGATAATGAAATGGAGAATGCAGACTTCTTCCGTCTTATCTATCAGGCTCTTATCGCAAAGGACAAGGGACCGAAGCTTGCTTCCTTCCTCAAAGCCTGTGGAAGGGACAGGGTCGTGGAAATTCTCAGAAGATATTGATAGATGTTCTTCTCGTTTCTTAAGGATTTCAGAAAAGAAAGCATACTCGCACCGCTTTTCAAATTGCTGGAAGCGGTGTTTGAGCTTTGTGTGCCCCTTGCTGTTGCTTCGCTTATTGATAACGGAATAGCGAAGGGCGATATGCATCACATACTGATGATGGCCCTTTTGATGGTTGCCCTTGGTGTTATAGGGCTCTTGTCTTCAGTTACAGCTCAGTACTTTGCAGCAAAGGCTGCAACTGGCTTCGCCGTGAAGATGAAGAGTGCTCTTTATAGACACATCACAGAGCTTTCCGAGAGCGATAGGGACAGGATTGGTAATCCTACTCTTATAACAAGGCTTACAAGCGATTCAAACCTCGTACAGAACGGAATAAACATGTTTCTCCGTCTCTTCATGAGGTCTCCTTTCGTTGTCTTCGGAGCCGCGATAATGGCATTCACCGTAGACAGCTCGCTTGCACTTATCTTTGCAGTTGTTATTCCAATCCTTGGTCTTGTTGTCTTTTTGATAATGCGTCGTACAGTCCCGATGTATAAAAATGTTCAGAGCGCATTGGACAAGCTTCTTGGAAGGGTAAGGGAGAATCTTTCAGGAATAAGAGTCCTGAGAGCGTTCGGAAAGGAAGAGAGCGAGAAAAAGGCTTTCTCCTCAGAGCTTTCAGCATTGATGGGTGTCCAGCTCTCATCTGGAAGGATATCTGCGCTTCTTAATCCCCTTACATATGCAATCATAAATCTTGCTGTCGCTGTTCTTATTAATGCGGGACGTGATAAATTCTCCCTCGGCCTTATTGAAGTCGGTGCGATAGTAGCTCTTGTGAATTATATGAGCCAGATTCTTACAGAGCTTATAAAGCTTGCTAACCTCATCATAACAATCTCCAGAGCAGTGGCTTCCTGGAAGAGGATAGAGAGCGTTTTCAGTGTCTCTCCATCAATGATCGATGCAGAGAATGCTTATGATGAAGAGGAAGGAGATGAGGCTGTGTCTTTCCGCTCTGTCTCCCTTACATACAGAGAAGGTGGAGAGCCATCGCTCAAAGGCGCGGATTTCACAATCAAGAAAGGAGAGAGAATAGGGGTTATCGGGGGAACTGGTTCAGGAAAGACCACTCTGGTATCGCTTATCCCGAGATTCTATGACGCAAGCGAAGGTAGTGTTTCCGTCCTTGGGCACAGCACGCTGAGATGGAAGCGAAGCGCATTGAGAAGCCGTATTGGATATGTGCAGCAGAAAGCGCTTCTTTTCAAAGGAAGCATCAAGGACAACATTCTTTGGGGAAAGCCGGATGCTACAGATGAAGAGGTGGTCGAAGCACTTAAAATGGCAGAGGCCTATGATTTCGTCTCCGAGAAGAAAGATGGAATTCTATCCATGGTCGAGGAAGGCGGTAAGAATCTTTCAGGAGGGCAGAGACAGAGACTTTCCATTGCAAGAGCTCTTGTCAGAAAACCGGAAATCCTCATTCTCGATGACTCAACATCTGCACTTGACTATGCAACTGAATCGAGGCTCAGACATAATCTCTCGAAGCTTGGGAATATGACAGTTATAACAGTGTCCCAGAGAGCTGGCTCTTTGATGTCGATGGACAGGATAATAGTTATGGATAGGGGAGAAATAGTAGATATCGGAAAGCATCAGGAGCTTCTCGATAGATGTGATGTCTACAAGGAAATCTACTCATCCCAGTTCGGAGGTGAGGAATGAAGAAGCTCGATTTCTCGGTGCTGGGAAAAGTTGGAGGGTATATAAAGCCTTATAGGGTGAAGCTTCTCTTTTCCCTCTTCTTTGCGCTTGTCTCCGTCATATTCACAATAGTCTTTCCCCTTTTTACAGGTAAAGCGATAGATGCAATAGCCTCAGGGGATGGAAAGCTGTTTTTCTTCCTTCTGTCTCTGATGGTTATCTCTGCTTTGATCACATCCCTTGCCCAGTATCTGATGAACAGAGTCAATAATGCTATGGCGTATGGGATATCCAGGGATATAAGAGCGGAAGCTTTTCAGCACCTGCAGAATTTGCCTCTTTCATACATAGACGGCCATCCCCATGGAGATATCGTATCGAGAATCATAACAGACGCGGATCAGGTCTCCGATGGGCTCTTGATGGGTTTTACCCAGCTTTTTACAGGAGTTATTACAATAATAGGAACTCTTGTATCGATGTTCCTTGTGAACTGGATAGTTGCCCTGGTGGTTCTTTTTGTTACTCCGCTTTCGCTTTTCACGGCTTCTTTCATCGCTAAGAAGACGTTCACGCTTTTCTATAAGCAGAGCGAAGCGAGAGGTGCTCAGACATCGTTTATAGACGAGATGATCACAGGAGCATCTGTTGTCTCAGCTTATGGCAGGGAGAAGAAGAACCAGGAGGAGTTTGATAGAATAAATGAGAAGTGGGCCAAATACTCTCTTCTCGCGACATTCTACTCATCACTTACGAATCCTGTCACAAGATTCGTTAACAGCCTTGTCTATACAGGAGTTGCCCTTTCAGGAGGTATTTCAGCTCTCTATGGAATGATGTCCATAGGCGGTCTTACTTCAATTCTCAGCTATGCTTCCCAGTATACAAAGCCATTCAATGAGATATCAGGGGTAGTTACAGAGCTGCAGAATGCACTTGCATCTGCTTCGCGTATCTTTGACTTCCTTGAAACAGCGGAGGAGAAAAGCGATGCAGCTCTTCCTTCTCTTGCAGTCTCATCAGGACAGGTTGATATAGAGCATCTTAGATTCTCCTATACGCCTGATTGTGAGTTCATAAAGGACCTGACACTTTCAGTGAAACCTGGAATGAGAGTTGCGATAGTAGGGCCTACAGGCTCTGGAAAGACCACTATCATAAATCTCCTGATGAGATTCTATGACCCTCAGAGTGGCAGGATAAGAATAGATGGTGAGGATATCTCGGGAGTTAAGAGATCCTCGCTCAGAAAGAGTTTCGGAATGGTTCTGCAGGATACATGGCTTAAAAGTGGTACGATAAGGGAAAACATTGCACTTGGAAAGCCTGATGCCACAGATGAGGAGATAGCTAGAGCTGCAAAGCTTGCCCATATCGATACATTTATCGCATCTCTTCCTGAAGGCTATGATGCATATGTCTCCGATGATAGCGATGGAATTTCTGCGGGGCAGAAACAGCTTATCTCGATATCGAGGATAATGCTTACAGACCCTGATATGCTTATTCTTGATGAGGCAACATCATCAATAGATACCAGAACCGAGATGCTTATACAGGAAGCTTTCATGCATCTGATGAAAGGGCGCACTTCATTCATTGTTGCTCATAGGCTCTCCACCATCAGAAATGCTGATTTGATTCTCGTTGTTAAAGATGGTGATGTGATAGAATCAGGAACCCATTCATCCTTGATGGAAAAGGGAGGTTTCTATGCCTCCCTCTATCGAAGTCAGTTCAGCTCCTGAATATCCTATCCAGCGTCTTGCTGTTCTTTCTCCACCCAGGCTGGGATTTGACTCTGAGATCAAGAGTGAGCTTCGAGCCTGGGAATATACGTTTTATCTCCTTGAATGACTCCTTCCTGATTCTCTTTATATTCTCCCCGCCTTTGCCGACGATTATTCCCTTCTGCCCATCTCGTTCAGTGTTTATCGAGGCCCTGATCCAGACATGTCCTTCTCCTTCGTCATACTCCATGTCCTCGATTTCCACAAAAATCACATGAGGCATCTCATCTGCTAGGTTCTCAATCGTCTTCTCCCTTATGATCTCTGAGATCCTGAACTCTAGGTCCTGATCTGTATATGCATTCTCATCATAGAGAAGCTCACCCTCAGGAGCGAGACGAAAGAGCTCTATAAGAATTTCATCGACACCCTCATCATTACGCCCAGAAGCTATAAGCACAGGAGAGGAGGGAAACTTTGATTTAAGATATTCCTCTCCCTCTCTTCTTTCATCGGGAGTGAGGATATCTGCTTTATTGAGCACTGCGACAACAGGAACTTCAGCTCTTGCTGCAAGCTCTGCGATAGTATCCTCTTCCTTTCCTGGCTTTCTTTTTCCGTCCAGAAGGTAGAGAATCATATCGGAATCTTTCAGGGAAGAGACAGTCACATCCTGCATCCTCTTGTTTATTTCCTTGTCGGAGAGATGAAACCCCGGTGTGTCTGTGAAGATAAGCTGTCCCCTGCTATCTGTATATATTCCCCTGATCTTATTCCTTGTTGTCTGCGGAGTGGGGGATGTTATGGAGACTTTCATCCCTGTTATTGTGTTAACCAATGTGGATTTTCCTGCCGATGGCCTTCCTATTACAGATACTGTTGCTGCTTTCATGGTGTCATTTTGACATACTCTCTGGTCAAGACCAAGGGGCTCCCTGCTACAATCCTCACGCTTCTAAAAACACCCCAATGAAAGAAACTCTAACCAGAAGAAGATTTTCTATGAAAGAATAAGACATAACTGAGACCATTATATGGTGACAATAGCAATCCAGCGTTTTCTGAGGCTTTCAAAAATCCAGTTTACATCTGGGAAAAGTTTTATTGTTCATCTCATATCTGAATCCGTAAGATAAGAAAAGAAGAGCTATCAAAGTGAAATAAAGGTGCAGATAGTTTGTCGAGAATGCAAAGACAAAGAAGAATGAAAGAGGTAGATGAAATCAGATGCCCCTATTCTGCTGAAAGAGAATGATATATTCTGTTGGATACGGAGGATAACATGAAGAAACTTGTCGGTCTGTTGGCCTTGGCGATTATGCTTTTTGCATCTTGCACACCGAATCCAGCAGATGATAACCAAGACAGCGAAGGGGATGTCTCCATCACATCGCAGAGGCTTTCTGTCGATTTGACAGGAGCAACTGCAATCGCTTCATTTGATTTCGTTGAGTCAACACAAACCTCATCTGTAAGTACCGCCACATTAGCAAATACAAAATATGTAGATATCTCAGATATAGTGAGCTATCTTTCAGGGCATATGTCAAACGGCCTTTTCAGCCCTATGCTCTTCACCACGGACGACGGCACAGACATCATCCTTGGCGCTTCAAGAAACTGCAACAATGGAAATGTTGAGATTGTCGATACTGGGAACGGAACTTTTCTTGCAATCTTTGACAGGCTTGTCGTTATAGACTCATTTCCTCTGCTAGAACCCATAAAAGATGCTCTCGAGAATATCCTAGATATCGTACTTGAAATCAATGCTGTCAGCGTAAGCCGGAAGGAAAACATTGCCTTTATCAATACGGAGACAGGCGAAGCATATCTTCTGAATTCGCCTTACACACAGCCTGCTTCAAAAGACCTCGATTTCAGGCTTCTGGACAGTATTGATGATACGTATGGGTACTCGGACAACAGGATTTATCTCCTAACGAAAAGTAATGCACTATATAGCTTCGACAAGAACAATCCAGAGAGGATGGTCTCGGTGAACAATTCGGAATTCAAGCCATTGAAGGAGAATGCCACCATCTATACCGATAATTACGCAATTTATCAGTACACTCAAGAAGAACTCGGTCCGCAGAGCAATGGGTATATCGAAATCTACAACGCAAAGAATCCTGATGCGTATAAGAGAATCGATATGTCTGGTAGCGACGATCCTCTGCAGAATATGATCTTCCGCGTAGGCAATAATCTCTTTCTCAGAGACCGCAACACGAGTGACAATGAATATGGGCTCACAATATATCCCCTCACTGTCAACAGTGACCTCTCGCTCACGATTGGCGAAGGCATGAGCAATCCGATTGCCTCTGGCTTCGTGAGCAATCCAGAAGGAACGATTGTGAAGAATTCCGGCATCTCTTTCTATGGAGAAAGCGAGTCATTCCTAATCCGTGCGGAGAACTATCTTTTGGAACCTGCGCTGATATGGTTCAAGGCCGACGTAAATGGAAATCTCTCGGACATAAATGTAATCAGGCTGGAACACGGCTCGTATTTCCCCTATCCGCTGAGCGAAAAGGCATCTGCTTCTGAGAAGGCAATGTTCTGGGTGGATAATGCATCAAGCGGAACCATCTTTTGGGCGGACTTCAGTTCCGGAGTACTTAAGACCATCAAAGTAGATGGCGGGCTTGCTTCTGATGAGCTCAGCGCGACAGGCAGCGGTAATATCATATACCATAGGTACATGGGTAATGGTACTGATGTAGGTACATATGAATATAACCCATCAACTGGCAAAGAAACCTTAATATCCTATAGCTCTATGGATGTGCATCAGATCTATGAAATCTGATAACAGATAAACATAAGGGAGTCTCGCTTGAGGCTCCTTTAATATTATTTCATCGAAAAGAAAGTCCTAATATCTGAATTTCAATACGAGATTAAGCCCCAAACCACTATAATGTAGAATCTTGAGAATCCGGATAGTTATTGTATGCTTCTCCCTTCTGGGATTTGGCACAACCGAGAACCTCACTTACAACGCACATTTTATCTTCATCGAACATGGCAAGATGATGAGGCTAGACCCAATGATTTGTTGCAGTTATTATTTGAATCATGGAAAACGAAAAGAATGAATACAAGCCGGAGCCAGGGCTTAATGACAGACTTCTGAAGACAAGGACTGTCATCATCTCCGGAGAGATAAACAAAGATAGGGCAGATGAGTTTGCCCGCCAGATGCTGGTTCTTGACAGCGAGTCCTCTGATCCGATTTATGTTTATATAAACAGCCCAGGAGGAGATGTCGATTCCGGTTTTGCAATCTATGATATGATCCGTTTTGTCGCATCCCCTGTGACAGTAGTGGGAATGGGACTTGTTGCATCTGCAGCTGCTCTCATCTTCCTTGCAGTTCCAAGAGAGAGAAGGGTAGGATTCCCTAATTCCACATATCTCATCCATCAGCCGCTTTCCCAGCTGAAGGGTGTTGCTATCGATGTGGCAATCTATGCTGAGAAGATTGAAGCTCTAAGACATAAGCTTGATCAGGTTATAGCTGATGCGACTGGAAAGAATGTAAGCGAAGTCGAGAATGATACGGAGCGCGATTGCTGGATGAGTGCTGAAGAGGCTCTCAGCTATGGAATGCTTTCAAGAATCGTAAAGAATAAGAGCGAAATCTGACAAGAATAGCCACTTACAGCGTATATACTGTATGAGGCTTTATCTTATATCTCTCATTGTTCTATTTGTTTCGTGTGTGCCGTCCCCTGAGACGGCATTCTTTGAAGTCACCACCTATAACGCATATGCTTTGTTTGATGGTTATGATGATGGAACCGAATTTGATGGTTTCAGCCATTCTGATGGCTATGATGGAGAAGCGTATAGGAATCGGATCAGGGAGCTTGCAGTGCTCCTTGGCCGTGATTACTCCACTTCCGATGTAATAATCCTTCAGGAAGTTGAGAGCGTGGAAGTGCTTTCAGATCTCCTCGATGCTGGACTTGATGAGAAAGGCTATCAGTATTATGGACTTGCAGATGATGGAAGCGGTGGATTGTATGTAGGCTTCATCTCGAAAACGGAGCCATTATCAGGGGCTCTCCATTTCTATCCGGGCTGTCGCCCGATACTGGAACTCTCTTTCCTTTCAAATGGAGAGGTTATCCGGATATTCGGAGTGCATTTCAGGAGTCAGCTTGATGGAGGTGACAGCGAGAGATATGAGCAGTCGATGCATCTTTCGCATCTGATGGAAGAGAGTGCTGGCATACTTTCCATTGCAGTTGGAGATTTCAATTTCGATCCGAGACTGACAGGCCCTTTCACGCTTTTCCCCGATTTGTATAACCCTGATAACGCTTTTCATATAACAGGAGATCCTTCAAAAGCAGGTGAAAAGCTTTATTATTCTCCGCTTGTGGACCCGGACATAATCCTCACTGAAAAGGGAACTTACTTCTATGAAGGCAGCTGGTATCTTTATGACAATGTTCTCATGACTTCAGAGTGCTGGGACGGAAAAGGATTTGAATATGACAGCGTGGAAATCAAAGTGAACCGGAATATGAAGGATATGCTTGATAGACCGCTTAAGTATGATTCCTCGATTGGTTATGGCTACTCAGATCACTTTCCTGTAACACTTCGCATAAGGGCAAAATAAAAGGCTATGCTCTCATGCTCTCAAGCATAGCCCGAGGGAATAGCGGACACCTATCGGAAAAAGAAGGGGGGATCGGAACCGATAGGGCCAATGTCTTTTCATGCTTTACATGATTCAGACCAGTCATTGTTCTCCCGTTTGACAAGCATACTCTATCTTAAATCTCTGGATAACAGAATGCAAAAATACGATTTACTTAGTGTAGAAAACAGAGGAAAACATATTTTGTATGGTGTATGATGTTACAAAGGGGTTGGAAAATGATATCCAGAATATGGAAAAGCCTGAGAATTTATTTTTGTACTGTTTTCCTTTGCATTGGGCTTTTTTCATGTGCGACATTACCTGAAGAACCTATATCTCCACCTTCCTCTGAAGAGGTGATTCCTGAAATCGAACCAGAAATTGCTGAAGAGATACCTCCTGAGCCGGTTGCGGTTGTGAAAGAAAATGTCTCCAGTCCGGTTTTCTCCGGAAGCGGACTTCTTGGAAACATCCCATATAGAAATGAAAAGGATACTGAAGCAGTTGTCACGATATCTATGTGGGAAAGTGGGGAGCGTAGGGTTCTCATTGAGGAGGCCATAGAGGTCTTTGAGAGCCTGAATCCTGGAGTGACAGTCAAAGCAGAGTTTATTGATTACTCTGGATACTGGGGAAATATCGCGTCCGATGCCGCTATCGGGAAGCTTTCTGATATCATAGAAATGGATAGGATTCATCTTTCCACATTCATCGCGAGGTCGCTCGTTGTTCCCATTCCATCTTTCGGCTTCAGTATCCCGATGGGAATTGTCTCTGATGTCATGCTCTATGATAAAGTGCTCCTCGATAAACTCGGAATAACAGTTAAGAGTCCTGTAACGATTGATGAAATAGAGAGAATCGGAGAGGAAGTTTATATAAAGAAAGGTATTAAGACTTCTGCATCTATTGGTATTGACTTCCTTGAAGCTGTAGCGGGGTATCATGGGAGCGATATATATAGTGAGATAAAAGCTCTGGATAGCAGCAGCACAAGGCGGTACTTCTCAATTCTGGATCGTCTTGAATCACATCCATATTTTACAACTTCACTATCAGGAGAGGCATGGAATAGCTTCTCTCCTTCCAATGAGATTAAAGAAGGTGATGGTACAGCGCTCATTCCTTACTCCTCGCCTTATCCCTATGCTTATCTATCTCTTACAACAGAAAACAATGAAGCATTGGTTTTCCTTGATTGGCTTTTGTTTTCCGAGGAGGCGGGAAGGATAATCGGAAGAGCATTTGGAACACCTCTTTCTGACAGTGCTTACTCTTCCGATGTTTCAATTCCCCCTATAGGAACACCAGAGATAGCAAGAAAGCTGACAGAGTATGAGGCTAAGCTTGGAAAGCTCTCAGCAGAAGAGGCTGCTGATGAGTTTGTTGCTGAAGCGAATAGGATTCTCTTGAGGGCAGGAGGGGGTGAATGAAGCCAACTCTGACTCTATCGAAGAAACTATCTTTGATACTCGTAGCTTTCTTCTGCTCAATGCTCATCGTAGTTGTATTGCTCCTCAATGGCCTAAAGAATGAGTATGACAGGCAGGTTTATTCAATCAACAGTGAGAATACCCGGAATAGTCTTTCGAGAGCAGACTCAGTTTTCTCTTCCGCGCTCTTGCTGAGTGACCTTATCGTTACTGATGATTTCTTCCAGTCAACACTCTCCACGATAAAGGATGGAGATGGTGAAAGTCTCGAAGATGGGTTGTGGGGTGATGTCATAGCACGGCTCAGTACGTTCCTTGATTCATCTTCTCTCATTGTTGACATCTCGATTGCAGGAGATGGAAGGATTGCTGGAAGCGGGAGCGGTATGGCGCTCTCTTCCTCATCTCTTTCAGATGCAATTTCTCTTGCTCGTTCTGCTGAAGGCGCCCCTGTATGGCTCGGAAGCGATGATGGAAGCATCTACCTTGTCAGGACTATAAGGAGACAGGAATTTCTCTCCCTTGATGAGCTTGCCATCCTCTTGATACGAATTGATGTCACGACACTCTCCTCGATGCTCCGGGAAGATTTCTCCAATGCTGGAATGAGGCTTGTCTTTTCATATGACGGAAGGCTTCTCTATTCGGAGTATCCTGAAGGGGAGAAGCTTCCTTCTAGCTATGAAGTCGTAGCCTCTGTCGGGAATATTCCATGCTATATCTACAGGGGAGTGCTTCCTCAGAGCGGAATTTCCTATATCGATGCTGTACCTCAGGATTCATTGTATGGAGGTATTATCCAGCGTGTTGTAGGTGCTTTCGCTGTTCTTCTTATCATGCTGATTCTGTTCCTGCTGTTGCTGAATCATATCGTGAAGAGGATGCTCTCAAGGATAAATGCGCTCAGGGAAAAAATGGATGCGTTTGAGAAGGGAAGCAATGTTACCTCCATTCCATCTCTTCCAGGTTCAGATGAGATAGCACAGCTCAATGATCATTTCGATAACATGGCAAAAGGCTACAAGGAAATCGTTGAGGATAATTACCAGAGAGAAATCATGATGAAGGATAGCTCAATAAAGATACTGACGCAGCAGATCAATCCTCATTTCCTTTACAATGTCCTCGATTCTATTTACTGGATGAGCCAGAAATACAATGCAGATGATATAGCTTCTATGAGCTATTCTCTAGCATCTCTTTTCCGTGCCGCAGTCTCTTCAGAGGATCTTGTCACTGTGCATAAGGAACTGGAGCTTCTTGAAAGCTTCCTTGATATCCAGAGAAGCAGGTTCCCCGATTCGATTCGCTATAGTGTCTCTGTTCCTGAAGAGGTCATGGATACAATGATACCTAAATTCTCCCTCCAGCCATTGGTTGAGAATGCGGTGAAGCATTCAGTGGAGGAGAATGGAATAAGAACGGAGATAGAGGTAAGCTGTCATATTACAGAGCACGGAGTTCTTTTCGAGGTGTCGAATACAGGCTCGGCATTTCCTGAGAATATGGCGGAGAAGCTTAGGGAAGGGATTGTCTCATCATCTACGGAAAGGATAGGGCTTCAGAATATCGATGAGAGGCTTAATCTTCTTTTCGGAGAGGAATCCCATCTTTATTTCAGAAATGAGAATGGAAGAGCTATAGTTTCTTTCACCGTACCATGGAGGCAGGATGATTACAGCAGTATTGGCAGATGATGAAGAGATTGTACGCACTTCTATGGCTAAGTGGATTCCATGGAAGGATCTAGGGATAAGCTTGGAGGCTGTTGCCTCAGATGGGGAGGAAGCCTATGAGCTTATTGTCAAGTTCCGCCCAGATATTGTCATAACAGATCTCAGGATGCCCAAGCTGGATGGATTGGAGCTTATAAAGCGAGTTCATTCCAAGCTGAAGAATACAGAATTCATAATCCTCTCAGGTTTTGGTGAATTTGAATATGCACAGCGCGCGATGCGCTATGGTGTGAAGCATTATATGCTGAAGCCTGCGCTGAAAGAGGATCTTGTTGCGAATCTCAAGGAAGTGAAAGCAGAAATCGAGGAGAGAAAGAGGGAAAGCGGAGAGGAGATAGACATTGCGAAGGACCGGTATCTATTCTATCTTCAGAGGAGCATGCTTATAGAAGTCCTATCTGATTCCGCTTCTATTTCCGATGTGATAAAACGATGCCATCGTCTTATTTCATTCAATCCTGAAGAAATCCTCACAATGATAGTAACCCAGGTCCTTGAAGCGGATAGATTCGTTGATCTTATACTCCCTGTGATAAAGGAGCAGGGGATAAGGATGCCTGTTTTCCCGATAGCAGTAGGAGGCAAGGTATTCCTTACTCTGGATATCTCTTCAATAGCTGCTGTCGAGAGGATGAAGAGTGAGATAACCTCAAGGCGGGGTGTTGTTGTAAATGTACTGAGAGGAACTCCAGAGGAGCTTGTAACTGTGTTTGTCCAGAACGTGAGCGTTGTTTCGGAAGCTTCGATCTTCTCCGATGACGGCAGAAGGGAGATCGTGAAGATTCATCAGACTCATAATGATCTCGATAACCCTCTTGTTGAGCGTTATAGGGCTGCTCTTGCAGGAGAGAGAGATCCACTCCTTATTGATGATATAGAAAAAGCTTTCAGAGCAAAAAGCATAGATGATGCGGAAGCGCTTTTCATCAGAATGACGATGAGGGCCGCGGATTATGAGCTCATCTTCAAACAGCTAGGCAGTGTGAAGAACACTGAGGATCTTATCTCTCTTGCCAGATCGTTTATCGAACATAAAGTTCCGCGTGATAGAGATCCATTCCCTGTTGAGACAATCATAAGATACATAAATGAGAATTTCTCCAATCCCGAGATTTCCCTCAAGTGGATCTCTGAGAATGTTGTCTATATGAATCCGGAGTATCTTTCAAGGTTGTTCCAGAAGGAGATAGGGCAGCGTTTTACGGATTACCTGAATACAATGCGGGTGAATGAGGCAAGAAAGCTTATGTCTGTATATCATCAGAGTACTGTGAGCGAGATAGCGGAGAAAGTTGGCTACAGCAATCCTGGATACTTCTTCCATATCTTCAGACGTTATACAGGGATGACACCGGGCGAATATATGGATAAGGTAAGGAAGAATCCTGCGGAGGTTGAAAACGATGAATGAAAATCTGAAAGAGACTCTTTTGGGCGGTCAGTCATTCAGCTGGAGAGAGGAAGAAGACGGCCGTTTCTCTGCTGTTTTGAATGAGAGGGTTTATACTATAAGAAGTCTTGATGATGCCTTCTCAGATCCTTTCCTTTATGATTACTTCGATCTCGGTTATGACTACGAAGGGGCTGCCAAGGCTATTGCAGCAAAAGATGAGATTCTCAGACAGGCTGTAGCGAGTACAGGAACGATAAGACTTCTGAAGCAGGATCATTGGATCGCGACTATATCATTCATATTGTCACAGAATAATAACATCAAGAGAATCACGGGACTCTATAACAGGCTTTCAGAAAGATATGGCCATGAAGTTGCTCCCGGGCGTTTCACATTCCCTACAGCAGAGGAGATGAAGGGTGCAACTGAGGAGGAGCTTAGAGCGCTTGGAACTGGATTCAGAGCACCTTTCATTCTTGATGCGATTTCAAAGGAAGGTATTCTTTCGGAGATAGATTCCCTCTCTTTTGATGATGCGATGACAAAGCTTCAGACAATAAAGGGAATAGGACCAAAGGTTGCTTCCTGCATTCTTATATTTTCCTATCAGAGAAGGGAAGGCTTTCCGATGGATGTCTGGATGAAGAAGGTAATGAAGGAGTATTACCCTGATAAAGACCC
Organism: uncultured Spirochaetales bacterium; assembly: GCA_949283235.1. Classification (GTDB taxonomy): domain Bacteria; phylum Spirochaetota; class Spirochaetia; order Sphaerochaetales; family Sphaerochaetaceae; genus Ornithospirochaeta. Next base: position 38,756 of record CASDRY010000143.1, on the reverse strand, counting down.
TTCATACTTCCATCCATATGAGGCCCTTTCTCAGCAGTATCTCTTTTCCTGGATAAGGGCCCAGGGCTGATTATTTCCTTCCCTCTGGAAACTGCAGCTGGTAGAAGATCTGTTCAAGCTCTAAGGCTATGTTGATGTTGTGGATTATAGCAGGTGTCTCTCCCTGTGCTGCCGGATGAGGTTTAAGTGTTATAGGGGAGAAGTTGAGTATGCCCTTTACCCCTGCTTCAAGTAGCTTTTCAGCTGTATCTGCTGCAGCGGATTCAGGAACAGTTATTATAGCGACTTTCACATCCAGCGCTTCCACCATCTCATCCAGCCTTGACATCGGATAGACCGGGACTGGATGGGATACATCGGAGTAGACTATCGGATCGGAGTCGAAGCCCGCGACTATTCTTATTCCATCTGGTTCGAATCCCGAGTAGTGCATCAGGGCCTTCCCGATACGGCCGCAGCCTACTACTATGACATGCTGAGGATCTCCTTTTCCGAGTATTTTAGATATCCTGTCTATAAGATCGGTTATCTCATAACCCCCTCTTTTCTGCCCATGGATTTCAAGAATTGAGAAGTCTTTTCTGACAACAGCTGCGGATACACCTGCTGCATCCGCCAAGTTGTGTGCGAAGACTTTCTCTAAACCAATGGCTCTCAGCCTATTAAGAGCTCTGAAATAGCGAGTAATCCTGACAAGCATATCATTGTTCATAATTTTTATATCCTTTTATGTGAACGAAAGTATATTAATTGCAAGTCTATGTCAATAAATAAAAATCTATGTTGCTTTTGTGTTCTTCTTAAGTCTTTCTTTGAAGATTTATTGCAAAACTGCGTCGCAATAAGATAAAATTCAGAAGGTGACTTAAATAAGGAGGAGTTATGGCTCAGAGCATATTCTCTGATGAGCTTAACGCTTACATTTCCGAATGGAAGGATAAGCCTGGTAATCTCATTATGATTCTTCATAGAGTCCAGGAGGAGTTCGGTTATGTCTCACGCGAAGCTGCAGAAGGAGTTTCAAAAGAGACAGGAGTTCCGCTTGCGACGATATGGGGCGTACTGACTTTCTATCATTTCTTCAAGCTCAATAAACCAGGAAAGTACAACATCCAGGTATGTCTAGGAACGGCTTGCTATCTTAAAGGTGGCGATATGATCGTTGAGGAACTTGGAAAGGAAATCGGTTTGGAAGTTGGTGGGCTTACGGAGGATGGAAAGTTCTCGCTTGAGGCTGTTCGCTGCGTAGGATGCTGCGGACTTGCACCTGTTATGACGATATCCGGAGAGGTATTTGGAAAGGTTTCCAAGAACCAGATATCTGGAATTCTTGACAAGTTTGCCTGATGCATGACACTGCTGCCCTCCTTCTGGAAGCTATTGTGAATAGCGTGGAAGCAGGTGCGGATGTGATAGACGCCTTTGTTGATATATCGGGCGGTACTATACATGTAAGGGTCGAGGATGATGGTACATATACCGCACTCTCTGATCCATTCCAGGCAGGGAAGACTTCCAAGGGCGAAGGGCGAGGCCGAGGGCTTTCTATTATTAAAGATAGAAGTGAAGGCAGATGCCGCTTAACACGAGGAGAAGGAATCACGGTGCTTGAGTTCGTTGCAGATGATGATGGCAGCTTTTCAGACTTAAGTTCTGCACTGCTTCCCATTATGAATATGGACAAGAGCATAGAAATAACTATAAGGAATGACGGACGGGAGACTAAAGTTACCCGGAAGTTCCTAGAGGAGAGGGACGCTGTCCCCGACAGGGCTTCAGGAATAAGGAGATTCAGAGAGATCCTTTCCAGCCTTGCAAAAGGAGATATCTATGGCTAAGCTTTCGCTTTCCGATCTTCGCGAGATTCGCGAGCGTGAAGAGAAGAATCTGAAGAAGCGCGATATACATGGACGCTCTATCCATGTTGTTGTCGCAATGGGCACCTCCGGTATCGATGCTGGTGCCAAGCTCACTCTCAACACCATTGCAGATGAAGTGGAGAGGTTAGGGCTCGATAATGTAATCATCACACAGACTGGCAGCGCTGCTCCTAATCCGGAGCCAGTTGTTGAGGTATATACACCTCAGTCCGGTCTTGTCGTTTACGGCTCAGTAGACAAGGATGCGGCTCTCCGCATTGTCAACGAGCATCTTAAGGAAGGACATATCCTCTCTGATCTGAGGATAGAGCTTGTTGATAAGGAGCAGTGAGATGGGTTTCAAGAATTATATTCTAGTTTGCGGTGGTACTGGCTGTGAGTCATCCCGCTCTGATCAGATCTATCATGCTCTCATCGATGAGGCTGCAGCACAGGGCGTTGCTGATCAGGTACAGGTCATAAAGACTGGCTGTTTCGGATTCTGTGAGCAGGGTCCTATCGTGAAGATCCTTCCTGAGGATTCCTTCTATGTTCAGGTAAAACCTGAGGATGCGAAGGAGCTTATCGCAGAGCATGTTATAAAGGGAAGGGAAGTGACAAGGCTTCTCTACAACAAGGCTCCGCATAAAGCATATGAGGAAGTTGAGGATATCCAGTTCTATCAGAAGCAGATGAGAATCGTTCTCCGCAACTGCGGTTCGATAGATCCTGAGAATATCGATGAATATATTGCTGCAGGTGGCTATAAGGCCCTTGAGAAGGTCCTTTTTGATATGACACCGGATGATGTCATTAATGAGCTCAAGACAGCAGGACTCAGAGGCCGTGGCGGTGCGGGATTCCCGACATGGATGAAGTGGAACTTCACTAAGCAGGAGAACAATCCTGTAAAATATGTAGTCTGCAATGCTGATGAAGGTGACCCAGGTGCATACATGGACCGTTCCACACTCGAAGGCGATCCGCATGCTGTTCTTGAAGCAATGACAATCTGCGGACATACAGTTGGCGCTCATCAGGGCTTCATCTACATCCGCGCTGAGTATCCTCTCGCAATCCATCGTCTCGAAGTTGCTATGAAGCAAGCTAGGGAGTATGGACTTCTCGGAAAGGATATTCTTGGTTCTGGCTTCGATTATGATATCGAAATAAGACTCGGAGCTGGTGCATTCGTCTGCGGTGAGGAAACCGCGCTCCTCCAGTCCATAGAAGGACATAGAGGTATGCCTAAGCCAAGACCACCATTCCCTGCATCCAAGGGACTCTGGGGTAAGCCTACTGTTATAAACAATGTTGAGACATGGGCGAATGTCGCTCAGATTATCAACAATGGCGGCGAATGGTTTGCTTCAATCGGTACACCGGATAGCCATGGAACAAAGGTCTTTGCTCTTACAGGTAAGATCTGCAATTCCGGTCTTGTTGAAGTCCCGATGGGAACTACACTCCGTGAGATTGTCTATGATATCGGAGGCGGTATCGCGCACGGAAAGAAGTTCAAGGCTGTTCAGACAGGTGGTCCTTCCGGTGGTGTTATCACAGAGGAGAACCTCGATACGCCTATCGACTTCGGTGGCTTGCAGAAGATTGGCTCCATGATGGGTTCCGGTGGTATGATCGTCATGGATGAGGATGATTGTATCGTTGATGTTGCGAAGTTCTATCTGAACTTCACTGTCGATGAATCCTGTGGTAAGTGCGCTCCATGCCGTATCGGTGGAAAGAGCCTCTACAATATCCTTGAGAAAATCACACAGGGCAAGGGAGAGGAGAATGATCTCAAGCAGATTGAGCAGATTGCACATGCTATGAAGATCGGTTCTCTCTGCGCGCTCGGACAGACAGCTCCGAATCCGGTTCTCTCAACGCTTCATTACTTCCCTGAGGAGTATAAGGCTCATATCATCGACAAGAAGTGTCCATCTGGAAAGTGCAAGAAGCTTATCAGCTATGAGATCAATCCTTCCAAGTGTATTGGATGTACGGCTTGTGCGCGTAAGTGTCCTGTTGGAGCTATCTCTGGAGAGGTCAAGAGTCCTCACAAGATCAATGGAAATGTATGTATCAAGTGCGGTGTCTGCAAAGAAACCTGCAAATTCTCGGCCATCGAGATTCATTAATGGAGGTTGGCGATGATTCATCTTACTATACAGGGAATCGAGGTTGAGGTGGCTGAGGGGACAACCGTCCTTGAAGCAGCTAGGAAAGCTGGGATCAGAATCCCTACTTTATGCTATCATCCGGATCTGAAGCCGTTTGGATCATGCGGACTCTGTGTCTGCAAGCAGGTTGGATCTGCAAAGATTATCCGTGCCTGCTCGACTCCTGCAGCTGAGGGAATGAATATCATTACCCATGATCAGGATCTATATAATGTTCGCCGTACAATTCTTGAGCTTACGATGTCAACACACCCATCGTCATGTCTCTTGTGTACACGCAACAACAAGTGTGAGCTTCAGAAGCTTGCAATCGAGTATGGTGTAAGAGAGCAGCCTTTCGAGGTAAGGCTTGCGGAGGATAAGAAAGATCGCTCAACAGGTGCTGTTGTTCTCGACCCTGAGAAGTGCATCAAGTGCGGTCGCTGTGTCCAGGTGTGCCAGGAACTTCAGGGAGTATATGCTCTTGAGTTCATCGGCAGAGGTGATCACACCACGATGAGCCCGGCTGCTAAGCTTCCTCTCAATGAAAGCCCATGTATCAAATGCGGTCAGTGCATAACTCACTGCCCGGTTGGAGCTATCTATGAGCAGGATCAGACAAATGACCTTATGCATGCAATTGCGGATCCAGAGAAGGTCGTTGCTGTACAGATGGCACCATCGGTGCGTGTTGCAATCGGAGAGGAATTCGGTCTCAAACCAGGTGAGATTACAACAAAGAAGCTCTATACTGCGCTTCGCCGTCTTGGTATCGACTATGTTTTTGATACGAATTTCGGTGCAGACCTTACCATCATGGAAGAGGGCTATGAGCTTATAGACAGAATCAAGAATGGAGGAGTAATGCCTCAGCTTACATCATGCTGCCCAGGATGGGTTGCATATGTTGAGGAGTATTATCCAGAGCTTCTTGATAACCTCTCATCCGCAAAGAGTCCTATGATGATGCAGGGAGCTATAACAAAAACCTACTGGGCTGAGAAAGCTGGTATCGATAAGAAGAATGTCTACTCTGTCGCTATCATGCCATGTACAGCTAAGAAGGCTGAGATAAGAAGAGATGGAGAGCATGCTGCTTCCAGCGGAGAGTGGGATGTTGATCTTGTCCTTACAACAAGGGAGCTTGCCCGCTTGATTGCTTCCCGCGGTCTCGATTTCAAGAACCTTCCTGAAACAGAGGCAGATAGTCCTATCGGAGAGTATACAGGTGCTGGTACCATCTTCGGTGTGACTGGCGGAGTTATGGAAGCAGCTATCAGAACAGCATACTTCGGTATTACTGGTAAAGAGCTTGCTGATCCTGAGATTAAGCTTGTCAGAGGCCTTGATGAGGTAAAGCGCGGAGAGGTTGATGTCGATGGGAAGAAGGTTAGGGTTGCTGTTGTCCATGGTATGGCAAATGCCAAAGCCCTGCTTGATCAGATTAAGGAAGATAAGAAAGCTGGTCGTCCATCCGATGTTGATTTCGTTGAGATCATGGCTTGCCGCGGTGGTTGTATCGCTGGCGGTGGTCAGCCATATGGTACTGATGATGAAGTCAGAAAAGAGAGAAGCGAAGGACTTTATGAGGATGATGAGAAGTCTGTAAAGAGATGCTCGCACCAGAATCCTTCAATCCAGAAGCTTTATGCTGATTATCTTGGAGAGCCTCTCTCGGAGAAAGCACATCATCTTCTTCATACTGAGTATAAGGAAACACCTATTTATAAAGGCTAAAAGCATGGCCTGGGGAAACCCAGGCCATATCTTTATCTTGTTGTCCTGTAAATTGATACTGAATCCATATTGCTTGCATCGTAGGCAATCAGATTCGTTCCGCTTCTTGAAAGTGCTATTGTATCAATACCATCTTTCGCAAGCTTTGTCCTGCCTATTTCAGTTACAGAAGAGCTGTCAGATGCGATTTCCATCGTGACAATCTCATCGTTGTCTATATCTATGCAGTATGCGAACTTGTAGTCTGCAGAAATGATGAGACTGCTTGCTTCATACCCTGCTTCTTTGCTGTTTAGCAGAGCCCATCCTTCTGCTGTTGATACGCTTGAAGTGCTCTTTAATAGGATTATGTTCGTTCCCATAAGCATGATGGTCTCATTTCCTATAAGTGCCGTTGCTGTTATGTTCTTGTAATCATCAAGATACTCTGGAGTATGATCCTTCGGAGAGGAATATTTGACGAGGAAATGAGCCATATCTGATTTCGAATCTGTCAGATACAATCCAGTTCCATCTGTGTGTCCCTGATAGAGTGTCTTATCTGTCGAGGCAAGGCTTCCTGCTACATTGGCAGTGCTGTAAGCCATTGTGGATATAAAGCCGCATCTGACAAGTTCCGAATCCCCTGTATTCTTCACAAGAGAGACATAGAATATCGACCATTTGTTTGTTTCAGCGTTCCTTGCAGTGAGGAATCCCCATCCGATTTCGCCGTCTATATCAAGCTTAGGCACGAATGTCACGCTCGCGATTGCGTTCACTTCCTCATCATTGAAGCATCGAGGTTCCGCCTCAGAGTATTTCGTGAGAGTCATTGTCGATGGATGGTAATTGAATACCATAGCCTTGAACGGGTTTTCTGTTGCGATTAATACCTTTGAAAGTCCATCAGATACCTTCATAGCTTCAAAATCAACAATTGTTCCTGTGATATCAAGATCAGCGAAGCTGTATTCTCTCTGTACATCAATATTGCTCCTGATCATCGAGGCTATGTAAATTTTACTCTCAGCGTTGGAGACTATCATTGCATTCCCATCTGGCAGGAAGCTGACAACACCGCTTCCGCTTATCTCAATGTTCTCTCCGCTTTCAATGATATTCCCATATGAAGGAACTCCAGGATCTGCGGTAGGAACAGCTTCGAAATTCACAGACTGGGAACCTGATGTTCCGAGCTTTGATGTGGAGGCAACCACATCCAGACGATGTGTTCCAACTTCAGGGGTGAACTCAACTTCTGCACCTGTACCAATAAGATTGCCATCCAGATACCAGGATATGATGAACTGGCTGACATCATCTGTCTCAGACTCGATAGTTACTGTTATCGGGATATCTGCCTCAACTGTATCCTCGATTCCTGTGATTATGCATGAAACAGGGACTCCTGTGTTATCTTCAAGCTCGAGTGTTCCAGGGTCTATCGGATACTTATCGAGATCGAATTCGATCTCCCCAGAGGATGTCTGGTCTCCAGCTATCCGCACGGCCTCTACAAAACCCGCAATCTGTACACTTCCATCGAAGAGTCTTGCAGAAAGAACATAGGAGCCTGAGGCGTAGCCGCTTCCTGTGTATGTAGCTCTGCCTGCTTCCGTATCGAATGAAGTGAGTTCCAGGCTTCTTGTCTCCTTCTCTCCATACTGCGGAGTAAGTTCCAGCTCAATGGAAGCTTCATTGTTTATCCTCACAGGATCCCATAGAAGCACGATTTCAAGAGAACCTTCTCCTGTTAAATTCTCAAGTACTATCGTGCAGCTTCCATTTGTTACAGAGAGCCTGTGTGTAGTACTTCCTGTGACGAGGACATCTTTCTGTGAGTTCAAGCCTTCTGCAAGAATTGACCACTCTCCGATAACAAGTCCCTCAAGTGAGATTGTCTCCTTATTGGTCTCTATGCTGAAGCTTTCATCTCCAGGACCATCTCCTGTAATCCGGTACGATTCGATCTCCAGAGGATAGCCTGCGGGGACAATCGATCTATCCTTTCTCAGGTTCACTCTAAGAGTTGCATGGCTCTGTCCCTGTTCACAGGCAGAGAGCAGTGCGACGACGATCAATAGAAAAGCCATAAAAGCGTGTCTTGCTTTCATTTTCGTTTTCTCCTTTATATCTTATTCCCCGTAAGTCCCGATTTTGGTCAGCTTTTTCTGGCATCTTCCAGTAAATTTTTTCTTGCTATAGAATCTGGGTATGAATAAAAGCGTTCTGTTTTCAGTTATTCCTGAGCTAAAAGCCAATGATTGGAAGGGTGCTATAAAGGAACTTGTAGACTCTGTATCTCTTGAGAATAAGGAATCTATTCTCACTGCGATAATGAATAGAGAGAAAGAAGGCTCTACCGCAATCGGTAACTCAATTGCTGTTCCTCATGCTCGTATCGATGGAATTACAGAGCTTCATGCGGTTCTTGGAAGATCCGGAAAAGGGATCGAGATGGGAGGAAACATTGTCAATATCTTCCTTCTTATCCTTATCCCTCGAGATGCTGCTGCAAGTCATCTGGATTTTCTTTCCGCTTCTGTTCGTGCGCTCTCAATACCTGCAAACAGGGAAAGGATAATGGAATCTTCCGATGAGACTGAAATGCTGGAGGTTCTTTGCTGATGAAACGGGTAATACTTCTTCTCCTCCTTATAGTCTTCGGTGTCTTTGTTTATTATGCGGCTTTCAGACAGATGGTTATCTATCCTTTGCTACTGCCTCTTTTAGTGTTGATCATCATTTATTATGTAACTACATCCGTTGTTACAAGGAAGATGATAGAGAAAGTGCGCGGTGATGGTGCTTTCTTTTTTCAGCGCTGCTCGATGATTGTCAAAGACGGAACAGAGCTGCTTGGCGGAGCGCTGGCTGTAACTGGTACGGAAATAGTCTTCTATTCACGAAAGAGCGAAAAAGGAGGAGTGAAACCATCCTGGTCATGTTTCACTTCTGCAGTGGAGGGCTATACGATGAAGAAGGTTGATGATCATCATCCAGGGCTTTCTCTCTCGATAGCTGGGGAGAACAAGCCAGTTCTATTCACATCGCGCGAGTTTCAGAAAAATGAGAAAGAGTTCAGAAAAGCATTAGGTTGGCCAGAAGAAGAACCGAATAAGGAATGATATTCTCTTTATAAATTTGGCCACTATTGCCCATCTCTTAGTGCCTTAAGCCGTTTAGCCTTTATGGTATGAGACGGCTTATTTCATTCACATATATTCTCCTTATAGCCTCCGCTCTCTATGCTTCTTGGCAGCTTGGAGCTGATTTAAGGTCTATAGATTCGGTATTTCTGAAATCTCTCAGATTGGATTCGGAAATATCTTATTCCTGGGATGGAATACGTCTCTCTATTCCCTTCAGATTTTCCCATTCCTTCTCTCATGAGCTGAACTTTGCGGAAACTGGATTGAATGTCTCTGTATATCCCTTCGCAGGGCATGGTTTCTACATTGGCGCTTCTATGGTGAGGATGGGATTATTCTGGGGTCTTGAAGCTCCGGAAGAGAAGTTTATGCTCTTCTCGGAAATCATGGCGGGCTGGACGTTCTCTTTTCCTTGGTTCTTCATCGAGCCAAGGATTTCCATCCTTGATGCCTTCTCCTCAGAGGAGGGTAGGATCGGGGTTTTGAGGGAAGCTGTGCCGCAGTACTCGAAAATAAGGATTTCATTGATAGCTGGCTTGGAAATTCAATAAGGAGGATATTATGAATAGAGCAAAGCTTATCGTTGATAAGAGCATTGCGATGCTTTTGATCGTCGCGCTTCTCGTTGTATCGTGTTCGATTCCGCAGTCAGGACCTGGAAGGATCTCATCATCTGCCCTTGTCTCTGCATCTGGAAGGGCAATAAACCTGTATCTTGATGATATCCGAAGCTTTGTCGAGGAGGATCTCAATACAAGAGGTATTCTTGATGGGCAGGATGGCTTTGATATCGCAACAAGAACGCTGGAGGAGGAGAACGGCAGGGAATACCTTGAATTCACGCTTGAGACTTCTCAGTTCACTACCGCTGAAGAAGTCTTTAAGGCAGCTGAAGGTCTGGCGCCAGTAGAGGAAATAGAGAAGATCAAGGAAGGTGTAGCAGAAGCAGAGGAAAGACTCTTTGCGGCTGTGCGTGATGATGTGAGGGTTCTTACTCCTGATCAGCAGGAGGAGTTCTATAATGATCTCACCGCTCTTGTTATAAAGAGCGCAGTCCTTCTCACAGCTGCTGTTGTGTATTCCTTCGTTCCTTCCGCAGTGCTCTGGGGAAAGGTTACAGCTGCATCTGCTGTTGCAATTGCTGCGGGAGTTGTTGCCGCATCGATCATGGCTATTGTCGAGCATTACAAGAGCGACATCGATTTTGATGATTCTTTCGCAGATTGGCTTGAGAATGTTGCGAAAGAGCCTATGGTCTATTGGGGACTGGCATCTTCTGTGATAAGCATAAGCCAATCACTGAACAGAGGGCCTGTGCTTACCTCGATAATCCTTGTTATCTTCGCAATCTTCGGTATAACAGATGATGCCAAGACGCTTCTTGAGAAGTATGATCTCAAAGAATGATTCACTATGTTCCCCAATGCTTGTAAATGTGGGATAATTTCTCTTATGAAGCTGATCAGAAAGCCAAGGCTTTATTATATATCAGAGAGGATGAGGAGAACTCTGCTTGCTGTATCTTTTCTTCTCATCTCTCTTTCATCACTTTTCTCTTCTCATATTGTCTCCGATGGAACTTTGCCAGACGATGTTCTTGGAGAGCTTTCAAAAGCTATCGGGGAGGGCACATATGGCAGAGGTGATTTAGATTTCAACGCCACCTCCTACACAGAGGAAAGCTTCGAGAGTGGAAGCACTGAAGCTTCCTTTCTTCTGTCTTTTTCAGAGAAGGAGATTCTTGTTGAGTTCTATGGAGATGCGCGGGAGGCTCTGCTTGAGTCTCTCGGAGAGAGTATTCGCGGCATCCTTTTCTACGAAGAGGCTCTTTACAGCGATACAGGAATGAAACTTGATTATGTCCTGGATAATTCCTATTCGCTTCTCTCAGATGAAAGCCTTAGGAGAGGAACACGGCTGAAAGCGATTGATAGCCTTGGAGTTACAAGAGGACTCTTTGAAGTCGGAGATAACTACACAGGAGCAATAACTCTCGATCCAGTCTATCTGAATCATCCTTATCCAGGAATGAGGCTTGAGAATGCAGGGGAGTGGAAGCTGGTCAGCACTGTAGCTACAGGTTTTGATTTCTCCTCGCCAGAACTGCTGGGAATGATTTCGCTTGGACGGACTGATCTTATTTATCCATTTGTGCCAATACTCTCATTTGCTTATAGATATGCGGGGGGCAGAAGTGATTTCTATGGGGGCTTGGGTATAGAAGCTTACATGAACCTCTCAAGAGTTTTTCCGTCTGTGGACTTCACTTTAATAGAGGAAGGAAGAATAGGGGGAAGTGTATCCATCCTTGTCGGAGGGGGCAAAGAAGGCTTTGACTGGCGCTCGGTGTTTTCCGTTTTCTATGAGCACAGAGCCCTTCCTTCCTTCTTCTGGAGGCTTGGTTACCAGAACCTTCAGGGCTCCCATATGCTTGTCGTTGGTTTAGGAGGTGATTTTTGAGAAAGATACTCCTTTCATTTGCTCTTATCATCCTTCTCTTCTCCTGTTCGACATTTACTTCCACCGAAGGACCTGAATGGACAAGGACAACTCCTCATCCTTCGGGAGCTGCAGCTTTTGTAGGCAATGGAACGGGTACAGATGATAGCTCAGCGCGTGCCTCCGCATATATGAATATACTTGAAAAGCTTGGAACAGAGCTTGGTTATGATGTTGTTTCTCCCTATTACAGGGAGCTTCTCTCAACAGATTCAATAGCCTCTCTCAGTGCCAGGATAACCAATACATATTCAGCTCCGGTGAATGAGGGTGTGACATACTACGCAATGCTTGAGATGCCTGAGGATGTTTATTACAGCTCAAGAAGCGAGGAGTATTCTGCGGCGATTGAAAGAACGGAGAAGATAGGACAGCTTCTCGAGAGCGCAATGGAGAACTACAGGGAGAACAAGGATACGGCAACGCTTCTTTCCATATTGCAGGCTCTGGAGTTATCGCTTTCGGGAGATGTGAATAATGCGGACTATGCCCCTGAACTCCTTCTTGATAGAGCATTGGGTTACCTTGGCAACATCGGTATAAGCATAGAAGACGGAAGCAAGGGAACTGAGGTCTCTGTGAGAATGAGACGTATGAAAGGCTTGATGCACCCTTATATCGTGGATGGACTTGTTGAAGTCAGATACATGATGGTCAATGGGGATGGGGAGCCAATTGAATCAAGTGTTGTGATGAGAACGGATAGAGATGGAATGGCTGAATTCTTCCGTACTAATCCTTACATGCTTTGGAGCGGCGCGCTTCGTTTCTCTCCCTATATTCCTCCAGAGCTTCTTACCTCGATAGCCTCAAAAGCGCCAGAGGGCTTTATAGATCCGCTTCTTTCCCTTCTGGAGGAAAGCACAGTTGAGTACCGTTATAGAGATGAGGGGGAGCTATCTCCATCTGATACCATAATAGCTGTTGCTGAGTATGGAGAGGATGGCCTGCAGCTTGAGATCACAGCGGCTTATAACGCTTTCGCATCATACCTTGCTTCCTCATCTGCAAGTGGCTATCGTGTTGTTTCAGGCGAGGGAGAGGAGGAGAGCGAGGTTATTTCATCGCTCATGTCTCTTTACCCCAATCTCGATAACTACATCCTTCTCAGAGTCGGTATTGTGGATTCGGAAAGCGGAGCTGGAAGGGTATATGCTAGAGCTGAGGCAAGGCTTTCTTTCTACAGGAATGGAGAAGAAGAGCCTTACCTTGTAAGAGATCTGATTGTTATAGGTGGTGGTAGCACTGAAGAGGAAGCAGGGGAGACTGCTCTGAAAAGGGCAGGTTCCGCTGGAGCTGGGATGTTCCTCTCAGTTCTCTGATGAGAGAAGGAAAGCTATCTCATCTCGCCATCTCTCTTCATCTGGTGTCTCAAGAATAAGAGGGATTCCTTCAGTTGCGCTGTGATGGATTATCTCGATAAAAGCTTCTTTCCCTATAAGTCCTTTTCCTATTGATTCATGTCTATCCTTATGTGAGGAGAGCGGAACCTTTGAGTCATTGAGATGCATCCCGAAAAGCTTATCCTTTCCGAATCTTGAAACAAACTCATCAAGAATCTTTCCAGCCTCATTCTTTACATCATAGCCAGATCCGAAGAGGTGCGCCGTATCAAGCGTGAAGCCTATCTGGTCCTTCTTGTTCGCAGCAGAGAGGATTGCATCAAGCTCTTCAAATACAGAGCCTAGTATTGTCCCCGCTCCTGCTGTGTTCTCTACAGCTATCATGATGGAAGGTACTTCTTCTATAACGCTATCCAGCATTGCAGCACAGCGCCTGATTCCTTCCTCTTTGCTTCCTTCCTTATATGCTCCTGGATGAATGTTGAGGTATTTAAGCCCAAGCTTTACTGTGCGTGAAGCTTCATCAATGAAGAGCTTTCTCGATTTCTCCCAGAGCTCTTTGTCTGGGCTTGCAGGGTTGATGAGATAGCCCGCATGGGGAAGTACGCTATCATTTGTGTAGCCGCATTCATCCATATTCTTTTTGAAAAGTGCGGCATCCTCATCTTTCAGTCCTGGTGCTGACCATACTCTCTGGTTCTTCGTGAAAAGGGCGAAACCAGTTGCCCCGAGCTCTTTTGCCCTTGTTACGGAGAACGCTATGTTCTCTCTTATCGATACATGTGGACCAACAAAACGCATGGAGAGAGGGTAAGTGTAAGACAGCTTGGTGTCAACCTAGCTATTGAGAATATCTACACTCTCGTTTATCTTCTTCTCATGCATGATTTCAAAGAAGGAGATGTGATTGAGAACTTCCGTATTCTCTCCATCTCGGATCTACCTGATTATAGAGCAAAAGGAATCCTTTTCTCTCATCTGAGGACTGGATTCATGGTTTACTATGTCGATACTGAGGACAAGGAGAAATTCTTCTCCTATACAGCTTATACCCCTCCGATGAACAGCAAGGGTATTCCCCATATCATCGAGCATACAGTGCTGTCAGGAAGCAAGAAGTATCCTGTTAAAGATCCTTTCATGCTGCTTGTAAGAAACAGCTGCAATACATTCCTGAATGCGCTTACAGGTGTGGACAGAACCTACTTCCCTGCAGCATCTACAGTTGAGAAGGATTTCGATAACCTCTTCTCAGTCTATACAGATGCTGTCTTCCAGCCCCTTCTGAGAGAGGAGACTTTCATGCAGGAAGGAATAAGGATAGCCTCCGATGGCGGCCTTCATTTCGAAGGCGTTGTCTTCTCTGAAATGCTTGGAGAGATGGCTGAGCATGAGTATGTTCTATCATCTGCTTCAGTTAAGCCGCTTTTCGGGAATTCTCCTTATCAATATGAATCGGGAGGGGATGCAAGGGATATCTGCCGTCTAACATATGAGGAGTACCTTGAAGCATATAAAAAGTATTATGCCCCTGCAAATCTCACCCTTTTCCTTTACGGGGATATGGATCTGGAAGCAAGGCTAAGACTTCTTGATAGGGAATACCTTACAAGGAGCCCTGGAGAGAAACTCGAGAGAATCGGACTTGCAGAACGCTGGAATGAGCCTAGACGCTATGAGACAGTCTCCTCTGCAGAGGAAGGGGAAGGCGATGCTTCTGTTATGGTCTCATGGCTTTTAGGAGATAATGCGGAGCCAGGGGAAAGCAATCTTCTTTCCCTTATCGTGGATATACTCCTCGGTTCACCTGGATGCCCATTGTATAAAGCTATAGCGGAATCAGAGCTTGGAAAGGACCTCTCCACAGAGAGCGGTATGAGTTCAAGCTACAGGAATCTTGCTTTCAGTGCGGGATTCTCAGGCTCTGATCCTGAGAATGCGGATAAAATAGAAGCTTTTATCCTATCCGCATTGAAATCCATTGCTGAGAATGGACTCGATAGAAAAGCTATCGAAGCGGCTATCAGACGAATGGAATTCTCCCTGAAAGAGATACCTGGAGGTATTCCTCAGGGCATGAGACTCTTCTTTCAGGCGGAAAAAGGCCTTACATTCGGCAAAGATCCATCAGCTTTTCTCTCTCCATCTGAGCAGATTGAGAATATAAGAGCAGCTTGGAGAGCTAATCCAAGATTCTTCGAGGACTGGATTATGAAGAATCTCGTGAATAATCCTCATCGCCTTCTTACCATTGTTAAGAAGGATAGTTCTCATGGAAAGGAAATCGAGGAAACAATTGCCAAGGCACTTGAAGAGAGGAAAGGGGAGTATTCAGCTGCTAAAGAGGAGGCTTTCAAGCGCTTCCAGATAACTTCTGATACTCCAGAGGCTATAGCCACGATACCGCGGCTTACCAGGGATGATCTTCCCCGTGCATTTGACAGGATCTTCCATATTGATAGAAATGGTGTGATAGCAGCTCCCATGGCTTCTGGGGGTATTGTATATACAGATCTTGTTTTCGATATCTCGGATTTCACCTATGAGGAACTGGATAAGGCAAATGTCCTCGCTCGTCTCTATTCGATGTGTGATGCGGCAGGGATGAATTATGCTGATGTGAATACGGCTCTTCGCTTTGTTTCAGGTGGTTATGCATTCTATGTGGAATCAGGATCGACTACGGATGGGAAGGAGAAAGTATTCTTCGTCTGCCGTCTTAAGTCCCTTCCTGAACTGCAGTGGGAAGGGCTGGATCTTTTCATGAAGGTTCTCTTTGAAGGAGTCATTACAGATGAGACCAGGATCAAAGCCGCTCTTACAGATATCTCGACAGATTTCTCAAGCTCGGTTGTCCAGAGCGGGCATACATATGCATCATCCCTAGCTTCCTCTTCGCTCTCGCCATCGCTCTATATAGGTGAGAGGCTTTCAGGAATAAGCTGCTGGTATATCATACAGGAGATGCTCTCTTCGGATCTTGCAGAGCTTGGAAAAGACCTTGTCGCTATAAGGGACAAAATGTTTGGAAGGGAAAGAATGATGATTCATGTCACTACAGACAGCGATCTAATCGACAGGGCTGTGGAAGTGGCTTCTTCCTTCATAAATAGGATTTCTAAGGGCGGTGCGCTCGGAAAAACACTTCATAGCGTTCCATCAAAGCCTCAGTTTGTTGCAAGGACTCTCTCTTCTTCAGTTTCCTTTATCGGTATTTCAGGCTCTGCCCCCGGTATTGATAACCCGCTTTCTTCAAGTATAAGAATATTCCTCTCAATTCTTTCTCAGAATTCACTCTGGTCGCTTATTAGAGAGAAGGGTGGAGCGTATGGAACAGGTGCGTATCTTGATCATATTGAAAGGATTTTCACTTTCTATACCTATCGTGATCCAAGGCTTGATGGCAGTATAAAGGATTTCCTTTCCGCTATCGATAATGCTGAGATAACAGACGGTAAGCTTGAAGATGCTGTCATAGGGGTGCTGGCAAGAGATCTCCGCCCAATGGCTCCTGCTGTCAGGTCACTTGTGGATATCAGGAGGATGCTGTACAGAATCAGCGACAAGGATAGGGAAAGGAAGCAGAATGAAGTTCTTTCTCTGACAAAGGAAGATGTCGCAGAAGGTGGCAGGAAATTCTCGGAGGAACTCAGGAAAGGAGAGTTCTCAGTTGCTGCCATAACTGATAGAAAAGCAACTGAAGCATCTGAATATGATTGGGAGGTTGAGAGTCTGCCGCAATAATAGCATCAGGAAGGATGCTGTATTCCTTACTAATGTTATTTCAGAGATTCATCTCTGCCGATGAAAGAGAGGAATCGACTTGTTGTCAGAGAAGGGCGTTTCAGGTAATAGAGTCCTATCTCAAAGTCCTGTTCCGGAGTCAGGGGCAAGATCCTGATTCCCGGATGCTCTGCTGGAACCTGTGTTTCTATCAGCATTGTTGTCCCAAGTCCTGCTTTGACAAGTGCGAGTGCCGCGATGCTGTCCGATGTGGTGTACCTTGTATTGGGGCGTATTCCCGCATCTCGCAGCAGTTTGTTTGAATCACTTTCATAGGTTGGATTTATCTCGATATATGGATACTTCACGAAATTCTCGATAGGGAATTCTTTCTTATCCGCAGAGCTATGACTTTTAGGAACAAGGGCTACGAGTCTTGTCCTGTATATTGGAAGCCAAAGGAATTTCTCCTCCCCATCTGCTTTTCGAGTCATGGCGATGTCTATCACTTTTGTATCTAGCTCTTCCCTTAACTGGGAAGCATAACCCCATACTATGCTTACTTTTATGCTAGGGTATTCCTTGACGAATCTGGCAACTATCCCGGAGAGGAGAGAGTAGGAGGAGCTGTAAGCTGTCCCGATTGTAAGCGTGCCGGTATCCAGTCCCTTTATTCTTGCTATTTTCTGTTCAAGAGCCTCTTCTGAAGCAATAAGCTCCCTGACTTCATTTAGAAGTATGAGGCATTCCTTTGTGGGTTTTACTCCTTTCCTGCCTCTTGTAAGGAGCCTGAATCCTGTATCTGCTTCCAGTCCCGCGATGATTCTGCTCACGCCCGAAGTTGTGTAATTGGTACATTCAGCCGCTGCTGCCAGCGTTCCGCAGTCGAGTGCAGAAATGAGGACTTTCCATTTCTCTATATCCATGACTGTTCTTCCTTGTTATTCATGTATTTTATTGTTGATAAAATGTCAACTTTTTATTGATAACATTTCGTTTTACAAAAGGTAAATCTATGGTTTAAATATCGATAAAAAATAATCTATTTAAAAGAAACGATGTCTCGGATTCGTGGAAAAGGATCTGGTGTGTTTCGGAGGAGAGGCCATGAGTTCAATGGCTGTTTGTCTGATCATCTTTGTTGTGATGATTGTTCTGTTCTTCAATCGGAAGATTCCTATGTCATTTACCAGCATGGGTGTCATTGTTGCTTTGTATGTGACGGGTTGTGTAGATGCAAATGCTGTATTCGCGGGATTCGGAAACAACAACGTACTTACAATGGCTGGAATGTTCATTGTTGCTGCAGGACTTGCAAGAACGCAGATGGTAAGTAACATTACAAAGCTGCTTTACAGAATCAACAATGGTTCCTTCACCAAGATTCTTGCTTCATACATCCTCGTCATCTTCATTCTGGGCCAGTTCGTTCCGAGCCTTCCTGCTCTTTTTGCGATGGTTTATCCGCTTGTTGTGAATATGTGCAAGCAGCTTAAGGTAAGCCACTCGAAGATGATGTATCCGATTGCGGTCACAGTTGTTTCAACTTCTTTTGTTATCGAGCCAATCGGACCATATGCCGCATGGTATGTAACACAGAATGGTTATCTCTCCTCCTATGGATGGACAGGTGCTCCTCTTCAGATGTGGAGCGAGACTCTTGTCTTCCTTCCTACCGCGCTTGTTACTCTTCTCGTTGCAATCTTCATTCTTCCGAAGATGATGCCGGATGAGCCAGAGATTCCTACATCAGCTATCACTGGAGCAAGTCTTACTGATCAGGAGCCGCTTTCAAAGGTTCATGAAGTACTTGGCTATGGTGTATTCATCCTTGTTGTAATTGGTCTCATGGCTGGACTTCCATCATGGGCTGTCACAATGGCAGGTGCTGCGGTAATCGTAATGTCAGGTGTTCTTGATGAGAAGACCGCACTTATCAAGATGAATATGAGCATGGTCCTTCTCTATGCAGGTGTTACTGTAATGGGTACTGCACTTGGAAATACCGGTGCTGCAAACATCCTTGGAGATGCTGCCGCTTCACTTCTTTCACATGTGCACAATGGATATATTATCGGAGCAGTATTCTATATCGTATCCTTCCTGATGACATCGTTCCTTTACAACAAGGCAACAACAACGGTTCTTATCCCTATTCTTGTCATTACATGTGGTTCCCTCGGATGCGACCCAAGAGGACCGGTTATCCTTTGTTCCCTTGCTTCCATGTCTTCTCTTATCACACCTATGCCAAATCCTGTTGTTCCTATGGCTATGCAGGCTGGTGGATATACCCAGAAGACAATACTCAAGGTAGGTCTTGTTCCTGCAATTATCCGTGGAGTTGTCGGTGTTGGTATAGCTATGACAATCTTCCCTGCATTTGGTTGATATAAGGAGATAAAGAAATGAGTCGTTTTGATGATAAAGTAGTTGTTATTGCTGGTGGTGGTTCTGGAATGGGAAGGGTATCTTCCCAGAAATTCGCAGCAGAGGGTGCAACTGTCTGTGTTGTGGATATCAATATCAAAGGGGCAGAAGAGACTGTAAAGCTTGTCACGGAAGCTGGTGGAAAAGCCAAGGCTTATCAGGTTGATATCACACAGGAAGATCAGATGGAGAATCTTTTTGCTGATATAGCAAGAGAGTTCGGACACATCGATGTCTACTTCACAATTGCTGGTATCAGTCCTGTGGGAACTGCTACAACTACAACATTTGCTGATTTCAAGAAAGTTGTAGAGCTCGATATGTACAGCGTGTTCCTTGGCTGTAAGTATTCAATCCCATATATGGAAAAGCAGGGTGGTGGTGTTATTATCATACTCAGCGGAACTTATGGTATTCGCCCGACACCTAACAAGATTGGATATTCTGCTGCCAAAGCTGGTGCTATCAGCATCACACGTTCTGTTGCAATTGACTTTGCAAGAAGCAATATCCGCTGCAACACAATATGCCCGGGTTTTGTGAACACACCGCTTAATAATGGTTTCGAAGGCGAAGCAAGACAGCGCTTCCTTGATAAGTATCAGCCAGCTCCTTTTGAAATCCAGCCTGAGGATATCGCTAATACCGCTCTCTTCCTCGCAAGTGATGAAGCTAGAGCTATCACTGGTCAGACGATAGTCGTTGATGGAGGTTCGGAGGCAGCTCTCTACCTCAACTATAAGCGTCCTGCAAAGGAATGAGGAGGAGAGTATGAAGAAGACTGTTATCGTTCCGAAATATATCTGGGATGGAGCGAAGCTCCTTACGGATTCCGCGATGCTTGTAGATGGAGCGGAAATCAAGGCAGTTGGGAAGGCGGATGAGATTATTGCTGCAAATCCTGATGCAGCTGTGGAAAATGAAAACGACTGGTTTGTTCTTCCCGCGTTCACTGATGCACATGATCATGGTCGTGGAATGTCTCCAGTTGTCTTTGGTGCATGGGATGCTCCTCTTGAGATGTGGCTTCAGGATCTGAATAAGCTTCCTGCTATACCTCACTACGATGCTTGCTACTATGATGGCTGCCGTCTTGCTTCATGTGGTGTGGGAATGGTTATGCATAGCCATAATCCTAACAGTTTCGCGAAGATCGCGGATGAGATGGTTGATACAGCTCACGGCTATAAGGATGCAGGTGTTAAGAGCATTCTCGCTCCTCTCTACATTGATCAGAATAAGAGGATCTATTACGAGCGCGATGCTTTCATTGCAAGCCTTCCAGAGCCTCAGAGAACAGCATTCGCATCAGGTATTCATGATAGGATCATGAGCATTGATGAATATTTTGCTCTTGTAGATGAAATCAGAAGCCGTCTTTCCAAGGAAATCGAAGAGGGTTGGACAGAGGTCCAGCTCCATCCGAATGGAGGGCAGTGGTGCAGCGATGAGGCGCTTCTTGCAATGAAGGAGTATGCCCAGAAGAATGGTATGTACATCCATCTTCATCTTCTTGAAACTCAATATCAGAGGGAATATGCAATGCGCACCTGGGGTAAGAACTTCATCAAGCATTATGCTGATATTGGGTTCCTTGGACCATGGGTATCATTCGCGCACTCTGTATGGATGGATGATGAGGATCTGGATCTTATCGCCTCCTCTGGCGCGGTTCTTGTAACCAATCCTTCGTCCAATCTGCGTCTTCGCAGTGGCTGTTTCCGTATGAAGGAAGTTCTGAAGAGGAATATTACGGCAGGTATCGGTCTCGATGGATGCGCATTTGATGATGATCAGGACTATCTCCGTGAGATGCGTGTGGCATGGCTTAATAACAGTACTGTTGGTGTTGATGGTCAGATTCCTCAGTCTGACATCCTCAGAATGGGTACATCTCTTGGAGCGAAGGTTTCTGCAAATAAGCTTTGTACAGGAACACTCCATTCTGGTGATAAGGCGGATTTTACATGCATAAGCTTCTCTGAGCTTGTAAAGCCATATGCTGATCCAGATCTTGATCCTGTATCTCTGCTTATACAGAAGGGAACTAGAAGCTGTGTAGTGAAAACTGTGATTGGCGGAGAGCCAACATGGGAGAAGAGCGCGGAAGATTCCGAGAAGAAGCTGAAAGGTGCGGAGGAGAGAATCTGTTCCAGTATCAGGAAGCTCAGAAGCGCTGATTCTGGCAAAAGAGATAATAGTCTGGTGATGAACAAGATTTATGAGTTCTACACGACAGACCCTGGTAAGGTGAGAAACTGAGGATGAAAACAAGACTTCGTTTATCTGTCTTCATTCCGTCCTTTGGTATCGTGCTTCTGGCTGGAATAATAGGACTTGTGAACAATGAATGGCTCATTAGTTTCTTCCAAGGAGCATTTGAGGGTGCATATGCGAATTTCGGCTGGCTCTACCAGCTGATCACCCTCGCTCTTGTGATTCTCTGCTGCTTCATGGCTTTTACCCGCGTTGGTAACATAAGGATCGGCGGAAAGGATGCTAAGCCTAAGTATAGTTTCTGGAGCTGGTTCGCCATGTCATTGACAGGAGGAATCGGAGCAAGCCTTGTGTCTTCTTCGATTTCCCAGCCCATTACTTTCTTCGAGGGAATCTGGGGAGAGCTTGATGGTTATGGAATAGAGCCAGGTTCTGTAGAAGCTGCGCTCTTTGCGCTTGGTCGTACATTCCATGAGTGGTCATTCTATCCATATGCCTTCTATGGTGTATGCGGTGTAAGCATTGCTTATGTCTGCTACAACATGCATAAACCGGTCAATGTATCGAGTTCTCTTGTGCCGCTTCTTGGAGACAGAGCGAACAAGAAGGGAGTATCTGCGGTTGTTGATGCTGTTGCAGTGCTTTCTCTGGCTCTTGCGCTGGTTGGAACACTCGGAACGTTTATCGGGCTTGCTACATCATGCATGAAGAATGTCTATTCAATCGAACCAACAAAGCTGATGATGCTGGGGATTATGTTCATTACAACTGTAATCTACCTGATTTCATCAGTCAGCGGTGTTGATAAAGGCATTAAATTCTTTGCGAATCTCAACTTCCGGTTCTATATATTCCTGATGGTGATTTTTGTCATCTTTGGTGGCAGTATAGCGAGAATTCTTTCAGAGTCGGTGACCGCTCTAGGCTACTGGATCCAGAATCTTCCGCTGTGGACATTCGATACAGGAGAGGTCGGAGGTCCTGGACTTATAAAATGGTGGACTATTTACAATTGGATGTTCTGGATGGCTTTTGCGCCAGTTACTGGAATATTCCTTGCTCAGCTTTCCTATGGTCACACAATCCGAGAGACTTTGATAGTCAACTGGATTATGCCTAGTGTTTTTGCAATCATCTGGATGACAATCTTCGGCGGAGTTGCTATCGATATGCAGACAAGCGGGGTTGTGGATCTTGCTGCAGAGATGGCTGAGAACGGGACATATGTCGCAATCTGGAGCGTTCTGAAGAATCTTCC
This sequence comes from uncultured Spirochaetales bacterium, assembly GCA_949283235.1. GTDB lineage: Bacteria > Spirochaetota > Spirochaetia > Sphaerochaetales > Sphaerochaetaceae > Ornithospirochaeta. The sequence continues at coordinate 16,394 of CASDRY010000143.1, read as the reverse complement.
ATTCAGCCAGGTCCTGATACCGATTACGCTTTTCATCATGCTGATTTCATTTACTACTAGCGCGGACAATAGCGTGACTGTAATCTCCGCACTCTGCATCCGTGATAGGAAAATCGGAGATGAGGCTCCAAAACCAGTCAAGATAATCTGGGGTGTTGTGATCGGACTCCTGTCCTTTCTCTTGATGGCTTTCGCTTCAGGCAGTAAAGGAAATGATGGCGTCCGTTACATGGTTGTAACGATGGGAAGTATCCTTTCTGTTCTTGTAATACTGCAGATTATCTCAACAGCTAAGCTGGTTTATGAGTGTCATAAGGAAACCGCACAAAAAGAAAGCTGCTAAAGGTATTAATCCTGTAATCCCGCCTTGCTCTGGGCGGGATTGCATATTCCAGATATTCGAGTTTTCCACAATATGAATCTGCTGTGATACAATTATCATAATGAAGTATGTAGGTTCTATTGATCAGGGTACGACAAGTACTCGCTTTATGATATTCAACGAGGAGGGAGACATAGTATCATCCTCCCAGATTGAGCACCGTCAGATTTTCCCTCGCCCAGGCTGGGTTGAGCATGATGCTGAGGAAATCTGGAAGAATACCTCTTTCGTTATCTCGGATGCTATCGAGAAGGCAGGGCTCGATGGCTCTATGCTCTCTGCTATAGGAATAACAAACCAGAGGGAGACGATAGTCCCATACTCGAGAATAACAGGAAAGCCTATCTACAATGCCATTGTCTGGCAGGATATAAGGGGTGAGGAGTATATAAAGAAGCTTTCTGCTGTTCTCCCTGAAAGTGAGTTAAGAGAACGCACAGGTCTTCTTTATTCCCCATACTTCTCAGCTAGCAAGATAAGATGGCTTCTCGATAATGTCCCGCGTGTAAGGGAGGCCGCGGAGAGAGGGGAGATAGTGTTCGGAACTATCGACTCATATCTTACAGCAAGGCTTACCAGGTGCGATGCTATCGTGACCGATGTCACGAATGCTTCCAGATACATGCTTATGGATATCAAGAAGGGTGTATGGGATCCTGAGATGCTTCGTGTAACAGGCATAAAGGAATCTATGCTTCCTGAGATAGTCTCCTCTTCAGGCATTGTCTATGGCTATACAGATCCAGAAGGACCTGTCGGAGCCGCGGTTCCTGTTGCTGGAATCCTGGGTGATCAGCAAGCTGCGCTTTTCGGTCAGGCTTGTTTCTCAGCAGGACAGTCTAAGTGCACATACGGAACTGGATGTTTCCTTCTCACTAATATAGGGGAAAAACCCTGTTTCTCGGAGCATGGTCTTCTTACAACAGTTGCTTACAGGGTTGAAGGGCATGAGATGAGCTACGCATTTGAAGGTTCAATCGCTGTAGCGGGGTCTCTTGTACAGTGGGCTCGTGACCAGCTCAAGATGGTCTCATCCCCGAAAGAGCTTGATGCCCTTGCAGCTTCCGTCCCGGATAACGGAGGAGTTTACATCGTTCCAGCCTTCTCCGGCCTCTTCGCTCCATATTGGCGTAGCGACGCCCGTGGAGTCATTGCAGGACTCACAGGTTACGCAACGAGAGCTCATATCTGCCGCGCCATTCTCGAGGCGACCGCATTCCAGGCTAATGATATTTTTTCTGTTATGGAGATGGATGGCGGATTGAAAATCGAGAGCCTCAAAGTCGATGGAGGCATGACAAATTCAATTCCGCTTATGGCTTTTCAGGCTGATATCATGAAAGTTCCAGTCATACGGCCCCAGATAGTTGAGACAACCTCTCTAGGTGCCGCATATGCCTCCGGCCTCACAATGGGGGTCTGGAAGGATTTCGATGAACTCTCAGGATACTGGAAAGAGCAGATGAGATGGCTGCCTACAATGGATGACAAGGAGAGGGAAAACAAGGTAGGATTCTGGAAGAAGGCTGTCAGATGTACACTCGGTTGGATGCCAGCAGAGAAGGAGTGTTGAGTGTTTCAGGTATTTGCAGGATTGGAATGGTCTGAATATCTTCGGATAGCGGTGGAAGTAGCCGTTCTGTCCTTTATTATCTACAGAATCTATCTCGCAATTGCTGAGACGAAAGCTACCGAGGTTTTCGGCCTTATCTTCGGTATCGTTGTATTCTACCTTCTTTGCATTGTGCTGCGCCTTGATGTTCTTACAACTATCATCAGGACATTGATGGTTCCGTTCCTGATGCTGCTCTGTGTTTTCTATCATCCGGAGCTTCGCAGGGCTTTCTCTTCCTCTTTCACGAGAAAGTCGAGGCTTTTCAGGGGACAGCAGACAACAGGAGATCAGATTGATTCCATTCTCAACGCATGCAATATCCTTGTTGAGAAAAAGAGGGGAGCCCTCATAGTCTTTCCACGCCATACAGATATTCAGTCAATCCTCGATTCAGGAACGAAGCTTAATGCGGATCTTTCATCCACGCTCATCCTGACGATTTTTGATCATGACACGCCACTGCATGATGGTGCGTGTGTTGTGCAGGGAGGTAGGATTACCTATGCCGCATGCTATCTTCCTCTTTCAGAGCAGAGGAATATAAAGGCTACATTCGGAACAAGACATAGGGCCTCGCTAGGACTTGCAGAGGAGTCTGATGCGGTTATCCTCGTTGTTTCAGAAGAGACTGGAGCCATATCTCTGGCTTATAACGCGAACATCTATTACGATCTTTCATCGGAGACTATCAAGAGGACTCTTCTCAAGCTTCTGAGCTACAGGGATGTTCTTCCAGATGAGCCTCAGCAGAAAGAGGCTGGAGAGGGGGAGAATGCATGAAGAATAAAGCGCTTTCATCTGTCCTGCAGAACTGGATACCTAAGATCTTCTCGTTTCTTATCGCTCTTTTCATCGTGCTTGCTGTTCGCTTCATGAATGTGAATGACAGGGTTGTCACGCTACCGCTGCATGTTATCCTGCCTGATAGCTATAACGCGGTGTCCCTTGTTCCAGAGACTATAGATGCTGTCATTACAGGACCTGATAGCATCATATACCTTGTAGATCCTTCCGCGATTACAGCAACTGCTGATTTCTCCTCTGTCGATGCCCCTGGAATAGTAAGAGTTCCTGTCTCTCTTGATTATCGTGATGATGTCTATACCCGGGATGGTCTTGTTGTAAGTTCTCGTCCATCCACTGTAAGAATACTTTTCGAGGAGAAGTGATGATAAGGGGTATCGGTGTTGATATCTCCGCCACTGAACGTTTTGAGGGAATGGGGGAGAAGCTTCTTTCAAGACTCTTCACAGAGGAGGAAATAAGAAAGGCTCCTTCAAGATCTGCTGAATACTATGCAGCAAGATTCTCTGCAAAAGAAGCTTTCTCAAAAGCTCTTGGAACAGGAATAAGAGGATTTTCGCTTACAGAGATAGAGATTGCTGAGGATGATAACGGCAAGCCTTATTTCGTTCTCTATGGCAGGGCAAAGGAGAAGGCTGAAGGCTTGAGGCTGCATCTTTCCATGAGCCATGAGAAGGAAGCAGCTGTTGCTATGGTGGTGGCTGAAGATGCGAACTGATTGGAAACGTCCTGTAAATTACAGCCTTCCTGGAGAAGGTGAGAAGAGGATAATGCTCCGTCTTGCATATGATGGCTCCTTTTTCCATGGCTGGCAGGCACAGGGGAATGCTGTATCTGTGCAGGGTACGATATCTGAAATACTCACTGATATCCTTGGAAAAGAGACGATGGTATATGGTTCTGGACGTACAGACAGAGGAGTTCATGCCCTTTCCCAGGTATGCCATTTTGATACCTCCTCCTCGATAGAACCTTCGCTTTTTGCTCTTATCCTCAATACAAAGCTTCCGAAAAGCATAAGGATAATCTCATCTTCCGAGGCACCGGAGGGTTTCCATGCACGCTTCTCGACGATGTCGAGGGAGTATTGGTATCTTGCGAAGGAAGCTGCTCTTATGCTGCCTTGGGATAGTGAAAGGGTTTCAGCTTTCAAGCTCCTCCCTGATATATCAATACTAAATAGCTATGCTTCATTACTGAAGGGCACTCACGATTTCACGACTTTTGCTTCTGCCAGGGATCCATCTCCTTCGAAGGTCAGGGATATATATGTCTCTGAGTGGGATATAATGAATGATAACTTCGGTTCTCCTGTTCTGAGGTATCGTACAGCAGGGAATGCTTTTCTTTATCATCAGGTGAGAAGCATGGTCGGAACCATGATCTATGCGGCCTTTGATAATGAAAGTGCTGAGAGTTTCGGAGCACGCCTTGAAAGCAGGGACAGAAACAGGGCACTGAGGACTGCAAGTCCTGATGGATTGTACCTTGCTGATGTAAGCTATGATGCGGAGAAGTACCAATGGTTCGAGGAGGAGTATGGGAGATAAATTCACAGAAGGGTATCTGATGTCGCTCATAGACGATGCGGAGAGGATAATACTCTCGGATCCCCTCGGAGATAAAGTTCCATATCTTTCATATACCCTCAAGGAGACGGAGAAGAAGAGGGAGGAGTCCCCGTTTTCTGTGCTTTACAAGGAAGTGGCATCATGCCATGCCTGCAATGGTTATGAAACCAGGGGAGTTTTCGCGGAGCCTGTAATAAAGAAGAATCCCAAGGTCCTTTTCATAGCGCCATATCCTGAGGGCAGCATCATATTCTCTCCGCAGAGCATGGAGAAGTTCAGAGCATGGTGGAAGCTCTCTTTGCTCCTCGAAGAGGGGGAGTGGGCGCTTACGACACTGATCAAATGCCCCGTTTCCTCCTTTTCAAAGGAGGTTGCTGATAGCTGCAGGAATACTCTTCGCACTGAAATGTCCTTGATAGCTCCAGAGGCTATGGTCCTTCTGGGTTATGATACAGCTTCCTATATGCTGAGGAAGAATCTTCCGATGGATGAGATGCGCGGAAGGAAATTCGTTGTCAATCATATTCCTGTGTTCGTGACTTATTCCCCATCGGACTATATAAATAATCCATCCCTTCAGAGGCCGATCTGGAACGATATGCTTTTCATAAGAAAGAGTATCGGAACGGAGGGTAGAAAAGCTTGAAATACGCTACTGTTCTTCTTGATCTTCCCTATGAGGCGAGTTACAGCTACATCATCCCCAGCGATATGGATGTGAAATTCGGTGTGCGCGTCTCGGTATCTTTTGGAAGAAGGAAGATGACAGGCTTCGTTATTGCTGTCAGTGATGAGAAGCCTGAAGGGGATTATGAGCTGAAAGCAATTGAGCGCGTCATAGATAAGGATCCTGTTTTCACTCAGTCCCTTCTTGAGCTCGCTTCCTGGATGAAGACGATGTATTTCTCTCCTACTGGACTGAATCTTTCAATGATGATTCCTTCAGGGCGCAGGGAAAGCGAGGTAAGCCCATTTTTTGAACCGGCTTCTTTCAAGGCAATAGAGCATCTCTCACCATGTCAGGAACATGCGCTTTCAGTTCTCAGGGAGAGTAATGACAGAATCTTCTATCTTTTCGGTATCACAGGATCAGGGAAGAGCGAGGTATATCTCAGAAGAGCTGAGGATGTGATAAGAAGCGGGAAGCAGGTTCTGTACATGGTCCCTGAGATAACCCTTACTGAACAGGTTTCCGATGAAGTCTATACACGTTTTGCAGGTCGTGTCGCCATTCTTCATTCTTCCTTAACTCCTTCACAGCGCCTCAAAGCCTGGAATGGGATAATGTCAGGGGAGATAGATATCGTGATCGGTGCAAGAAGCAGTGTCTTCGCACCATTCAAGAATCTTGGACTTATTATCCTGGATGAGGAGCATGAGACTTCATATAAGTCAGGAAACACCCCTCGCTACCATGCGCGTCAGATAGCTGAATACAGAGCCAGAAAGGAGAATGCCGTTCTTATAATGGGCTCTGCAACCCCATCGCTTGAAGCCTGGAATATGATGGCGGAGCATCGGATTCATCGTATAGATATGATGGACAGAATCGGGGAGGGAAAGTATCCCCGTGTCATGATAGTGAACAGCCTTCGGGAGAAGAGGAACATAACAAAGGAACTCGAGGAGGCTATAAGGAAAACCCTGAAGGATAAGAAGGGCGTTATCCTGTTCCTGAATAGGCGTGGCTATACATACAATTATGTCTGTTCAAGCTGTGGCCATATAGTAACATGCCCGAACTGTTCTGTTTCGATGACTTATCATAAGAAGGAAGGCAGGCTTGTATGCCATACATGCGGTTTCTCGGAACCTCTTGTGAAGGTATGTCCTGAATGCCATTCAAGAGATCTTTCTCCCCATGGATTCGGTACTGAGAATATAGAAGAGGAGGCAAAGGCTCTTTTCCCTTATGCACGTATCGCTCGTCTCGATACAGATATAGCTCAGAGTGGGAAAGGGAAAACACAGGAGATTCTCCAGGGTTTCAGGGATGGTCGCATAGATATACTTCTCGGAACCCAGATGATAGCAAAAGGCCTTAATTTCCCCCTTGTCTCGCTTATTGGTGTTCTCAACGCGGATTCATCCCTTGCTATCCCGGATTTCAGAGCATCGGAGCGAACTTTCGATCTTCTGCATCAGGTCGCGGGAAGAGCTGGACGTTATCGTGATGATGGCTTTGTTATTGTCCAGACAACACAGCCTTTTGCTTCAGCTATCCAGGCTGTAGCTGAGAATGATCTGGAGATGTTCTATAAGAAAGAGCTTTCGGAGAGGAACGCTACAGGATTTCCTCCATTTTCGAGACTTCTTAATCTTACACTGCGCGGAAAGAATGAAGAGAAGGTAAGGGAAAGCGCGGAGAATCTTGGCAAGGAAGCGGACAGACTCGAAGAGATGGGAGGTTATGAGGATATAGAGATATTCTCACCATCACCATGCCTGATTGAAAAGAAAGCCCAGTATTTCAGATACCACATCCTTCTTCGTTCAGTAAGCGCTAAAGTTCTTCTTCGCTTCACCCATGAACTTCTCTCAAAGTACAAGGCACCATCATCTGTATATATAGAAATCGACATGGATCCTATCTCGCTGATGTGATGTATTCCTATTTGACTGTCAGTGTGAACGTACAGGCTTTCCCCTCATCATTTCTGAAGAAGAAGTATTCAAGTTTTCTATCTTCTCGTGCGTTGTATGTAACACCTGGAGTAAGGGTATCTGTAGCATAGCCATTTCCTGATTCATGGGCGAGACCAAGCCGTGCATCTATGTTAGATTCTGTTTCAAGGGTTATGACAGCACCATAGAGATTATCTTCGAATATGACAGGATATAAGAATGTTCCTTCATTTACTGTGAAAGTCTTTGTCCCTTTCCCCATCTTGGCAATCGAAAAACCAGAAGGAGCTTCTTCTAGGTGTACTGTACGATTATCCCCTCGATAATCAAACATGATTGGTTCGGTATGAGCTGGAATATTGACGATAATCTCATTGTCTGAGAGCTCTATCGGGAAGACAAAGGAGAAGTGCTTCCCGCTTTCAGCATAACGTGCGTTCAGGGCATCGTTGAATATTCCAAGATTCCCTGAAGGATTATCTATCACAAGGAATGAAGCAGGGGATGGTTCAATAAGATATGTCTTTGGGCTGGATATTGTGAGATTTTCTCCCATTTCGATAGTTTCAGGATTTGTAAGGTATATGTGGTATTTCCCATTTCCATCTGTGGTCAGCTGTGCATAAAGATATACTTCATCCATCTTGCTTAGATTTATTAAGGAGTTTCCTGAGAAGTCTGGTATTTCCTTTCCATTCTCATCGACAAATCGGAACCAGTAACTGAGCTTAGTCGGTCCATTATAGCTTATGACAGCTGTAACAACCATGTTTTCCAAATCAGGGAATGTTGATAGATCAATAGCGCAGAATGCTTCATATACTGATGAGCCATCGTCATTGGTGAAGATAGGTTCCGAGCTGCCTTTTCCGATAACCAAGCCATTTGTTCCATCCTCAAAGGTTATATCAGGAGTGACAACATCTCCAATGCGTAATTCGCCACCATTTCCAAGGCCTATGGATTGAGATGTGAAAGTGATTGCTGTTTCACCAGAAGGAACACGGAATATATATGTTCCTGTTTCCAAAGGATTAACTCTATTTGATGAAGTTTTCACATTAGAGCTTGTTTCTGTATAGATTGTATAAATCTTTCCGCTTTCAAGCCCTGTTATTTCTATAGCGGTATTGCTATGTTCTATTGAAATCGGGTCAGAAACGGATGTCGCATTGGTGTTTTTATTGGCTATAGCTTCTGAGATATCAATGGATATGGTCTCAGTGGGAGCATTGGAATTGCCTGTGCATGAGAAGAAGAGCGGGGCTATTAGAAGCAACAGTATATAAATACGATGCATAGAGTCCTCCATTTCCCATATTCTAACAGGAATATCTGAAAACATTAGGATTTTCTCTTGAAATTGCTTTATATCTCTTGGTAGATGGCTGTGACTTAAAGCAGTATCGTCATATAAACAGGAAGATAGATTATTCCATCTTTCTCTGAATAATCCACAGTATGAAGCACATAGGGTTCCTGTACTTTCTTATGTATTTAGTGAGAGATGGAAGTGTGTAATCAACACAATCCTAGATTTAAAAATGGCCTAAAACTACACAATCCTAGATTATCGGCACTTTTCTATATAATAATTGTATAAAAATCTATCGAGTGTTAGATACAGGATTATTCATGTCATTATCGCTCTGTTGACGCTTCTTTCTCTCTCTGAGATTATTCAGGTATGGAGATTCTCGTTATAGATGGACAGGGTGGAGGACTTGGAAAGGCACTAGTTGCTGCTCTTCGCTCTCATTTCCCAGAAGCTGTGATCAATGCTGTAGGAACGAATAGCATTGCTACGCAGCAGATGCTTAAAGCAGGAGCCTCACATGGTGCAACAGGAGAGAATCCTGTTGTGGTGCTTTCCAGATCTGCTGATATCATTGTGGGGCCTATCGGAATCTGCATCGCTGACAGCATGTACGGAGAAGTTACTCCGAGAATGGCAGAAGCTGTGGGGCAGGCCAGGGCTAAGAGAATCCTTGTTCCTGTCAACATCTGTGGAAATATCGTTGTGGGTATACAGGATACTTCGCTTTCTGCTATGATCGAGGGCGTTATAAAAGCAGCAGAAGCTGCAGTCTCAGCCTGAAGGCTTTTCCTTTTTATCGATAGCTGCATTCAGAAGGATGCTGGAGATGCCCAGTGGCATCAATCTCTGTTGAGAATGTTTCATTTTCATATGGTAAGGAAGATGTACTCTCCTCAGTCTCTTTCCATGCCTCGGGAAATGAGAAAATAGCAATTCTTGGCTCTAATGGGTCTGGTAAATCCACTCTTATGAAGCTCCTTGATGGGCTCCTTCCTTTAAAGCGCGGGGATATAAAAATAGATGGCAGATCTGTAAAGGACGAGAATATAAGAGCGATAAGACGGAAGATTGGAATAGTCTTTCAGGACCCGGACAGTCAGTTTGTATCACCTGTTCTTGAAGAGGATACTGCTTTCGGACCTGAGAATTATAATCTTTCAGACATTCCTTCATTGGTGAGGAATAGTCTTACCCTCACAGGACTGTATGAAGCTAGGAAGCGTGTCCCTCAGACACTGTCAGGCGGGGAGAAGGAAAGGGCGCAGCTTGCGGGTATTGTGGCGGTAAGTCCTGAGATTGTCATATTGGATGAATCTTTCTCAATGCTTGATGAATGTGGAAAGAACGAGATGAAAGCGCTTGTTGAGAGTATCTGGAAGGATTCAATGATCCTGATAATAACTCATAGTTCCGATGATGCTCTCTCCTCTGACAGGGTTATTCTCCTATCAGAAGGAAGAATCATAGCAGATGGGGATGCGCGTTCCATTCTCTCTGATTATCTTCTTCTTGAACGCGCTGGGGTAAGACCTCCTTTTGCTGTCCGTGTAAGAAAGGCTTTGCTTGACCATGGTTTTGATATCCCTCCGGTGCTTACTGCTTCTGAATTGAAGGGGGCTATATGGAACTATCGTTAGTGAATGCCTCCTTAAAGCGTGATGATTTCACTATCGAGAATCTTTCCTTGAGTGTGGTAGAAGGACTAACTGCGATTGTCGGGGCAAGCGGTAGCGGCAAGACAACAATTCTTACAATGCTCTCAGGCCTGATTCCTCTAGATAGTGGCAAGCTGCTTCTTTCTGGTAAGGAAATCAATGGCCAGACACCTTCATGTGGTGTCATTTTCCAGTTTCCAGAGCGCCAGCTTTTTGCTGAGACAGTATTTTCAGATGTCTCATTCTCTCTTCGTCGCGGTAAGTTTGATAAAAAAGACGTAAGGAAAAGAACAGAAGCAGTGCTTTCTCTGATGAGAATCGATGAGAAGCTATGGGATGAGTCTCCATTCTCACTCTCAGGAGGAGAGAGAAGGAGAGTTGCTATTGCTGGTGTGATTGTCTCTGATCCAAGGATAATACTTCTTGATGAGCCTACTGTCGGTCTTGATAGCCCTTCATATTCAATCCTTGTTGATATGTTAAAGCAATTCAGGAAAGAAGGACGGATTGTCGTTATCGTAACGCACGATGCTGAGCTTGCCTCGATCTGTGATAAGGCAATCTGGATAGAGAAAGGAAAAATAAAGGAAGAAGGAAGCCCTGATAGAGTTGTAGCATCCCCTGTCGCTTCTTTATCAGAGGAGCTTGGGCTTGGAAGAACAGTTTCATTTGACAGCCTTATTGATGATATCGCGGCATTCCTGGGAGGTAAGAGATGAATCTTCTTGGGTCTTATGTTCCGCTTTCCTCTCCTCTCCATACACTCGATAACACAGTGCGTATTCTTGATTTCATCCTGCTTTTTGCTGCGTTCACCATCGCTTCGGGACATATTGCTGGATATATTCTTTCAGCTATCGTCCTTGCCTTTCTTTTCAGAGTCGGAGGCATTAGGTTAGTCCCTGTTATCCGTTCATTCTGGAGATTCCGGCAATTCCTGTTGACTGTTTTCCTGATGAATGCGTTCTTCCAGCCATCGGAGAGGCCATATTTCTCATGGTGGATTATCACATTCTCTCTCGATGGAATCATGTTTGGAATAAGAATGATTATGAGCGTGCTTTTGTTAACTGCTTTGGCATCTCTCCTGACGCAGACAGCGACCCCCATTGAGATAACAGATGGATTGAGAGGGCTTCTGCATCCGCTTTCCTATCTTCGTCTTCCTGTAGATGAAGCTTCCTCGATAATCTCGATAGCAATATCATTCATACCGGTACTTTCAGCAGAAAGTGAGGCGATCATGCTCTCTGCAAGGGCTAGGGGAGCAGTTCCTGGAGGAAAGAAAATCAAGGATAGAGCTCTGTCTATCATTCCGCTTGCCCTTCCTCTTTTCATTGCGGCTTTCAGACGAGCTGATGAGACAGCAACCGCTATGGAAGCACGAGGGTATGGCGGGAAGCGTGGAAGGAGCAAATCAATAAAGATCAGAATAGGAAGAAGGGAAATACTTTCGTTTCTCTTCTCCCTTATTATATTGCTCGGTGCAATTGCACTGAAAGGAGTTTAAATGTCCATACTTCGTAAATCATTGGCAACCGCTGTCTGCATCGCGCTTTGTGTAGTGCTTCCGATGGCTTTTCATGCTATTCCGAATGGAGGGGTTCTCTTCTCTCCGATGCACCTTCCTGTCCTGCTTTGCGGGATACTCACAACATGGCCCTTCGGCCTTCTCTGCGGTATAGCCGGGCCTTTGCTTTCCTTTCTATTCACCGGTATGCCTGGTGCTCCGATGCTTCCCCAGATGATGGTTGAGCTTGGGTGTTATGGTTTTATGGCTGGTTTGATGATGGCTATTGTTAAGACAAAGAAGGTGACTGCGAATGTGCTTATCAGCTTGCTCGTGGCGATGCTATTCGGTCGAGTGGTTGCAGGATGTGCTAGGGCTTTTATCTTTGCACGTGGTTCCTATTCCCTTCCTATGTGGATTTCAAGCTATTTCATCTCATGCTTCCCTGCAATTGTAATGCAGCTTGTCCTTATTCCTATAATAGCCGCAGCTCTTTCTAAGGCTGGTTTCACAGGGAGAAAGATGGGGTGAACGCATTGGAAAAGGTGCTTTCCCTTATCACACCTAGCACAAAGGTTATTGCAATAGACGGGCGTTCAGCATCTGGAAAGACAACGTTTTCCTACTCTCTTGCAGAGAGAATAGGAGGAAGTGTGATTCACATGGATGATTTCTTCCTTCCTCCGGAACTGCGAAGAGAGGAGCGTTATAGGGAAGCTGGGGGTAATGTTCATTATGAGAGGTTTAAGGAAGAGGTCCTTGATAACCTTTCCTCTTCCCAGCCTTTCTCTTACAGGCGCTTCAATTGTTCTCTGATGTCCTATGATGAGGATCCTATCATTGTAGATCCTGCTTTTCCTGTGATTATTGAAGGTGCTTACAGCCTCAGTCCAAGATTCGGAAAGTACTATGATCTTTCTGTTTTCATGACAATCAGCAAAGAAGAGCAACTGAGGAGAATAAGAATCAGGAATGGAGAGGAGAAAGCTTCTGTATTCGCTTCTCGATGGATTCCTCTTGAAGAGGCATATTTCAGGGAAATGAATATAGAGCAGATTGCTGATCTAATCGTTGATTGTGATAACAAATAAAACAAACGTTTGTTTTTATTTTCCTTATTTTACCATCTAGAGGAGAAAATCTTCTGTTTGCGATTGAAAAAGGAATCGGAAAGGTATATTTACTTGTCAGACTAAATTGAAAGGACACGACATGTACGCACTAGTTGAAATCCTCGGCAAACAGTATAAGGCTGAAGAAGGCAAGGAGCTGGTTGTCGATAAACTCAGTATGGAAGAGGGTTCTTCCTACGAAATCGAGAAGGTTCTGGCTGTCGTTGATGGTGATTCTGCTAAGTTTGGCGCTCCATATGTAGAGGGTGCTAAGGTTACAGCAACTGTTGGCGCAGAGTTCAGAGGTGAGAAGGTAAAGGTCTACAAGTTCCGCAGAAGAAAGGGCTATCGCCGTACACAGGGACACAGAGAGACTTATACAACTATCAAGGTCGAGAAGATCGAAGGCTAAGGAGGGAGAGAAATGGCACATAAGAAAGGTGGCGGATCATCCCGCAACGGACGCGATTCCAATGCACAGCGCCTTGGCGTTAAGAGATTCGGTGGCCAGGTTGTAAAGGCTGGAGAGGTCATCGTTCGCCAGAGAGGAACAAAGATCCATCCGGGGGCAAACTGCGGATGCGGTAAGGACTATACTCTTTTCGCACTTGTTGCTGGTACTGTTAAGTTCCACGAGAGAAAGAACCGCAAGTACTGCTCAATTGTTGAAATGACAGAGGCTAAGGCCGAGTAAGAATGTTCGGATTCTCCGACGAAACATATATTGATATAGCTTCCGGCAATGGAGGACACGGATGTGTTTCCTTCCGCCGGGAGAAATTCGTCCCCAAGGGCGGTCCAGACGGTGGTGACGGCGGACGCGGAGGGGACGTTGTCTTTGTCGTTAAAGACAACCTCAGAACTCTTGGTCATCTGAAGCTCCAGCGTTCATTCAGGGCTGAAAATGGCCGTCCTGGACAGGGTGCAAGATGTGCAGGCCGCGATGGGAAGGATGTTGAGATTCCAGTTCCTCCTGGAACAGTTATCCGCAATGCGGAAACTGGGGAGCTTATAAAGGATCTTACAGGACTTGACCGATATGTCTTTCTTGAAGGTGGCAAAGGTGGTCTTGGAAACTGGCATTTCCGTACAGCTGTAAGGCAGACTCCTCGTTTTGCTCAGCCTGGTGGCAAAGGCACGGAGATGAGGGTAGGTCTTGAGTTGCAGATCATTGCTGATATAGGGCTTGTAGGTTTCCCGAATGCTGGAAAGTCCTCGCTTATAAATCTCTTCACGAATGCAAGATCCAAGGTAGCGGGTTACCCATTCACTACCAAGATTCCAGTTCTTGGCGTGCTCAGGGAGGGGGATCAGGATGTTGTCATTGCTGATATCCCGGGAATCATCGAAGGTGCAAGCGAAGGTTCTGGAATGGGTTATAAGTTCCTCAGGCATATATCAAGGACAAAGGGCCTTTGTTATCTTGTTGATCTTTCAGATGATAACTATCTTGAGGCTTATGATATCCTTGCTTCTGAGCTTAGCAAGTACAGTAAGGAGCTTGGTGAGAAGGAGCATATCATAGTCGGGACAAAGATTGATGAGCCTGATACCGAAAGCCGCTTTGAGGAGCTGAAGAAGAAGTATAGCGATAAGGTGGTTCTTCCTCTCTCGATATATCGTGATGATCTTCTTGAACCTCTGAAGCATTCCTTGTTCCGTCTCTCTGGAGAGAAAGAGGAAGATGGCTTCACGGCAAGGATGGATATGGATGCCCACTACAGAGATGAAGAGTAGAATAGCGCTTCTTGGCGGTACATTCGATCCTGTTCATCTTGGACATATCCATCTATTTCATGAAGCCTTCACTGAGTGCGGGATAACAAAGCTCATAGTTATTCCAGCGTATATCTCGAATTTCAAGAGAGGAACGCAGCCTGCCTCGTTTTCCCATCGTGTTGATATGATCTCATTGGCGATTGAGGATTTCAGGAATCTTTATCCCGATGATGCTATTGATATCGAGGTATCTCTGTTCGAAGGAGAGAAAGGCGGGGTAAGCTATACATCGGAGACTATCAAGGCATTCTATGATGAAGCCTCCGATAATGGAAAGGTCAATTTCATAATCGGTGATGATATCATCCCGACGCTTGGGCATTGGCATGATATAGAGTATCTGAGAGAGCATGTGAGGTTTCTTTGCTTCACAAGGCTTGGAAGTGTTGAGAACAATTCTGGAGCTGAGGTTATTTTCATTCCAAGCGATACCTATCATGCATCATCTTCAGAAGTAAGGGCAGGAAGCCTTGATATGGTAAGCCCTCGAGTCAGGAAGTATATCGATGAGAATAAGCTATACAGAACTTGAGAATAAAGTCAGAGGAATGATCAAAGAGAAGCGTTTCCAGCATTCTCTTGGGGTTGTTTCTGTTTCTAGGATGCTTGCAACCCGGTTTGGACTTTCTTCAGACGATGCAGCTTATATCGGGATATACCATGATGCTTATAGATATAGCTGTGATGAGAATACTCCTCTATATTGCAGGGAGCATGGTATAGATGTGTTTCCTGAAGAGGAGGAGAATCCCATGCTTCTTCATGGTGCGCTTTCAGCTATACATTTCCCGGAAGATGCAGAAGGGGATGTTCCTGATTATTTCCGTCTTGCTGTACGTCACCATACCCTTGGAAGCAAGGAGATGGGAAAGTATGGAGCTATACTTTATATAGCTGACTACATGGAGCCTGGCAGGAAGCATCTTAATGATGATGATAGACAGAGGATACTTTCAGGTGAGCGTCTGGAGGATATGATCATCACGATCATGGATATGCAGGGTGAATACTTTGAAAGGGAAGGAATTAAGAGCGCTGAAGTTTCAGATGAGCTCTATGATTATATAAAATCTGGCGGTTTGCTATAATGGAGTTGATATGAAAGATACAACAAAGGCTAATGCAGAAAAGCTGAAAGCATTTCTTGAAGATCACAAGTGTGAAGATACAGTTGTTATTGATGTTGGTGCTGAGTGTTCCTGGACAGAGTGCTTTATCATAGCGACAGTGTCATCGGTAGGACACCTGAGGGGTGTTGTTCATCAGATCTGGGATGAGATCAACAGCCTTGGGCTCAGTGTAGTTAACAGGCATAAGTCACCTGACACCAGTGGTTGGGAGCTCATTGATTGCGGTGATATCATCATCCATCTGATGTCATCTGAACTCAGAGAGTTCTACAACCTTGAAAAACTCTGGAAAGCTACGGAGAACCTTGTCTGATGTCTGACAAACGAGCGGAGAAAGTAAACTCGGAGATTGAGAAGCAGCTTGAGGATCGTGGTTACTGCACAGTGCCTGATGTGCTTATCGGAATAGGAGTGCTTGAAGAATCGAAGTATGCAGAATGGAGACAGGGCAAGGCTTTCTGTCTTGAGGATTTCTGCTCCACCGATCTTTCTCGCCTTCATGCGATTGTCACATCAATAAAGGCATATGCAGAAGCTGTAGGACTTAAGCCTTCTGTAAACAAATATGTAAAGGATGGAAGAGGCGGTCTTCCCCTGCGCTTCACTAAAAGCGGTGACCCTGTGAGAGAAAGACTATACTCAACACATTATCTTGATCCCTGGAAAGCCCAGGAAATCAGAAGAAACAGATAACACATGCTCCTCAATCGAGGAGCTCTTCTTTTTTTCTCCAAAACCTGACATAAATCGGGACTTAGAGGGTATTACTTATAGGTGCATCTGATGGTGCCCCTAAAGGAGGCCCGCTATGTGCGATCAACACACTACGGCAGATTATCGTGAAGAACTCAAAAGTGTCACGATGGAAGATGATTACTTCTTCACCAAATGCT
>CASDRY010000142.1 GCA_949283235.1 uncultured Spirochaetales bacterium | reverse complement strand
CTTAAAGAAGGAGAGGCTGATGGAGTCAGAAAGGTGGCAAGAAATCTCATTGCAGATGGAACTCCAACCTCTAAGATTTCAGAGCTTACGAGTCTTTCAATTGATGAAGTGAATAGCCTCAGGAAATCAATGTCTCTCTGAGAGTTATAACAGGGGATGTCATCAACTGATAGCCCCTTACCTAATCAATAATCGACTGTTAAACTAGTTAAAATTATTATTGCGCTGAGTATTTCATCGATAATTAAGGATCAGGGGGCTAATGAAGAATTTATAAGAATCTGTCCTCGCTAGCCCACTGATATTAAGATCTCAAAGATTGGTATATGAGAAATCACCTATCAATTCCACTATCTGACCGGCGATGTTTATCATGAGAAAAAATACAGAGATTTCAAAGTCACTTACAAATCTCCGTACTTTTCCCTATTGATGGTTTCTTCACACTCGAATGGGAGCATGCCTCAAAGGTCATCAACAAGTGCTGTCGATTTTGCGTATGCAGTGCTTCTTGCCTCGAAGAAATCTGTCTTAACCATGTTGGCGTTGGAGTATTGTGATACCCATGCCATATCCTCTGGTTCATCTTTGTATCCAGGATAAAGCTCATCGAAGCCAAGATTACGCCATCTGAGGTTTCCAAGATAGTAGATGTAATCATGGACCATCTTCCTTGTAAGACCTGGAATATCATCACCGATTACATACTCGCCCCATTCAGCTTCTTGTTTAACACCTTCGAGCATCATGGCTTTGTATTCCTCTATCAGCTCTGGGGTGAAAAGTTCGCTCTCTTCCTTCTTCAGCTCAAGGATTATGTTCCTGAAAAGCCAGAGATGAGTATTCTCATCACGATTGATGTATCTTATCTCCTGTGCAGATCCTGGCATCTTTCCGTTTCTGGAGAGATTGTAGAAGAACATGAAACCTGAATAGAAGTAGATACCTTCAAGGATGTAATTCGCTATAAGCACCTTCATGAGATGCCCCAGATCCCTATTCTCGACAAAGTCATTGTAGCAGTTGCCGATGAAGGTATTTCTGCGCAGAAGATGCTCATCTGTCTTCCACTGGAATAGGATATCATTTCTTTCATCCGGGGAGCAGATTGTATCAAGCATATATGAATAAGCCTGGCTATGAAGACACTCCTGGAATGTCTGGATATGCAGACAAAGCCCTACCTCATTTGCAGTGATATACTCCGTAACATTAGGAAGGTTAGCAGTCTGAAGACTATCTAAGAAGACAAGGAAGGAAAGAATCTTATCATATGCCTTTCTCTCAGAAGGCAAGAGATTATGATAATCCTTCAGATCCTGAGCAAGATTAATCTCCTCTGGAACCCAGAAATTATTCATAGCCTGTCTGTACCAATCAGACACCCATCCATATTTCATATTATTGAAGTCGTTGAGATTGGTCGTGTTTCCACAGACCATTCTTCTCTTCTCTACTTCTGTATCCCCATCGGGATTAAAGAGTGGTTTTCTTTTAAGCTCTTCCATGATTCCTCCTAGCTCGAGCAGCTCTCGCACTCCTCCACTTCAAGACTCTTGGAGCGAGTGTAGTATAAGGTCTTCACATGGCATTTCCATGCGAGTATCAGGAGATTGAGAACCTCCCTCATTGTGTAATCATTAGTTATATAGAGATTCACGCTCTGTGCCTGATCGATATGGCGCTGTCTCACTCCATCTGCCTTGATAGACCATGACTGATCAATCTCATGGGCAGCTTTGTAATACCACCATGTCTTCGAAGAAAGCTCAGGAGCTGTACGAGGAAGCATGCTTCCCTTCTTCTCCTCATAGAAGAATCTCTTCATGACAGGATCGACACCTGCTGTCGTTCCGCTGAGGATGCTTGTCGAGGATGTAGGTGCGATGGCAAGAAGATATGCATTCCTCATACCATTCTCATGAACCTTCTTCCTCAAAGCCTGCCACTCAGGGGAATTGTAACCACGCCTATCGAAGAATACGCCCGTATCCCACTCACTTCCCTTGAAATGGGCGTATACGCCCTTCTCCTTTCCAAGCTCTGCAGATGCCTCGATAGCTGCATAGCTTATAGTCTCAAAGACTTTATCCACGAACTCAAGGTGCTCCTCGCTCTCCCATTTAATACCATTCTTTGCAAGCATATGATGATAGCCCGACACCCCCAGTCCTATCGAACGATACTCATTATTTGTGAGCTTTGCGTATGGCACAGGATAGAAATTGAGAGAGATGACGTTATCCAAAGCTCTTACAACAGTCTTCACAAGCGATGAAAGCTTCTTCTTATCATTAACATCAATATTTCCAAGGCACAGAGAAGCAAGGTTACAGACAACAAAACTACCTGGTTTTGTTGTTGTCACAACAACAGTGTCCCCATCCATCGTTTTCGTCTCAATCGACACATCCTCGATTTCAGCCATATTCTGAGCGATTTCAGTGCAGAGATTGGATGAATAGATCATCCCGCAATGCTTATTAGGATTCATCCTATTAACCTCATCGCGGTTAAACACGAATGGAGTTCCTGTCTCAACTGCGCTCTTGAGGATAAGACGGACAAGATCCTTCAGAAGTACTGAACGCTTGCGGATACGGCTATCGCGGACACAATCGAGGTATCTTTCAGTCCACTCATCGCCATAGAAATCCTCCAGATGATACCCCTTGATAGTCCAAATCTCATGAGGACACATCATGTACCACATCTGATCAAGGCTCTCAGAGCAAAGCTTCCAGAAGTAATCAGGGTAGCAGACAGCCGGGAAGACATCATGTGCTTTCATCCTATCATCTCCATTATTTGTACGGAGATTCAGGAATTCGAGAAGATCTCGGTGCCATACATCGAGGTATACAGCAACAGCACCTGCCCTAACACCGAGCTGATCAACAGCGACCGCTGTATCATTAACAAGACGTATCCATCTGATGATTCCTCCCGCAGCTCCTTCAAAGCCTCTGATCGAAGAACCATTTGCTCTTACCTTTCCGAAGTACATACCCATTCCGCCACCGAATTTAGACACCTTGGCGAAATTATCGAGAGAACGATATATACCGCTCAGGGAATCGGGCACGATATCTATAAAGCAGGATGAGAGCTGATGAATAGGCTTTCTGGCATTAGCCAGAGTCGGAGTCGCCATAGTCACTTCCATTCTGGACAGCATGTCATAGAAAGCCTTCACCCATTTCATCCTGTTCATCTTCTCAGGAAGCGCAAGATGGAGAGCGATGCCAAGGAACATCTCCTGCGGCGTCTCCAGAGCCTCATGCTTATGTGAGCGTATCACATAGCGCTTCAGAAGAAGATCAAGGCCGGAGTATGTGAAGAGGTTGTCGCGGGAATTATCGATAAAAGTCGCGGCCTCATCGAGTTCAGCATTGGTATAGTTCTCCCTTATGTAAGCCCCATAAAGGCCAGCATCTGTCAACACCTGGACCTTCTCCGAGAAGCTTCTTATCCCCTCTGCCGCAAGAGTCTTCTGAAGCTTGGTCCTGAATGAGAAGAGCAGAAAACGCGCTGCAATGAACTCCCATGATGGGGACTGAGGTCCTGTAAGCTCTACAGCAGCCCTGACAAGCGCGGCTTCCTCCTCTTCCTCTCCCATACCGGACTTTGAGAAAGAGAGATATTTATCAGCAAGTATTGAAAGGGAGTATTTCTCATCTGAAAAATCCTTCTGTATCTCCTCCAGCACAGGTTCAATAGATGAATCAGGATAATGCTCAAGAATCCTCATCCTCTCCTTTCTCAGCTCTGTGCGTCTGCTTCTGAAAAGGATGTAATTCTTTGCCGCATCGAACTCTCCCGCTGCCATGAGCGTCTTCTCCGCAGCATCCTGAATCTCCTCAACGCTCCACTCTTTATCATGAGAAAGGGAGGAGGCAACTGCTTCTGCAAGAGCTGAAGGAAGGGTTTCAGGAAAATCACGGCCAGTACTTTCCAGTGATTTCCTTATAGCATTCTCTATTTTGGAAATATTGAAGTTTTCCTTTCTTCCATCGCGTTTTGTGATGTACATTGTTTCTCCTAAGAACTTTAGCAATGATACTTTGCTTTTAGCTGTATGATGATAATCAATTACATGTGCCTTGCTCAATAAGGTTCTGTCTATCTCTTCTCCATCCTTTAGGACTCTTCCATAAATTCCAATTGAGCTATACTTAACAGGTATCTATGGACAGAGACGAACTGAGAAAGAAACTAATAGAGAAATTGAAAGCATTCCCAGAGAAAGAGAAGGAGTCGAAGATCCTTTGTTCAAAGCTCTTGTCATCTTCATTGTGGCAACAAGCAGAGACAATCCTCGCCTTCTCCCCGCTTTCAACTGAACCAGATATCTCTCCACTCCTTTCCGATGAGAGGGTACTTCTTCCTTATATCGAGAACGGAGAGATGTTCTTCTCCGCATCCAGAGAACTTAAGAAATCAAAGCTTGGATTCATGGAACCAGAGCATACAGAAACAGACTATGGAAATGCATTGATGCTTGTGCCTCTCCTTGGGTTCAATGGCCTATACAGGCTTGGGCGTGGCGGTGGTTTCTATGATAGATACATCAGAAATAACAGAGACCGGCTTATAACAGCAGGAATTGCATACTCCGCCTCCTGCTGTCCTTTATTCATACCGGAGGAGAGAGATGAAAAACTTGATTATATCTTCAGTATTGAGGTCTGAACTCCTGGCTCTCAAGCATCGAGAAGAACATCTGGGCTTTCTCATCCTCCCAGTTCTTCTCAACAAGAATTCTCCTGAAATAAGGATCATGAACCCAGGTAAGAATCGATGCGACAGCTTTCAGGTAATCAGAATCCCCATGCTTTGAGGAAGCTATGACAAATACAAGCTTCACAGGATCAGGATATCTATCATCAAAGATTATACCCTTCTCTGAAAAACCGAGAGCTATCGCGGGCTTCATCACATCTGAAAGCTTTCCATGAGCTATCGCAACGCCATGGCCAATGCCTGTGGATTGCTGCAGTTCCCTCTTATGCACAGCGCGGATAAACCTAGGCTTATCGGGGAGCTCCGAGAATATGGAGCACTTTCCGATTATCTCATCGATAGCCTCGAATTTATCCTCCGCTGAAACAATGCAGAATACTCTGGAAAGCTTATCTATCACTTCTTTTCCTTCAGATACTCATTAATCGCGGCAGCAGCCTTCCTGCCCTGTCCCATCGCGAGAATTACAGTAGCAGCACCAAGCACGATATCGCCACCAGCATAAACACCCTTCATCGATGTTTCACAGGTTTCCTCATTAACGATGAAGTTACCCCTTCTGTTGGTCTCAATCTCAGGAGTTGTTCTCTTAATCAGAGGATTAGAAGCATTTCCGATAGATACGATTACAGTATCATATTCAACTGTGTAATCAGAACCAGGGATCTCCACAGGAGATCTTCTTCCAGAAGCATCAGGCTCTCCAAGCTCACACTTTCTGATCACAACACCCTTAACGATACCATTCTCATCTCCGAGAATCTCAACAGGCTGGGAAAGAAGACGGAGATTGCACCCCTCCTCTACTGCATGCTCAATCTCTTCCTTTCTTGCAGGCATCTCCTCTCTCGAGCGTCTGTAGATGATATCAACAGTATCAGCACCAAGACGAAGAGCTGTACGAGCAGCATCCATAGCGACATTTCCGCCACCGAATACTGCAACCTTATGCGAATGGAAGAATGGAGTAAGGGAATCCTTCTCATCATACGCCTTCATCAGGTTTGATCTTGTGAGATACTCGTTTGCTGAGAATACAGAGACAAGGTCCTCTCCCGGAATACCCATGAATTTAGGAAGCCCCGCACCAGTTCCTACAAAGACAGCATCGAAGCCATCCTCCTCCATCAGCTCCTGAATGGTTCTTGTGCGTCCTACGAGTACATTCTTCTCGAAATCAATACCCATCACTGAAAGCTTCTCGATTTCCTTATCGACAAGGCGCTTCGGAAGCCTGAACTCAGGAATTCCATAGCTAAGAACCCCACCCATCTTATGAAGAGCCTCAAAGACAGTAACGCTATGCCCTGCGCGTCGTACATCAGCAGCACAGGCTATCGATGCAGGACCTGAGCCAACAACAGCGACCTTTTTTCCTGTTGCCGGAGCAATCTCAGGAATCGTAGTGTTAGCGGCTTCATGATCTGCCACAAATCTTTCAAGACGACCAATACCTACAGCCTGATCGACATCTTTCAGCATCTTGCCGACTGTGCAGTATTTCTGGCACTGGCTTTCCTGAGGACATACTCTTCCGCAGATAGAAGGCAACAAACTTGATTCCTGGATTACAGACAAAGCCCCGCTGTAGTCCTTCTCCGTTATCTTGTGAATGAAAGCCGGAATATCTATTCCTACAGGGCATCCATTGACACATGGCTTGTTCTTGCACTGGAGACATCTTGAAGCCTCTACCAAAGCCTCATCTTCTGTATATCCGAGAGCGACTTCATTCATGTTATGGATACGTTCTTTCGGATCCTGTGCAGGCATATCCATATGAGGGATAGCGGCCCTATCTTTTGCTGTAAGGTTCTCTGGAAGCTTTGCAAGGATTTCCTTTGCTTCCTGCTCTATCATTTCAGGTGTCTTTGTCATTTCAGCCCCAGCTTTCCGCAGATTCCACCACGGCACTTGTCATTGTCTTCCTTCTCGCGAGCTTTATATGTTCTCTGCCTCATCATGAGATTGTCCCAATTGACAAGGTGCCCATCGAACTCAGGTCCATCAACACAGACGAACTTCATCTCGCCTCCGATATCAACACGGCAACCACCACACATACCAGTACCATCAATCATGATTGAATTGAGGGAAACTGTAATAGGCACGCCATAGCTGTCAGCTGTCTTCGTGCAGAACTTCATCATGATAGCAGGACCGATGGAAACAACATGCTGGACATTTCCCTCCTTGAGCATTCTCTCAAGAGGAACAGTGACAACACCCTTCTCCCCATAGGAACCATCATCTGTGATAATCGTGAGATCCGGATCGATTGTCCTCATCTTATCTTCTTCGATAATAAGCTCCTTGTTGCGTGCCCCGATTATGATATGAACATCATTGCCAGCTTTCTTCATCGCCTCTGCAATCGGATAAAGAGGAGCGACCCCGATTCCACCACCAACGCATACTACACGACCATAATTCTCAATATGGGTAGGTGTCCCCAATGGTCCGAGTACGTTCTCTATATATTCACCTTCATTAAGCTCAGCAAGAAGGAATGTAGATGCACCGACTCTCTGGAACACAATCGTTATTGTTCCTTTCTCTGAATCTGCATCAGCAATTGTAAGTGGAATACGCTCATTGAAGTCTCCACCTTTCTGTACGATAACAAACTGCCCGGCTTTTCTCTCACGAGCTATCATGGGAGCTTCAATCTCCATCAGGAATACTTCCTGGGAAAGCTGCTCCTTCTTGATAATCTTATACATGGCCACCTCTGATGAGAGTATAGCGAAAAAGAATGGAGCGGTTAAAGAGCAAAATAATGGAGCCCTTTCGAGCTCCACGCTTTTACCTGTTGATTTTTATCTCAATCTTACCAGGTTCTGCTTTTTTAATACGAGGTATCGTGATGATAAGAACACCATTCCTGCTTTCAGCTTCTACCCTTTCTGTATCCGCATCCTCTGGAAGTTTGAATGATCTTGAGAACTCAGGAAGCTTTATCTCGGAGATGATCATGTTCTTCTCCTCTTTCTCCCTTGCTCTTCTTTCCTTCCAGCTCTCCTCCGAAGAGATTGTCAGAATACCATCCTTCATCGTTACATTGATGTCCTTCTCGCTATATCCAGCAACTTCCGCTTCTATAATGTACTGGGCAGCATCCTCATAGATATCCACAGGTGGAATCTTCTTTGTTGCTGTATCACCAAAGAAATCACTGAAGAATGTATCAAAGCCTGTAAGTCTTGGTGCAGCTGTTCTTGTTATCACATATCTCATCATCTTTCTCCTTATCATAGGCAGAGCTCAAAGGCCCTGCCTTCATCGGTTACTTACCGATCTTTACCTCAATTCTCTTCGGCTGCTCCTCTGGAGTCTTCGGAAGAGTTACAGTAAGAATTCCATTCTCGAACGATGCGCTTATCGCACTCTCATCAAGTCCCTCAGGCAGACTGAATGACCTTTCAAAGGATGAATGCCTTCTCTCCTTTATG
>CASDRY010000141.1 GCA_949283235.1 uncultured Spirochaetales bacterium | reverse complement strand
TCCCTCTTGGATACAACTCAGCAGATGAGTGGTATGCGACAGATAACCCTCTCTATCCATCCGATGCCTATCTGATGGCTTATGACTACTATAGAATCGCTTTGGGATACACAACGGGTTATACCTTTGCTTTTGAGCCAGGTTCTCTCACGCTCTCCGCAGGTATCTCTCTGGGTCTGAATCATGCTGTTTATGATGATACTATGTACACACCATATGAGGAGCTCATCTATAAGTACCATCAGGGATGGCAGTGGTCTAACAGGCTCACTTTATCTGTAACATGGGATGGAAGAGATCTGAGGCAGAACACCACAAGGGGATATGTCCTCTCTGCATCATACACATATGCAGGAGGTATCCTCATGGGCCTCTCCAATTACAATAGAGTATCGCTTTCTGGTGCTGTATATCATTCTCTCTTCACATACATTGATGAGGAAGAGAGGCCAAGAAGTCTCGTTCTTTCCTATTCGACAAATGTATCCTTCATGTTCGATCAGTATTGGCGGAATGATGGAAAGTGGGGATGGTACAATGCAAAGGAAGGTGCGACAAGGTATGAGATGCTCTATATCGATGGTATGAACATCGGACGTGGTTTCGATGTCATATACGATAAGTCCTTCCTCTGGCATAACCAGATTGATCTCACTTACCCGATAGTCTATCAGATGCTTGCTGTAGAGGGCTTTGTCAGTGCAACAGGTGTTACAGATGAGATTTCAGATCTTTCATCTTTCAGCAATATTGACTGGTATTTTGCAGCAGGAGCAGGAATAAAGATGCAGATTCCAGGGTTCCCTCTTGGCCTTTACCTCGTTGAGAATGCTACCTGGGATAAGCATGATGGCTTCAGGTGGGATTCCTCTGGAATAGGAAATACAGGTCTGAAGCTTGTTCTTGCCATCACAACATCATATTATTAATACCCAATGGATAGAAAAGATGGTCTGACGCCAATGATGCGTCAGTATATGGAAATAAAGGAAAAGCATCAGGATATGGTGCTTTTCTTCAGATTAGGGGACTTCTATGAAATGTTTGGCAGTGATGCGGAAGAAGTCTCAAAGCTCCTTAATCTTACCCTTACACATAGGGCTAATATGCCTATGTGCGGCATTCCTTATCATGCGGCAAGGAATTATCTGAAAAGGCTTCTCGATGCGGGAAAGAAGGTTGCTATCTGTGAGCAGCTTTCCCTTTCATATAACCCCAGGGAGCTTGCAAAACGCAGTGTTACTGAAATCTACACACCTGCTACTGTTGTGGATGAGGAGTATCTTGATTCGCTTTCATCTTCATTCGTGATGGCTATCGATTCGAACAAGAAGGGAATCTTCGCGGCTTGGGCTGATATTTCTACAGGAGTCTTCCGTGTGCGTTCCCTTCCATTGGAGAAGGATTACTCCTCGCTTGAATCGCTTATCGCCTCAGTAACACCGAAGGAGATAGTCGTCTCCGATGATCTTTACTTCACTGAAAAGACATTCCGGACTGTCCTCGATAGACAGAGCGCGATAATAACCAAGCTTCCTTCCTGGTATTTCACTGTGCGTGAGGGGAGGAAAGAGGCTTTGAAGCAGTTTCCGGAATCAGCGCTTTCCCTTTTCGGGATAGAAGAGAAAGATCCTCTCTTGTCTCCGATTGGCGCGCTACTGAAGTATATTGAAGATAATACGAAATCAGAACTGCCTCAGCTTAGAGCTATCGAGAAAATCAATGATGAGTCCTATCTCCTCCTGGATAGCGCAGCTGTAAGGAATCTTGAGCTTATCTCATCGCTTTCAGATGGAAGAAGCCAAGGCTCCCTTTTCTATGCAATGAACAGGACGAAGACAGCATCCGGTGGAAGATTTCTTAAAGATGCGATTCTTCATCCCCTAGAGGACAGGGAGGCTATCGAGAAGAGGCTTGATTGGGTTTCGTTCTTTGTGAATGATAGAAACGAGCTCGATAGGGTCAGAAAGCTTCTTTCCTCTTCTGCTGATCTCGAGAGATTGTCTTCCAAGGCCTCGCTGAGGAAGCTTACCCCAAGGGATATAATAGCAATTGCTGATTCTTCTGCATCTTTTTTCTCCCTTGTCGGAGAGAGGAAGGAGTATCTGGAGCTTGCAGAGGATTTCTCTTCGGATTTTGAAAGTATCATAGATTTCTCTTCTGACGCGCTTCGTGCAGTGAACAGGGAATGTACAAACCTCCTCAATGAGGGGACGATAATTCTTACCGGATACGATGAGAAGCTTGATGAAGCCAGAGGTTATCTTGAGCATGGAGAGGAAATGCTTGAGAAGTACATGGAGAGAATCAAGGAAGAGACTGGAATACAGAATATAAAGATAGGGCAGAATAGGATTATCGGGTACTACTTCGAAGTTTCCCGATCCCAGCTTGATAGAGTCCCTGATTATTTCATACGACGGCAGACTCTTGTCGGAGGGGAGAGATTCACAACCACTGAACTCGATGATATGCAGACGAGGATATTGAATTCCAGAGAGGAAGCAGCGCAGAGGGAGAGGGCTGTATTCTCATCCTTCCTTGATAGAGCGAGGAATCTTTACTCTGCAATAGAGAATATGGGAAGGATAATCTCTCGCCTCGATTTCTTCTCATCTCTTGCCTTCCTCGCAGCTGAATGCGGATATAACAGACCTGAGATAATCGATTCAGGGGAGCTTGAGATCATAAACGGACGGCATCCCGTGGTTGAGTCATTTACAGGCAGGGAGAACTATACTTCAAACTCATTCCTCTCATCTTCTTCACGCTTCGCGCTCATAACAGGTCCTAATATGGCTGGAAAGAGTACGTATCTTAGAGAAGTTGCGATAATAGCTCTGATGGCTCATATGGGTTCATTCATTCCCGCAGATAGCGCAAGGATTCCAATAATAGACAGAATCTACTGTCGAGTTGGTGCTAGTGATAACCTTGCTCGCGGGGAATCCACATTCCTTGTCGAGATGACGGAGACTGCTGCTATTCTCAGAGGAGCTACAGAACGTTCTCTTATAATAATGGATGAGATTGGAAGGGGAACATCCACACAGGATGGTATGTCCATTGCCTATGCAGTGATGGAGTATCTTAAGAAGCTTGGAGCGATAACGCTCTTTGCAACTCATTACCATGAACTGACGATGCTCGATACCTCCGGAATGCAGCTATTGCATATGGCAGTTCTTGAGGAGAAGAATTCAATAACATTCCTCAGGAAAGCAGAGCCTGGGGCGGCTACATCATCATATGGTATCCATGTTGCTAAGCTTGCAGGGCTTCCCCGTGAAGTAGTAAAGGAAGCGACTCTTTTCCAGAAGAAGCACTTTGCCGATTACTCCTTCGACACCGCACAGGGTGATCTCTTCATAGATGGGGGAGATGAGAGGGAGGAGAGCACTGGAGATGAGGCTCTTGAAGAGCTTGCTTCATTCGATGTAGATTCCTCGACTCCGCTTGAAGCACTGATGTTCATAAGGAACCTTAAAACCAAACTGGGTATATAATACACAGATTTCTGGTGATTAAAATATTTGTGAGACTTCCCGCAGGGGGCTTTAAGTCCTGGGAAGGACTCTACAATGATAGAGAGGCAACATGCTGTCAGATTCAATTATGCCTTGATCTTTAATATGCAGAATTCATGTCAAATAATAGCATTTGATATATTTATTCTTTGATATAAAATTAATAGTATTTATTTTTATGGTTAATTTTATATATTTCTAAAATATTTTGCTGTATCTTTTATAAAATACTCACAATTACTACATAAAATCTTCATTTGCGTAAAATTTGTTTAGTCAAAAAGAATATTGGTGAAGCGGTCAACTAAACCGATTAATCATTAAAAAAGGAGAGCATTATGTTGAAGAAAACTACAGCATTTGTTCTAGTAATGGCACTACTTGTTTCAGTGCTGAGTGCAGGAGTTACAACTGTCAGGGACGAGAATTCTCCTACTGGCTACACAACGACTTTCACTTATACGGATCCAGATGCAACGAATGTCAGACTTGTAGGCTCATTTACATTCTATAAAAACAACGATATGCACGTCTTCGCAAGAGGCGCTGCAGTGTCCAGTGTGAATGATAATCCGGATAACTACGTCTATGGACCAGAGGCTTGGGAAAAGGGTGTTGATATGCGCCATATTGCTGATGAGAGTGGATCATTTGATATGGTCAAGGATGGAGATACATGGACTGTATCGTTGCAGCTCCCGTGCGCATCTTATCTATATACATATCGTGTTTCATATGACAATGGTGCAACAGAGGTCATAGTAACTGATCCCGAGAACATACCACCACAGAATGCCTGGTCTATGAATCCACAGCAGAGGTCACAGTTCTTCGTTCCATTTGACGCAGAAAAGCAAAATCCATGGGACGATTGGACATTCCTGTTCCCAATTGAAGATGAGAGCAAAAAGGGCGAGATTGTCTACATTGAATATAATAGGGCTGATGGTTCCAATGGGCCTGCACAGGTTTACCTTCCAGCTGGATATGATGAAGCAAGACCAGAACCATACAAGACTCTCTACATCTCCCATGGTAGTGGTGGTTTTGAGGGAGATTGGTTCCATCAGGGCAATGTAAACAACATTGCTGATAGACTCATAGCAGAAGGAAAGATTGAGCCATTCATTATCGTTTCTGTAGAGAATGCTGTATTTGTAACCTCAACAGGTGGTACAGGATTCAAGGCTATTGCTGATGATATGGAGAACCATCTCATTCCTTATATTGAAGAGAATTTCAACGTCGTCAAGGACGCATCCGGCAGAGCTATGTGCGGACTTTCAAGAGGCTCGCAGATAACATCTTATCTGTTCCTCCGTGAAACACAGCTTTTCGATTACTATGCAATGCTTTCAGGTGGTTCATGTAACCTCTATTCGCTTGACACAGATGCAGCAGTCCTTAAGACCGTTGACGTATACCTTGGTGCGGGTTTCTCCGATCAGGCACTTCTCAGACCAGGTGTCTTCGATATCATGACACAGTCTTCAACAATGGGCTTCTCATGGCTCTTAGATGACCTTGGAGTTGATTACAATGGCAAGGGGTCCATCAACATTGTGCCTGGTGCTCATGACTGGTTTGTGTGGCCACAGTTAATCAACGACTATTTTGCTAACTATCTCTGGAAATAGTCTGACTGCAACCTCTTTTCGTTCATCGTGGTGTTTTTGCATATGAAGACTTGCTTGAAAAAGTGCGAAATAAAGCCTCGGTGAACGAAATCTGGGTTTGTAATCTATTCCATGAATGGGGGAGAGTCTTATGCAACCTCGAGGTTTGTTTATGTTGCATTATCACATAACTAGGGTATTGACAATTTCTTTCTCTTCTGATAGTTAAATTATAGTTTCATTTAAAGTAATTTAAAGGGACCAGTCAGGGTCCCTTTATTTATGAACGGAGGAATATGCTGACAGAGGATGCAAAGGAATCCAGGCTTTTCAAGGAAGTTGATGAGCTGTTGACAGGTCTATCTCTTAAAACAGTGGAAGCTGTTGATTCAGTCAATCAGGGGACACATCATATGCGTGTTGTTGTCTATAAAGAGGGAAATGAAGTCAACACAGATGATCTTGCCGCAGTCTATAACATCATATATCCGCGTTATAGCGTGATCTTCGGGGACAGGAATCTTGAACTTGAGGTCTCTTCTCCTGGTCTTCAGAGAAGCTTCAAGGATGTTATTGAGTTCAGCATATTCAAAGGGAAACTAGTAAGAGCTTACAGCGTTTCATTCTCTTCTTATATAACAGGGAAAATTGAAAGCGCTGATGATAGCTCTGTTACGCTTTCAGAGTGTCAGATAGAAGATAGTGGAGAGAAGCGTGGTGTTATGACGCTTCTCTATAGCGATATCGCGAAGGCGAAGCTCGAATACAGATGGGAGGCATAACGAATGCTTGACTTGACTGATGAAATCAATTCGATGATCACCGAAAGACATATGGATGAGGAGAAGGTTCTTTCCCTTATCCGCGACATGCTTGTTAGTGCTTATAAACGCAAGTTCGGGACAGATGAGAATGCTGTTGTACGCTTCTTCCCTGGAAAGACAGGTGAGGAGAACAGGGCGGTTGAGATTTACTCGGTAAAGGAAGTTGTCGAAGAGGAGAACTGGTACGATAGAGTAAAGCAGATTCCTGTAGACGAAGCTGAGGAGCTTGTCGAAGGAGTTGAACCAGGTGATTCTCTGGAAATCCCTCTTGATCCTAAGAATTTCGAGTATTCAGCTGTACAGTCTGCAAAGCAGCGCTCACAGCAGGTCGTGAAGGAGTATAACACTGACCGTGTCTATGTGGATGCTAAGGCTATGGAAGGAAAGCTTGTTATCGGAGAGATCAAGAAAGCAACCAAGAGCGGTGATTATCTTGTTAATCTCAACCTTGAAGATACAGATGCGATCTTCCCTGTACGCGGACAGTCTCCTAGAGAGACATATGAGATTCAGGAAAAGCTTAAGTTCTTTGTTGAGAAAGTTGACAAGGGTGATGAGCCTAGAGGAAGGGACAGCAGGGACCGCAAGAGAAAAGGCGGTGTCAGAATCCTTCTTACAAGATCTTCAAAGGAGTTTGTTAAGGCCCTTATTGAGAATGAGGTTCCTGAAATCTCCTCAGGTGATGTTGAAATCAAGGCTATTGCAAGACATGCAGGTGTCAGAACTAAGGTCGCTGTAGATACAAGAAAGACAGATGTCGATCCAGTTGGATCCACAGTCGGTAAATCTGGAACGAGAATCCAGACTGTCATGACTGAGTGCGATGGAGAGAAGATCGATGTTGTAAGATACTCAGATGATCCTCTTGTATTCATTGCAAACTCTCTTATTCCAGCTCAGGTCAGAAGAGTTGTGACTATCGACCCGGCTACAAAGCATGTTGTCGCAATTGTCGATGATAACCAGCTTGGAATTGCAATCGGTCAAGGCGGAGTCAATGTTAAGCTTGCAAAGGCTCTCTGTGACTGGAATATCGAGGTGAAGACCCAGGATCAGTTCAATGAGATGGAACAGACGATGGAGATCTACAGAAATGTGGACAACCTCTTCAAGACAGATGAGGAGCTAGAGAAGGAGAAGACTCTCACAAATGATGAGATCGGAATCGACCCAGATGATACTCCTCTTACAGATATCGCGCTTCCTGAAGCTCTTGTAGAGAAACTTCATAAGGCAGATATCTGGTCTATCCAGGAGTTCTTCGATTACAATGATGATGAACTGAAGGAAATCGGGCTTACGGATGAGGAAATCGAGACTGTGAAGAACAGTGTTGAGATTACGGAAGAAGAGGAAGAAGGTGGCAGCTTCGAGTGTCCAATCTGCCATGCTGTGCTTCCTGCTGGTACAGAAGTCTGCCCGAGCTGTGGAGCTGAATTCGAGTTCGAGTGATAAAGGATGAAAATGGCTGAAGATAAGAAGAACGATGAGAAAATCAAGGTAAATGTGATCAAGAAGACTGTCACACCTGCATCACAGCCTCAGAAGGCTGAGAGCGAGGCTGAGGTCGAGAAGAAGCACATTGTCCTTAAAAAGAAGCCTACTATTGTTGTGAAGGTTAAGGAGAAGGAAGAGGAGAAGGCTGAGACTCCGAAGAAAGCGGAGGATAATCGTCCTCTCTCTGAAAGCAGTGCTCGCACTCCTAAGGTTATCCCTTATGATAAGAGCAAGCTCCCTCCAATCAATCCTGAACCGAAGAAGGTTCCAGCTAAAGCTCCTGTCCAGGAGAAGAAGGAAGTTCCGCATAAAGAAACTGTTGTCCTTACTGGCAAGAGCTTCATGACCAACACGGCTGTCCATCACCAGAACTCGAGGATACAGTCACCGCTTCATAATGGTCCTGTTATCATAAAGAGCGCAGACCTTCCTCCAGTACCAGGGCAGAAGGTAGATGGAACTACCGCCACTGATGCACCACATAAACCAAGGGTTGCTGGTGTTGTGGGTGGTCGTCCTGCTGGCGGTTACCAGAGACAGCAGAACGGACAGAAGAAGTTTCAGGGAGGAAGGCCGCAGGGACAGGGCTTCCAGCGTCAGGGACAGGGGCAGAGAATGCCTCGTCCAGGTCAGAGCTATACACCAGGTTCCGAGAGAGGTTCTTTCAGACCGGGACAGAAGCCAGGTTTCAGTCGTCCAGGTTTCCAGCGCCCAGCACCGGGACAGGGTGGACCTGAGATCAATCAGAAGGGACCTGGGAAGAAGCCTCAGGGAGCTTCCAGAAGGAAGGACTACTCCGATAAGTATCAGAAAGATGAAGAACTGGATTTCCAGTTCCAGAAGAAGAAGAGAGAGGAACAGAAGCTGTCTTCGGTTCCGAAGTCTATTGATATCATGGAGTCCATCACCGTTGCAGATCTTGCAAAGAAGATGAACCTCAAGGCTTCTGACATCATCTCGAAGCTCTTCAATATGGGCCTGATGGTTACTATCAACCAGCAGATTGACCATGAGACAGCTGAGATTATCGCATCTGAGTATGGCTGCGAAGTGCATCTTGTATCGCTTTATGATGAGACTATCATTGCACAGGATGAGGACAAGCCTGAGGATATGAAACCGAGAGCTCCTATTGTCACAATCATGGGACATGTTGACCATGGTAAGACAAAGCTGCTTGATGCTATCCGCTCATCCCATGTTGCAGAAGGCGAGTTTGGAGGAATCACACAGCATATCGGTGCTTACAAGGTATCTGTTCCAGATAAGGGAGATATCGTATTCCTCGATACTCCGGGACATGCTGCATTCTCCATGATGAGAGCCCGCGGTGCTCAGGTAACTGATATCGTAGTTCTCGTTGTAGCTGCAAATGATGGTGTAATGCCTCAGACAAAGGAAGCTATCGATCATGCTAAGGCTGCGAAGGTTCCTATCATCGTAGCTATAAACAAAGTCGATCTTGCAGATGCTAACCCTGACAGGGTCATGCAGCAGCTTTCAGAGCTTGGCCTTGTTCCTGAGGAATGGGGTGGACAGACACTTTACTGCCGCATCTCCGCTCTGAAGAAAGAAGGTATCGATGATCTTCTTGATACAATTCTTCTCCAGGCAGAAATGCTTGAGCTCAAAGCAAATCCTAACTGCAGGGCTGTAGGAAAGATTCTCGAGTCTAGAATCGATCAGGGCAGGGGTATTGTTGCGACTGTTATCATTGAGAAGGGTACGCTCAGGCAGGGAGATTACTACGTTGCTGGTATCTATCCAGGTCGTGTAAGAGCCATGTTCGATGATAAAGGCAAGAAGATAAAGGAAGCTGGTCCTTCAGATCCAGTTGAGATTATCGGTCTTTCAGATATCCCATCAGCAGGAGACCCGTTCCAGGTAACAGAGGACGAGAAGCAAGCTAGGATGGTCGGTGCGAAGAGACAGGAGCTGGAGAGAATCGGAGAGAGCGGAAAGAATAACAAGATCACCCTCGAGAACATCAACCAGAAGATCATGGAAGGACAGATTACTGACTTCAATGTTATCATCAAGGGAGATGTGCAGGGTTCCGTTGAAGCTCTTCAGGGAGTTCTGGAGAAACTCTCCAACTCTGAAATCCGTCTCAATGTACTCAGGGCATCAGCTGGTGCGATCATCGAGTCTGATATCACACTTGCGGCAGCATCGAACGCTATCGTTATCGGCTTCAATGTGCGTCCGACTCCTCGTGCGCAGGCTTTGGCTGAGCAGGAGAAAGTCGAGATCAAGAAGTACAACATCATTTATGATGTCGTTGATGATATCCGTGATGCTATGGAAGGAAAGCTTTCGCCGGAGATCAAGGAAGTCGATATCGGAAAAGTCGAGGTCAGAGAGACATTCAAGGTACCGAAGGTCGGAGTCATTGCTGGCTGTTATGTCACGGAAGGCAAAGTCAAGAGATCTGCTCTTGTCCGCGTAATCCGCGACTCCATCCAGATCAACAAGGATATGATAAAGATTTCCTCCCTCAAGCGTTTCAAGGACGATGCAAGGGAAGTTGCAGAAGGATTCGAGTGCGGTATCGGATTGGAGAACTGGCAGGATCTTCAGGTTGGAGATGTGCTTGAGATCGTAGAGACTGAGGAAGTCAGAAGGAAGCTTGAAGTAAATGAGTGAGTTTTCACAGGAGAGACTTGAACATAGAATAATGGAGACAGTGGGGCAGCTCATTGTCTCCGGTGCGATAAAGAATCCGCATCTATCTCCCTTCACTTCGGTGACAAGGGTGGAGCTTTCTCCCGATAATGCTTCAGCAACTGTCTATATCTCATCGATGCCCGAGAACAGAATCGATCCATCTGTAAAGGCACTCGAGAGTGCGAAAGGCTTCATTCAGGGCCGTATCGGACAGATTCTGAAGACAAGGAATACTCCTGTGCTTACATTCCGTCGTGATGATAGCTACAGGGAAGCTGAAAGGATCAATAGACTGATTGATGAGGAAATGAAGAAGATCGATGGCTGATTTCTCCATCATCCTTATGGACAAAGCTCCAGGAGAGACTTCATTTCAATCCCTAGGGAGAATAAAAAGGGAAAACAAGGGGGTGAAGGTAGGTCATGCCGGAACCCTCGATAAATTCGCTTCAGGGCTTATGGTTGTTCTCACAGGAGGAGCAACAAAGCTCAATCCGATATTCTCCTCATTCGACAAGGAATATATAGCCTCAATCCGCTTTGGAGAGGAGACTGATACACTGGATCCGGAAGGGGAGGTTATCGCGGAAGCTGAAAAGCCTTCGCTAGCGACCTTGGAAAGCGTCATTCCAGCTTTTCTTGGTAAACAGAAACAGATACCACCTCAGTATTCAGCAATACATGTTGATGGGAAACGTGCCTATAAAGAGGCAAGAAAAGGCAATGATATAGAAATGCCTGAGAGGGATATCGAGATAAGCTCAATCAATCTCCTCTCATATGATGGTACAGAAGCTGTAATAAGGGTTTCCGTATCAAAAGGAACATATATCAGATCTCTTGCAAGGGATATTGCTCTTAAATCTGGCTCTAGAGCACATTTATCTGCACTCCGGAGGCTTAGAATAGGACCATGGACACTTGAGGATTCAGCGCTTCCGACATCTCAGCTTCTTGAAAAGACAGGGCTTCTTTCTGCAGTCACCCTTCGAGATGATGAGAGAAAGCTAGTAGAAAACGGAACTGTAAGAAGGCGTGCCGTTCTCTCTGATAGTGCTCCTGAAAAGCCTTATGCTTTCCTCTCTTTTTCAGATGGGCTCTATGGTATCGGAGAGAAAACAGATGGTCGTATCCGTGTTATTGCGAGGCTGCAATGAGGGTTCTATCATTTGATGAGCTTGTAAAAAGCGGAGAGTTCTCCAAAACACCTACAGCTCTCTCAATCGGAGTCTTTGATGGTGTTCACAAGGGACACCAAGCGATTCTGGAGCGTCTTATAGAGGTGAAAAGGGAAAGAAATGCGGATATGACTGCTGTCATCACTTTCTCAGAGAATCCTAAGGGTAGGAATGGAGCTCTGGATACCCTACGCTTGCGAGCTCAATACATCGCATCATTCGGGGTGGATGTTCTTGCGGTGATTGACTTTTCTCCTGTATTCAGTAAGATAACAGCTTGTGGGTTCACTGAACTTCTTGCTGCGGCTTTCAAGCCTGTTGCAGCTGTTGTCGGAGAGGATTTCCGATTCGGCAATCCCCAGAGCGATGGTGATGGAGAGAAGCTTCAAAGCCTCCTTGCTGCTAGGGGAGTGGACTCCATATCATATACAGTTGATTCCGTCAAAGACGAAGATGGTGTGAAAATCTCATCTACTCGTCTGAGGCTGATGATAGAAAAGGGGGACCTTGGGTGTTTCCTAGGGCTCTCCGGTCAATTCTACAGGGTGGATCTTGTGCCGTTACCTTACAGATCAGGCTCTGAAGAACTGATTTTCAGCAGAGCGTCGATTCATCAGCTCCTGCCGCCACCAGGGGTTTATGATGCCGCGTTGCTTCTTTCCGATGGAAGAAAGGTGAAATGCACTGCAGTGATTTCAGACGAGTCACTCAGCATTCATGATGTTCTTTCAGGGAAGGCGTGCGGGAAAGATGAGCTGCTCCTAGATTCTTTATATCTGGAGAAAAGAAGATGATCACAAAGGAACAGAAGAAGGAAATCGTGGTCAAGTATGGCAATGATGCCAGGAACACAGGTGACGAGAAAGTGCAGGTAGCACTTCTTACTGCAAGGATCAATGACCTGCAGAATCATTTCAAGGTCAATCCAAAAGATCACGCATCAAGACGTGGACTTCTGAAGCTTGTAGGACAGAGAAGACGCATTCTTAAATATATCAAGAATCGCGACATCAACGAGTACCGCCAGCTTATTGCAGACCTCGGATTGAGGAAATAACAAGGAAAGCCAGCTTTGTCTGGCTTTCTCTTGTGTAAAGAACATAAAAGAACAAAGAAAGAACAAGAAGGATTATTATGGCAGAAGTACATTCAGTATCGGTCAAGATCGGGGATATCGACCTGGTATTCGAGACCGGCAAAATCGCAAAGCAGGCTAATGGAGCTGTATATGCTCATTATGCAGGCAGCGCTGTCATCGCTACAGTTTGCTGTGGTGAGGCACCATCAGAACCAATCGACTACGTTCCAGTATCGGTTGAATACAATGAGAAATACTATGCGGCAGGAAAAATCCCTGGAGGATTCCTGAAGAGGGAGTCAAGACCAAAGGACAAGGAAATCCTTGTTTCACGTCTTATTGATCGCCCGATGAGACCGCTTTTTGATAAGGCATTCGGAAGGGAAATCCAGATTGTACCTACAGTTGTCTCCTCCGATATGTGCCACACTCCTGATATCGTCGCTATCAATGCAGCATCCTGTGCTGTAACAATCTCTGATATCCCATTCTATGGTCCTATCGCAGCTGTTCGTGTTGCAAAGATAGGAAACGAGTATGTTATCAATCCGACATTCCAGGAGATTCCGACAGCTTCTCTCGATATCGTTGTCGCAGGAACCCATGATGGTATCACAATGGTTGAGGGCGGTGCGAAGGAAGTCTCTGAGGATGATATGCTTGGAGCTATTGCCGCGGCACAGCCTGTAATCGCACGCATCTGCGAAGCTCAGGATGAGCTGAAAAAAATCTGCGGAAAGGAAAAGCTTCCTCTTATGGAAATCGAGGAGAAAGACCTTTCATGGCTTGAGCCTATCAAGGAGTATGCATACCCATTTGAGAAGGAAGCTTCATTTGTAAAGGGTAAGCAGAACCGCTATGCAGCTCTCGAGAAGGT
>CASDRY010000140.1 GCA_949283235.1 uncultured Spirochaetales bacterium | reverse complement strand
TTGCTTCTCCCTTTTTATAACTGGCCCTCGAATCACCGAGGACCAGCTTTTCAACGACCTTTTTCAGAACTAAAAGCTTCAATTATTTCCATACTTTGCCCATGCAGCATTCCACATATCGCAGATTTCTGCTTTATGCTCTGCAAGAGCTTCTGTATCAGCAACCTGAAGCACGATAGTATCCAGATCAACCATGTAAGGGCTTCCACCTTCTACCTTGTGAGTAGTAATTGGACGTGCACCTGCTTCAAGATAAGTCTGCTGTCCTTCATCGCTCTGAAGGAAGTCTATAAAGAGTTTTGCATTCTCGAGATTCTTTGCGCCCTTGATAATTGCAGAAGCGAATCCAACAGAAGTTGTTCCTTCTACAGGGAATACCATATGAGCTCCTGTCTGACCACCATCAAGAAGCTTAACAACAGCTGGCTCATAAGTAAGACCTACAGCATATTCACCAGCGAATGTGCTCTTTGAAGGAATAGAAGATGAGCTTACAACAACCAGTCCATTCTGCATAAGCTTTTCAATATAATCCCAAGCTTCTGGGCTATCCCATCCACCAAAATCAGTAAGGATACACTGCAGATTGTTCCAAGCAGAAGATGAAGAAGTTGGATTTGCAGTTACAATCTTTCCCTTCAGACGAGGATCAAGGAGAGACTCCCATCCTGTAATCTCAACTCCAAGACTCTTCTCTAGTTCATCATTGACAATCAGACAAGGAATCTGGGAATCATGGAAAGAAAGTTTTCCACTTGTATTCTGATACTCTTCCTGCATGTACTGATCATTTGGCGAAACATATGACTCAAAATACTGTCCATATGCCTCAAGATCAGCATACTGAAGACCACCAAACATCAAGTCAGCCTGCGGATTTGCAGCTTCTGCCTGAATTCTTGCCTTGCACTCACCTGCTCCACCATATGTACTGTATACAGTAATATCTGGATACAATTCATTGAATGCGCCCATTGTCAGGTCATAATGAGTATCTGATACCGTTGTATAGATATAAAGCTCTCCCTTTCCTGGCTCATCAGATGATTCACTAGCACCATTAGCAAAAATTCCAGCCATAGCAATCATGGCAACCAGAATAAAAACTAATCCCTTTTTCATTCTAACCTCCTGTCTAAGGTTTATTCCTTAGCTGAATGCATTTTCATAAGAGCTTCTTCCTTTGTTGGAATGCCAGCCCTACCTCCAAGTTTTTGGCATTTCAAAGCAGATACAGCAGATGCAAATTCAATATTCTCGACAAGATCCATGCCATCCAGATATCCAGCAATGAACGCACCATGGAAAACATCCCCAGCCCCTGTAGTATCAACTACATTAACTTTGTAAGCAGGGAAATGAACAACTTTTCCATCAATCACAGCAAGAGAACCTCTATCCCCTAAAGTGCAGATAACAATCCTTGGCCCCCATTCAGAGATTTCAAGAAGTGCATTTTCATAATTGTCTAAGCCAGTAACACGAAGAGGATATTTGCTATTCATAATCAGAAAATCTGCCATTGAAGCAAGCTTTCTGTTTTTATCCATCTCAGCTTGCATGGAACAACCATCAAGTGAAACAAGAACATTTGCTTCTTTTGCTATTTTTGAAGCATTAAGTGCATTCTCATAATTAGTTCCATCAAGATGAAGAACATCTGCTCTGGAAATCTCAGCTTTCAGTTCATCAGTCCACTCAATAGCAGGATTAAAGTCTCTGACTGGGAATTTTGTTCGAGTTCCTGTCTCAGGATTAATCATAACAAAAGATTCCAAACCATATGCATCGGAGCGTCTTACTACATGAGTCGTATCAACGCCATCAGCAGAAAGCATACTCAACATCTCATCAGAGACACTGTCATTTCCGGTGTTTCCAATATATTCAGCTTCTATACCAAGCTTTGCCGCAGCAACCAAAGCTGTTGCAACAGCCCCTCCTCCCTGTACGGCTATAGATAGAATATGAGTTGAATCGTCTTCTCTTGGGTAATTTTCGATTGTACACAACCTATCAACACAGCTGTGACCAACTCCAATTACATGGCCTCTTCCTGTCATACACTCCTTCCAAGCATCTCGTGTGCGTTTGCGATGATATTCTCTTCCGTAATACCATAGAATTCGAGCAACTTATGGGTTTCTCCAGATTGCCCAAACTGATCTCCAACTGAAATATGTCGGAAAGAAATTCCATCTATACCAACAAGTGCAGCAGCCACAGCATCACCAAGTCCTCCAAATAACCCAGCTTCTTCTGCTACGATTACTCTTCCATGACAAGACTTCACTTCATTCTGAACTGACTCGGTATCAAAAGGCTTGATTGTATGAATATTCAGTAACGTAGCTGATATACCATCTTCTGCAAGCTTATTTACCGCTCTAAAAGCCAGAACAGTCATCATACCTGTAGAAACAATGCAAACATCACTGCCAGATGAAAGTTTCTGGGCTTTACCGAGAACAATCTCCGACTCCTCGTCTGTTACATTTTCTGTAGGTTCTCTGGATGTCCTTACATACACTGGCCCTGGTGTCTCATATGCAATCTGAGCAATTTTCTTTGCCTGATTGCTATCACATGGAGACAATACTGTCATATTGGGAAGAGCGCGCATTATTGCAATATCCTCAATACATTGATGAGTTGCTCCATCTCCAGCAGCAGTTATACCGCCATGGCTTCCAACAATTTTTACATTCAAATAGGGATAAGCAACGCTATTCCGTATTATTTCAAATGCCCTTCCTGCAGCGAATACTGCCATGGAACCACAAAATGGCACATACCCAGTCCTTGCAAGTCCCGCAGCCATGCCAATCATATTCTGCTCGGAAATACCTACATTGATAAACCTATCAGGATAGGCAGAACGGAAGGCATCCGAACCTGTTGTTTTTGGAAGATCGGCATCCAGAACCAATATATCATCCTTTGATGCTGCAAGTTCAGCTAACCCCTGGTAAAAGCCAAATCTAGAAGCCTTTTTATCACCCATTGTATTCTCCTCCCAACTCTCTAAAAGCTTCTTTTATTTGTTCACCTTTCGGTAGGTTTCCATGCCATTCGACAGCATTTTCCATGAAGGAAACACCTTTTCCTTTTATAGTCTCTGCTATTATGCAACGCGGTTTATCTTTTATTTGTGTCTGCAGTTCTGGCACCAAGGAATCAAAATCATGGCCATCAACAGTGACAGCAGAGAAGCCAAAATCTGACATCTTCTTATTCAGATCGGAGAGAGAAATGATCTCTTCTGTAAAACCACTGAGCTGAAGTCTATTATGATCAATTATGACTGTTAGGTTATCCAGCTTAAATTGATTTGCAGCCATAAATGCTTCCCAGCAGATTCCTTCTTGTAATTCACCATCTCCAACAAGAGCATAAACTCGTGCAGGACTTCCCTTTCTTTTCAGTCCCAATGCCATACCGACAGCAACAGAGATGCCCTGTCCAAGTGATCCTGTACTGCAATCTATACCAGGGCATTTCCTGCTATCAGGATGCCCCTGAAGAGGACTGCCAAATGCCCTTAGTCTATCAAGTTCTTCTTTAGGAAGAATGCCTTTATCAATAAGAACAGCGTAAAGAGCTGGAGCAGCATGACCTTTGCTAAGAACAAACCTATCTCTATTTTCAGAAGATGTTCCAGCATCTGGACTCATAACTGAATAGTACAGAGCAACGAGGATATCAATTGCAGAAAAAGATCCTCCAATATGACCTGAACCAGCCTTCATAATCATATTCAATATATCCAGCCGCAAATCAGCTGCTTTCTTTACCATCTGCTCTTTATCCATAAAGGAACTCCCGATTTATCAAGCCTTTCCGACACTACCAAAAAGTGTCATTTTCTTTATGCACATTGCTTTTGTAGCCTCAAGGCCAGGTGCAAGAACGTTGCGAGGCATATATCCTTTGCTTTCAAGATCTTTTTTATCTTCAAAATATTTTCTTGTTGCCTCTGTAAATGCAATTTGACATTCTGTATTTACATTGATCTTGCTTACACCAAGACTTATAGCTTTCTTAATCTGATCATCAGGAATACAAGAACCACCATGAAGAACAAGAGGAACATCACCAACGATTGCTTTGATTTCTTTTAAAAGATCAAAATTGAGACCTTTCCAATCCGATGGATATTTGCCATGTATATTTCCAATTCCAGCTGCAAGGAAATCAATGCCAAGATCAGCTATCATACGGCACTGCTCTGGATCAGCACACTCTCCCATCGAAATATGACCATCTTCTTCACCTCCGATTCCACCAACTTCAGCTTCCACAGAGATGCCTTTCGCATGGGCAAGACGAACAACCTCTCTTGTTTTCTCTATATTTTCATTAATTGGCAATGAAGAACCATCAAACATGACAGAGGTGAAACCATTTTCAATAGCATCCAATGCTTCTGCATACTTACCATGATCGACATGAACCGCAACAGGAACTGTTATGCCCAAAAAGTTGACAAAATCCTGAACCATATCAGCAATGGTTCTATAACCACCCATATACTTTGCGGTACCGCCAGATACGCCAAGTATTATTGGAGACCTTGTCTCCTGAGCCGCAAGAAGAAAAGCTCTGACACTTTCCATATTGTTCAAATTGAAATGACCTATTGCATAATGCTCTCTGCAGGCTGTATCAAGCATCTCTTTAGCAGAAACAAGTTTCATTTGTATTACCTCCTCCAATGTTAAATCCATGTTAAATTTGAAAATTTCAGTTGTAAAGAAAAATTTTTACAAAATTATGCAAACTACCATGCATTATTTTAAGCAAATTTGCTAATTTCTAGCATAGTTTAGCATTGACTAGCCTCATTCTTAACTTGATACTTAACCTATGGCACAAAGGAATCTAATCGAAACAAGGCGAAGGAATATTGCCAATTATATTGAAACTAATGGGCGCGCAGAAATCTCCGAATTAGTAAAGAAATTCAATGCAACAGAATTCACCATAAGGAGAGATCTTATATTCCTGGAAAATTCAGGAACCATTGTGCGAACTCACGGCGGTGCAATAAAAAGAGAACGTGAAAAATCAATATGGCAAACCACCGCGATAAGTAGCAGACTTAATAA
The DNA here is from genome assembly GCA_949283235.1 of uncultured Spirochaetales bacterium. Lineage (GTDB taxonomy): Bacteria > Spirochaetota > Spirochaetia > Sphaerochaetales > Sphaerochaetaceae > Ornithospirochaeta. Next base: position 4,844 of record CASDRY010000140.1, on the reverse strand, counting down.
AAACAGAGATCTGAAAGAGAGAATAGGAGCCCTGGCAGCAACCCTCATCAATGATAATGAAAGCCTTATGATTGATGGTGGAAGTACAACCCAGATATTTGCTTCATACCTGAAAGAAAAACATCACCTTTTATCTGTAACCACTTCGCCTAGAATTGCAGAAATTATGCTAGATTCGGAAGATAGCAATGTTATTCTTATAGGTGGGGAACTGCTAAGAGGTACATACATGGTATCTGGCACAGATGCCCAAGAACAATTACAAAAATATTATGTAGATAAATGTATAATCAGTGTAACAGGAGCAGAGCCTGAAGTCGGTTGTTATGCGGCAATCCCTGAGGAAGCAACACTCAAAAGATTGATGATAGAACATGCCCGTGAAAGCATTCTTGTTATTGACAATACAAAATTCAAAAGAAGAGGTTTCTGCATAGCTTTTCCATTCAGCAAAGTAGATGTGGTTGTAACAGATTCAATGGTAGATAAATCAATTCTGGAAAAACTACAAGAACAAGGAATCAAGGTGTATCTTGCATAGTTATGAACAATAAGATCCCCTCTTTCATGAGAACTATCTTTTCTGTAATCAATTGGTAAAGAAGCAGTCTGTATTGAGATATCAGAGAATTTCAGTTTTCTAAGGCAAGATATAAAGAAAGATCCAGAAGATCTAGGGAACCTGTCGTTACTTGTCTTATCAGAAATGATGAGTCTGCCCTTCTGAGAATTCTATCGATATCGTTGTCTTTGTCCTTGAGATGGATATAAAGAGATGCTGCAATATCCTTTCTCAGCTCTTCATTGATATCCCCAAGAAGAGGAAGCTTTCGCTGAGATACCGCATCTGCAAGCTCTCTCAGGGAATATGAATAAAGACTCTCATAATACTTCTCGATGATATCGATATCCTCAGATATTTCGGTGCTGACACTCTTTATCTCAGGAATATTTCTTTCATCAGCTTTTCTCAGGAATACCCAGAAGAGAAGTGCTGTCATGACTCCGAGAAATGGATGGAAAAAGAGAAGGGAAACAAGGAAAACTCCAGCTGAAACAAAAAGATGAGGAACAAGATGAGCTCTTCTTCTTGCCTTCAGCGTCCTTATTCTTCCCTCATCTTCAGCAGCATGCAGGATACTATCCCTCTCAAAAGAAGAAAGGGGCGAAGAAGAAATGATGAGGAGATCCTCGTTATAAGTTGAGGAGAGCAGCAAAGGCCCTCCTCGTCTTCTGATACAATAGAGCTTCATCAAAGAGCTGCCATGAACTCAGCCTTTATAGCCCCAACCTTCTCCTCCAGCGCTTTCCTGCCAGCATCTCCCTCAGAGATGAAAAGATAATATTTGATCTTAGGCTCGGTTCCGGAAGGTCTTACAACAAGCTTCTCACCTGATGTGAAGCGTATAATGATTACATCAGCTTTCGGGAAGCCAGTGTTGTCTCCAAGGAGATCGGAAACACTTTCAATAGTTCTCGAAACAAGAGTGTCTCCAGTCTTCAGCGCTCTCATCGAGGCCATGATGGACTTCATCTTCTCCTTTCCCTCCGCTCCGTCATACTCATTGGAGAAGACAACCTCAGTCGAGTAGCCATAGCTTGCATAGATTGTATCAAGGCGCTGCTGCAGCGTTATTCCCTTCGAGGCGTAATAGCACATCATCTCGACAGCAGCGACAGCTGATGATACAGCATCCTTATCGTGGACATCTGTTACCGTCAGGAATCCATAGCTTTCCTCACAGCCGAAAAGGAAATAGCGACCTGGATTGTCTCCACGCTCGATTCTCTCAATCTCCTCTGCAATATACTTGAATCCTGTAAGAACATCCTTGCACTCACCGCCATTCTTTTCAGCAATCTTCCTTACAAGATCTGTAGTGACAAGGCTCTTCACAACAAAAGGAATTCCTTCCCTCTTCTGCTCCCGCGCTGTTGTGAGAAGATAATCGACAAGCAGTGTCGCTATCTGGTTACCTGTAAGAAGGAGGTAATCAGTCTTGGAAGGATCTGTAGGGATAGCTATTCCGAGCCTGTCAGCATCAGGGTCCGTTCCGAGAACGATATCAGCCTTGATTTCCTTACCAAGCGCTATAACACGCTGCATTGCCTCCGCGCTCTCTGGATTCGGAAGCTTGACAGTCGGGAAGCTGCCATCAGGTTCCTCCTGCTCCTTCACTACATGGCATTCAATACCAAGCTCCTCAAGCATATGTCTTACTGGCTTGTTTCCTGATCCATGGAGAGGAGTATATGCGACCTTTATCGAAGATTCCTTAATAAGCTCAGGACGCCTCAGGGAAGCCTTCACCATCTCATAATATGATTCGTCTACTTCAGCTGGAACACTCTGCAGTATTCCGCTTGCTCTCAGCTCCTTCTCATCCCCATCCTTTATATCCTCAGCTTTCACAGCGTTAGCGCGCTTTGCTATCTCGATATCATGAGGAGGCGTTACCTGTCCGCCATCAGACCAATAGACCTTGTATCCATTGTATTTCGAAGGGTTATGCGAAGCTGTAACAACAATACCAGCTGTCGTCTTGAGATGCCTTACAGCAAACGAGAGCATCGGGACAGGACGAAGTGAATCATAGAGATATACCTTCACACCATTCGAGGCGAGTACCTTTGCTGCAGAAAGCGCGAATTCATGAGAGAACAATCTTGAGTCATATGCGATAACAACAGAAGGCTTCTGGGATGAAGCATTGAGGTAATCTGCAAGTCCCTGCGTAACCTTTCTGACCATGAACGTATTGATTCTGTTCGTTCCGCCTCCGATCATTCCTCTCATTCCCGCAGTTCCGAATGCAAGAGATGTATAGAAGCGATCATAAAGACCTTCCCAGTCTCCAAGTTCAACAGCATTCTCAACCTCACTGCTGAAGACTGCATCAGTCTCTGAGGCTATATAATTCCTTGCCGCTGCAAGTACGTCATTTTTCATCTTTTCAGTGAATTCCATCCCATTATCCTCCTAATCTATACTATTCTAGCACATCAAATCATACTCTCCAGTTTTTCATGCAGTTCTTCTGCACTATCTGCAGAGATTTCTATGCCATTTCCTTCAAGTTCTTCTTTATTCCTGAATCCATAGGAAACAATAAGCGTCTTCACGCCTGCCCTCTTTCCAGTCTCCGCATCAACCTCACTGTCTCCTACATAGACAGTTTCAGAAGGAGAAGCTCCAACTGAGGCTATACCTTCAAGAAGAAGCTTAGGGTCTGGTTTCAGCGGATATCCTTCCCTCTCTCCAGAGATGAAATCAAAGGTATCTGGCAAAAGCTCCGATATGATTTCCTTCACTATCTGATCTGCTTTATTGGAGACTATACCAAGCTTTATGCCTTTGCTTTTCAGGACAGAAAGAAGCTCTGGTATTCCGGGATAAGGCTTTGTCTCGACAACTGGATGCCTCATGTAGCAGTTCTTCATAAGAGCGAACATAAGACCGAACTCATTCTCATCCAATCCCTTGGGATGCTTTTCTATAGCAGCGCTTGAAAGTGCCTTATACAGTCCACGCCCTACATATCTTCTCACATCATCGTATGAGGCTTCATCGCCATCATATGCCCTGAGAGCATAGTTCATTGCATTCCTGATATCAGGGAGGGTATCAAGAAGTGTTCCATCAAGATCAAAGAAAACAGCTTTCATAGCCTCATTTTAGCTTGAAGAGTCCATCTTGCACACATAGCCACCGCCCTGTACGATGCAGCTATGTACAGAATAACAATCAAGGAAGGAAAGGATAAAGCTCCCAAACGCCATCATCCCTGGATATTCTCAGGAGCTATCGAGAAAATAGAACCAGCTTTCACAGAATCGGACTGGGCTGAGGTCTATTCAGCAACAGGACTTTTCATCGCATATGGCTGGTATGATGAGAAAAGCCACATAATACTTCGCCTTATATCCTGGAACAAGAAGGACAAACCAGGAGAGGAACTTGTAAGGCGTCTTGTAAGGGAAGCAGCGATTAGAAGAAAGGATTTCTTCTCCCTTCCTGATACTACAGCCTTCCGTCTTATCCATGGGGATGCAGATTTTCTTCCAGGCCTTGCGCTTGATGTCTATGGAAGAGAGCTCAGAGCTATAATCTCATCTCGTTTTGCAGATCATTTCCTGCCTGTAATTGCTGAAGAGCTGGATAGGCTTCTCCATCCAGTGCTTCTCGAAGCCGTGGCAGACAAGCAGTTTGCAGGACTGGAGGGGCTATCAGAAAGGATAAGGTATTTCAGGGAAGGAAAAGAGACCAAGGAAGATGGAAACAGAGATAATGTCAGATTCATCGAGAAAGGAATCTGGTATGAGGCAGCCCCTGGAAAAGGTCAGAAATCAGGATTCTACTGCGATCAGAGAGACAATAGGATGATCACAGAAGAGTATGCAAAGGGAAAGACCGTGCTCGATCTTTTCTCATATACAGGAGGCTTTACGCTTCATGCGCTCAGAGGCGGGGCTCTTTCTGTCGATGCCGTCGATTCCTCGGAAAGCGCGCTTAGGCATCTTCTTTATCAGATACATCTGAATGAGGACAAGAAGGTAATCCCTGAAGGTTCACGGGAACGTGTCACCATAACCACAGCAGATGCCTTCGAATTCATCAGAGCAACAGAGGACAACAAGTATGACATGATGATTCTCGATCCGCCTAAGCTTGCCAAGACAAAGAGTTCTCTCGATAACGCGATGAAGGCTTATAAAGACCTGAACAGAGTTGCGATGATGAAGATAAAGAATGGCGGAATCATAGCGACATACTCATGCTCGGGTGCAATGACAAGGGAAGATTTCCGCATGATGCTGGGCTGGGCCGCGCATGATGCACTCTG
>CASDRY010000139.1 GCA_949283235.1 uncultured Spirochaetales bacterium | reverse complement strand
GGAGACATTGTAATGGGCCTAATAATTACAAGGGCCGTAGAACTAGTTGATTCTAGGCGTAATTTTCAATTATCGGAACTACTGGTTACGTTTATCATGATAAACGAAAGTAGAAGTTACGATTATAATGCCAAATATAATAGGAAAGCTTGTTCTATTTGCCATGTATTCCTATCGGACAGTTAGCAAGAAACGATGATGCCCCATACGATAGGTTACTTATTCGATTCGATGCCTATGAAAGTATACGAAGAACAAGCAATTCTCGGTGAACGAGCGATTCTGGCTGAATGAACTTCAATGTTATTAGGGAAAAGGCTCTAAATGTCTCTATAGGATAAAGAAACAATCTGAATCGGATGGTTCAATATTATAAGACTGAATTCACGCTCATTGGCATACGACCTTGCTCTGAAATTCTTCCATTAATAATAACCAGCCCTATCCCTCCGCTGCAGGATGCAGAAGGGAACATGCTTTGACGATGCTCGGAGGGCCTTTGTCCGTTCTTGCCTCTTTTAGTTTCTTTGAACTGAGAGAGAATATGGAAAAATGATTTTCAGGATTTGCTAAAATAATTTTGAAATTTAGTGTTTTATACACTGATTTTCTGATTTATATTTAGATTTGAGGTCATTATGAGGATAACAGGGATAGAAATTAACGGATTTAAGAATATAATTCACGGAACCCTTGATTTCATCACTTCCGCATCGGGTTCAAGTATTCTTGGATTATATGGGCAGAATGGATCAGGAAAAACTGCATTGATAGATATTCTGGAATTGCTGAAGTATGTTTTAAGAGGCGTCTCTGTACCTGAAAGATTTGCTGAGTATATCAATGTGCAGTCAACTGAATGCTTATTGAGCTTTCTCTGCAATCTTGAAATAGATAATAAGGTATATGAAGCAAGATATAGTTTCTGCCTATCAAGAAAAAGAAAAACACCAAACTCAAATACTGCAGATTCCAAATCTTTGGATACTGCCTACTTACCTGTTATATCAAAAGAGAAAGTGAAGCTTTCATTTACTGAGAATGAAAGAAGGAAAAGCATTACCATCATAAACACAGATTCCCAGAGTGATGTATTTCTCCCCTCTTCAAGAAAAGAAGAGATACTTGGTAATAAACCTAACAAGAAGCTTATTTCAGATTTGGTTTATTTGAAACGCAAAACAGCGGAAGAATCACGTTCATTCATATTCTCTCCAGAATTCATGGATATTGTGAGAAAAGCACAGAGTGGAATCAGTAAATGCATCCTTGAAAGATTTGTGCAATTCGGAAATAAGGAGCTTTTTATAATCAATAAAAATGATTTTGACAGTATCTCGCTATCATCAGATTTATCTGTCAGTATTGATGATTCCTCAACTTTAACGGCTGAATCTCTTATGAGGCTTGAAGAAACACTTTCCAGCATGAATATTGTTCTTAAAGCTCTAATTCCTGGACTGGAAATAAAGATTCATTTATTGGGAAAGGAAATAAACAGGAATGGAGAACAGACTGAAAGAATCTATCTACTCTCATCCAATGGAGCGACAGTAATACCGCTTAAATATGAATCAGATGGAATAAAGAAGATAATCTCTGTTCTTCAGCTATTGATACTAATGTTCAATGAAAAATCTGTAACAGTTGCAATTGATGAACTTGATTCAGGGGTATTTGAATATCTGCTTGGCGAAATTCTGAAGATTCTCTCTGAACAAGGAAAAGGACAGCTTATTTTCACTTCCCACAACCTTCGTCCTTTGGAACTTTTAGACAAGTCAGCAATAGCATTCACAACAGTAAACCCCGCTAATCGCTATATAAGGATGAAATATCTAAATGTTTATAACAATCTTAGAGATACATATTATCGAACAATTTTGGTTGGCTGTGAAAAAGATGATCTCTATGAATATACAGACAATGCAAAAATAGCAATGGCATTCAGAATGGCAGGAAATAGCAATGAGTAAACGAGAACTATTTGCCTTCATTGTTGAAGGAGCATCAGAACAAGTTGCATTAGAGAATTCCCTAAGTGATTTACTTAGCCCTAGAAATGTGCGCTTCATGATATTCCATGGGGATATCACTACAAAATATGGAAACACTGCTGATACAATAATCAGTGCTGTAAGTTCATTTATTTCCGCGAAGTTAAAACCTTACAGTTTATCAATTTCGGATTTATCACAGATTATCCATCTTGTTGATACTGATGGGGTATTTATTCCAGATGCCCAAGTGCTATATAACGAAAATGCAATAAAACCCTTTTATGATAAAGAAAGAATCCTGACTAACGATATAAATAAGATCGTTAAAAGGAATATTCAGAAACGATCAAATCTAATCCGACTATCTTCACGACACTCAATATCAGGGATTTCCTACTCTGTTTTCTACATGTCTTGCAACTTAGATCATGTACTTTTCAACAAAGCAAATTCGTCAGAAAAAGAAAAGTAAATCTATTCAGAAAGGTTTGCAAGAAAATACTATGGGGACCTAGAAGGATTTATTTCTTTCTTCCGAACAGGTTCTTTCTCAGTAAAAACAGATTATAAGGATTCATGGAAATTTATCAGGAATAAGACAAATTCTTTACACCGATACACCAATCTAACATTGTTGATTGAAAAGTATGCACAAGAAAAACTTCGGAATTCAGAATATAATTGAGCAAGCCTTTTCTAAGATAATCATTACATAGTCTCGCTTTGATTAAGCTTGCTGAATTTCACACATTTGTATGTTTTCATTGAAAAGGTATATCTATATGGCTATGATTTTACTTGTATTTAGTTTACCAACTTTAAAGTTAGTAAACGCAGTTACAGTAAAAAGTGAAGAACGTACAGTCATACGATTCACAGCAAAGCCTGATGAACTGACAGAAAATGCTAGACGTATATCTGAAGCCTAGGCAGAGGCGACAAATTCAGAAGGCTTCATGATTCCAGATTTCGAAAAGCTTATGAAATACATCAGTAAGCAGTCCTTCCCTTGATACATTCATTTCGTATCGTTTTGAAGCAATTGTCCGTGATTACTTCTCAATTCTGTCAGAACGTCCAGATAGCAACATTGTCACAGTCGGAACATACTGGTACAACGACCAGAAAAACAGGAAAAATGGAGAATCTGATGTAGCAATTGAGACTTTGGATGGCTATGAGATATATGAGGTTAAATACCTGTTGGAGCCAATGCAGGAATCTCTCATAGAAAAGGAGAAGGAGAAAATACTTCATCTCAGTGGACTCAATGTCAAACAGATTGGATTCGTGTCCTCATCAGGATTTGAACATGAAGGTGAACGAAGGATAAGCGGTGAAGATATCTACGCATTATAAGAAAGCTACTTCGGTTTGTGTTATCCTAAATCCGGAGGAATCATGAAGAAGGTATTCTGTGTATTGGCTTTTATGCTTTTAGCTTTGTCGCTGCTTTCTGCATCTTTCAGTGTCGTCATACCTGAAAGACGTGGAGAGGATTATTCCATCCTGAGTTTTGATGGAGATGTCCTTCCTTTAGATAATTCAGTCTTCTATAAACACTGGAATGGCATTCTCGCAGAGAATCTTGATACCGGCATCTATAAAATCACAGAAGGTTCTGATTCATGTATTGTGGTTATGAGTGGGACCTCTGCTGAAGATCTCTTTTTCTCTCTTCGCTTTGAAGAAGCAGATACCATCATCTTCCAAGGTGGATTTAACGGAGATCCAGAGGTTCTCTCTGAAGCAGGTATAAAGAACGTTGTATTCACTAGAAGACTTTCAGAACTTGAAGAACGATTATTCCAGAATGAAGGAATCAACATTATTTATACAAATCCAGGTTCTCTTGTAGACATTCCTCGTGACCTACTCTCCATCCTGTCTCACATTACTGTGAGCCTGAGGATGGAGCTTCTTCTCACTCAAGACGCCTGATGGTGCCAGTATCAGCGAGCTATCCCCGCTAGCCCAGCGGTTAAGGATGTCTTTACCCTCATCCAGCAGGTTTTTTGTTGCGTTCCTGTCTCTGTCATGAGACATACCACAAGACGGGCATGTCCACTCACGGTCAGAAAGCTTCAAGTCATGGTTCACTTCGTGACACACTGAGCATCGCTTTGAGGAGGGGAAGAATTTATCGACCTTCACAAGTATCTTCCCCTGCTCATTCAGCTTATAGAGAAGCATGTTCCTCAGCATCCCATAGCCGTTGTCATAGACGCTCTTGCCGAAGTTCAGGGACTGGGAGATGTGCTGGAGGTTCATGTCCTCCACTATAACGGCATCAAAAGCATTGGCAACACCATGAGAGAGCTTATTGAGGAAGTCCTTCCTCCTGTTCCTTGCCTTCTCATGAAGCCTTCCAATCTTGTGTTTCTGCTCCCAGTAGTTGGCAGAGCCATGCTTCATCCTTGAGAGCTTCCTCTGCTCCTTTGCGATCTTCTCCTCAAGATTGCGGTACCAGCGGATGTCGTCTTGTGTGATGTCATTCTCTCCCGATGCAGAGACGACAAGGAAGGGCATTGAGTAGTCGAAGGCTTCAATCTTATCGATCTCCTTCTTTGCCTCTATTGGCTTTGTCTCAACATCGAAAGTGAGGGATATGAAGAACTTACCGCTTGCCGTCTCCTTCACACTCGCTTGCTTCATCCTCCATCCGTCCGGTATGCTACGATGGAGTATGATGCGGACTTTTCCAAGTTTCGGAAGCTTTATATAGTTCTCCGTAGCGCTCTTGCGCACTATCTCGATGTTGTTGTTTATCCAGTTGGTGGTATAGGACCTCTTATCCTTTCCTTTTGCCCTGAACTTGGGAGTCTTCCCTT
>CASDRY010000138.1 GCA_949283235.1 uncultured Spirochaetales bacterium | reverse complement strand
CCAGATGCTTTCGATATGGACCTGATGCTTGAGAATCTTTCAGATCTCAAGCAGGGCAGGTCCTGCATGATGCCGCAGTATGATTTTGTCCATCATAGGCGCAAGGATGAGTTCATCAAGGTAGAGCCTAAGAAGCTTATCATCATAGATGGCCTCATGATTTTCTACGATGAACGCATACGTGATCTTCTCGATTTGAAGCTCTATGTTGACACTCCTGCTGATATCAGATTCATACGCCGTCTGCAGCGTGATATTGCGGAGAGGGGAAGGACTCTGGAGAGCGTGATAGAGCAATATACCCAGGTTGTCCGTCCCGGTCATTTCAATTTCATCGAACCTATGAAAGAGTATGCTGACCTTATTATCCCTGAAGGCGGATATAATGAGCAGGCAATGCAGGTACTATTCTCATTTGTCCATTCAATCTGCGACTGATTCTACTTCTTTGTTCTTATCTTGTAAGCCTTCCAGTCAGTCTTTATCTTTTCCCAGGACCATTCATCAGGTACTGGGTCTGGGCCGCCAAGGAAGCTCTTCCTGCACCGCAGAAGCCTTGCTCCTCCCATTATCGTTCCTTTGATTATCCCGAACTTCATTACTGCCTGCATCATGTAGATGGAACATGATGGGGTATAACGGCAGCATGGACCAACAAAAGGACTTATAAGGCCTTTGTAAAGGTACACTGGTATAAGATAAAGCTGCCTTAGTATTTTGCTCACAATCCGAAGATACACATTGCATTGGTTTCAATCAACCTGGTTGACCGTATCAATGCCTTCTGTTAGATAATCCTGTGGACTTTTATTTATGCGTGACAACGAATATCTGATTCATTACAAACCATTCAAGGCCCTTTTCATTTTCGCTTTTCCAATGATGCTTGGGAATCTCTTCCAGCAGTTCTATACAATGACTGATTCCGTGATAGTCGGAAGGTTTGTCGGTGAGAATGCGCTCGCTGCAGTAGGTGCGTCCTATTCGCTTACTTCGGTATTCATATCAGTAGCCATAGGCGGAGGGGTTGGGGCTTCTGTTCTGATAAGCCGTGCATTTGGTGCAAGGCGATACAGCGATATGAAGCTGGGCATCAACACATCTCTTTTGTCATTCCTCGTCTTGTCCATACTTCTTGCAGTCTTTGGTTATGGCCTGTCTGAGTGGATAATGATTGCCCTGAATACTCCAGAAAACATCCTCAGCGATGCCACATTGTATCTGAGGATATATTTCCTTGGCCTTCCATTCCTTTTCATGTATAACATCCTTTCCTCTGTATTTAATTCACTGGGGAAATCGAGGATTCCATTGTATCTTTTGATCTTCTCATCATTGCTGAATGTTGTTCTCGATCTCCTTATGGTTGCAGTGATTCCCTGGGGGATAGCTGGAGCTGCCTGGGCAACATTGATATCACAGGCACTTTCTGCTTTCATATCATTCTTTGTTCTTCTCAGGACAATAGGTGGAATGGAAGGAAGGGCTGGAAAGCTCTTTGATTTCACGGTACTCAAAAGCATGGTGAGAGTTGCTATTCCTTCAATTCTGCAGCAATCAACGGTATCCATCGGAATGATGCTTGTCCAGAGCGTAGTCAACAGTTTCGGTTCACAGGTCCTTGCCGGATACTCTGCTGGAATGAGGATTGAGAATATCGCGACAGTCCCTATGTCTGCTATAGGCAATGCGATGAGTTCATATACCGCGCAGAATCTTGGTGCGGAGAAAGAAGAAAGGGTAGTGAAGGGGTACTATATATCATATTCAATGGTTCTTTTCTTCGGAATCATACTCTGCCTTGTGCTTGAGCTGTTTTCCAGTAATCTCATAGCACTCTTCCTTGGTGCTGAGGGGACTGCAGAAGCGTATGCCACAGGAATAGGTTATCTCCAGTTCATGGGATGGTTCTTCTCACTGATTGGATTCAAAATGGCAACTGATGGACTTCTGCGAGGAAGCGGAGATGTTGTTGTATTTACTATCGCAAATCTTGTTAACCTTTCTTTCAGGGTAATATTCTCTTTTGTCCTAGCTCCTGTTTTCGGTGTAGCTGTGGTCTGGTATGTCGTACCAGTCGGTTGGCTTCTTAACTGGGCGGTTTCATTTTTCTTCGGTTATCGCAGGGAAATCTGGAAGAGGTCGTGAAAGAAAAAGGAGACATTGCTGCCTCCTCGCTTTCTGAAAAAAGATATCTCAGAGATCCTCGTCGTCGAATGTCTCGATATCCATATCCTCGGTATCGAGTCCAGCGGAGAAATCCTCAGCTTCGGAGAGCTCTTCAGAATCGAGTGTACCGAAGTCCTCGAATCCTTCGAGATCGCCGAGGGATGTATCGAGCTCTTCGAGAGCTGAAGCAATGGCCTGATCGATTGCAGCCTGGTCTGTGCTGAGCTTATCGTAAAGATCCTGAAGCTCCTTATTGTGGTTCTCGACTAGCATGAACCTCGTCTGGAGTTCCTTGTTCTCGTCGCGAAGGTGTTTTATCAATCCAACAGCCTTCTGTACTCTCATTAGCAATAGTCTGCTGCTCTCAATCGTGGTCATATAACCTCCTCTTAGGCGAGTGCCTTCTTTACCTCACTTACGAGTGCTGCAAATGCAGCCTTATCCTCGATAGCCATGTTGGAAAGAGCCTTTCTGTTGAGAGTGTTGTTCATAAGCTTAAGGCCATGCATGAACTGTGAATAGTTCAGACCCTCTGCCTGTACAGCTGCTGAGATTCTTGCGATCCAGAGCTTTCTGAAATCTCTCTTCTTCTCCTTCCTTCCGCGATATGCATACTGGCCTGCTCTTGCTACAGCATCCTTTGCAATGCGGTGGTTGGTGCTTCTTCTTCCCCAATAGCCTTTAGCCTGATTGAGAATCTTCTTTCTTCTGTCCGAACGTCTGGTTCCGTCTACTGCTCTTGGCATTTCTCACACACTCCTTAGTTAGCATAAGGGAGCATTGACTTTGCTCTCTTCTCTTCGACTGGGGAAAGAATTCCACTGTGTCTCAGGTGCATCTTCCTCTTGGAGCTCTTCTTTGTGAGAATATGGCGGAGGCCCATCTTCTTGTAAGCCACCTTGCCAGATCCCGTCACCTTGTAGCGCTTGGACGCTGACTTTCTTGTTTTCATCTTAGGCATTTTAAACCTACCTCACTTATACGTGCCGCAGGGAACAAGAACCCCTGAAGCTACGGATTATATCTCCATACGGAGTTATTTACTTTCCTTTGGAAGGGGAGACTGTCATACTCATCATCTTTCCTTCCATGAGCGAGCCTTTATCCAGATTATACTGCACTCCCAGCTCTGTCAGAGCATCGAGGATTTTGTCGAGTACAACCTTTCCCAATTCAGGGTGTGCAAGCTCTCTTCCTCTGAAACGTATTGAGACCTTGACCTTGTTTCCCTGCTGGAGGAATTCGGCAATGGCTTTGCTCTTTGTCTCCAGATCATGCTTCTCGATTTTCGGCTGCATTCTGATCTCTTTGATCTTCACTACAGTCTGATTCTTCTTTGCCTCTCTG
>CASDRY010000137.1 GCA_949283235.1 uncultured Spirochaetales bacterium | reverse complement strand
CCTGTGATTATAAACGCAAGAATCCAGAGAGCTCTCACTACCCACACCGGCATCGAGAGATATCTTGCAAGACCTTCAGCAACACCGAAGATTATCCCATTAGGAACGCGCTGGAGCTTCTTTTTATAGTCATAATCACGCATTCTTGATTCTCCTGAGTTCTTCTTCTATGGCTTCATCTCTCTCCATTTCCTCAAATGTTGTCTCCTTTTCTGGGGAAGGTGAGGAGATATCAGCTTCGCATTCAAGTTTCTCTATCCTGTAATTAAGTTCCTCAATTTTTCTCAACCACTCTGAATCTGAACTTTTCTCGATTTCCCTGTGGGCTTTTATTCTCTCGCTCGCACACCTAGCTCTGGCTTTAAGTTCAGAGGATTTCGCCTTCATCTCCTTGAGTTTCTCATCGGTTTTGAGAAGTGTTGTTTCAAGAGAGTTTATCGCGCCATCAAAGGATTTGAGGCTCTCTTCATCAGTCTTTATCCTCTTCTCCAGTTCCTGCCTTGCCGCAATAGCTTCACGCGCCATGTCATCGCGCCCTTTCTGTACTGCGAGATGAGCCCTTTCTGCCCACCTTGCCATGTTCTCCCTTTCCTCGATGACTTTTCTCTGGAGATTATCTTTCTGGGCTTTCTTCGAGGCTATTGTCGCTTTTATCTCGTTTCTTGAATCCTCGAGTTTCCTGATTGAAAAATCCACCATCTTCTCTGGATTCTCAGCTCTATCCAGCAAGGAATTGATGTTTGATGAGATTATATCTCCAAGTCTTTTGAATGTATTCATTGTCATTTCTCCTTGCCTGGAATATGCAATAGCTATGCCAATTCCTTATTTTTAGATTTGTATCAATTATTTCTGGTGAATTTCACCTTGTACTGGTTAATATAACCTTATATTTATTAGTTCAATTGAAGTTGAATCTGCTTTTCCTGTCCTGTAGAATCGCAGTATGGACCTATACATGGTTGCAACCCCAATAGGGAATCTTGAAGATATTACCTACAGAGCAGTGAAAGTACTTAGCTCTGTCGATGTCATAGCCTGTGAGGATACGAGACACACTCAGCAGCTCCTTTCGCATTATGGCATCAAGAAGCGTCTCATTGCTTGTCATGCGCATAATGAGAAGGAAAGCGCAAAAGGAATTCTTGAGCTCCTTGATAGCGGTATGAATGTAGCTTACTGCTCTGATGCGGGAACTCCAGGTGTCTCTGACCCAGGGGCAAGGCTTGTTGAAGCTGTCAGGGAAGATGGAAACCATCGGGTTGTTCCGATTCCCGGTGCTTCTGCATTTGTTTCTTTGGTTTCTGTTGCTGGGAATATCGGGAAAAGCTTCACATTCGAAGGTTTTCTTTCTCCTAAGAAAGGAAGACGGACAAAGCGCCTTGAAGAGCTTTTCGCAGCAGGCAATGCATTCATAATCTATGAATCTCCTTTCAGAGTCCTCAAGACACTGGAGGATATAAGGAATGTCTCTTCTAGATGCAGAATCATTGCAGGGCGTGAGCTTACGAAAACATTTGAGGAAATCCTTTCCGGAAGTCCTGATGAGATCATTGCAGCGCTTAATGCGAAGGATAAGATAAAAGGGGAATTTGCAATCATAGTGGTTCCTGAGGTTGATGATGATAACACTGAAGAAGATCCGGAGTCTTAAGCCTAGAGTACAGCTGAGAAAGGCTGCGGATGTATTTCACCAAGCGAATCTCGAGGATGTGGAAGATGAATATCTTTCCTCGGTTCTCGAGATAATCCTTGCTTCCGATCTTGTTGGAGAAGAGGAAGGAAAGCGACTCAGACAGTTCTATGAGAAAGGACGCGGCACAGGATTTGAGGATATCTATTACAATGTACTTTCCATCCTTGGCGATAGCCCTGCTGATTGGGATAAGTACAATGCAGATGGTGATATCGACTGGTCAAAACGAAAAGTATTAGGGCATACGCTCTTTCTTGATCATCTTCGTTCTCCTTACAATGTAGGGGCGATTTTCAGGAATTCCGAAGCTTTCTGTGTTGATGAGATAATCCTAGCTCCTGGAACTGCCTCCCCAGAGCATCCCAGGGCAATGAGGACTTCAAGAAGTACTGTAGATGGAATCCCTTGGAGGGAAGGAGAGTTGGATTCCCTCCCTGACATTCCGGTATTCGCACTTGAAATCGGAGGTCAGGACATAAGAAGTTTTGAGTTTCCAGAGCGTGGGGTGTGCATAATAGGCTCTGAGGAGACTGGAATAACCAACGAGGCAAGGGAGAAAGCTGAGTCATCGCTGGGCATAGTTTCTATCCCTCAGTTCGGAGCAAAGGGCTCCATCAATGTCGCATCAGCTGCTGCAATCCTTCTTTATAAGTGGATGGAAAGCGTAAACTCATTTGAAGAGTAGTGAGCATAACAGATAAAATCGGCGAATCCGTTTTTATCTGGAGAGTTCAGCCTTTTTCCTGACTGTATCTGCAGAGATTCCTCAATCCGTCCTCGACTCTTCTGTTGAATGATGATGGAGGGAATGTTCCTTTTCTGTCTCTTTTGCCGCTCTTCATTCCAGTCATAAGTTCTATCCCTTCATCGATATCTGAGATCGCATAGATGTGGAAGAGTCCATCATCAATTGCTTTCTCTATGCTTCTTGGAAGAATGAGGGATGAGATGTTCTGGCTTGGAAGCATTACGCCTTGGGTTCCTGTAAGACCTGAGACAGAGCATGCGTTAAAGAAGCCCTGGATTTTCTCATTGATTCCACCTACAGGCTGTAGTGCACCCATCTGGCTTACTGAGCCAGTTACAGCTATATCCTGTCTGATAGGTATCTCGGCAATAGCTGATAAAAGCGCATATAGCTCTCCAAGTGAGGCGCTGTCTCCATCTACTTCAGCATAGCTCTGCTCAAAGCATATTCCCGCGTAGAGTGATAACGGAAAAGTCTGGGCATATCTGTGGCGCAGAAAGCCTTCCAGAATAAGGAGGCCTTTATCATGGATGCCTCCAGAAAGCCCAGCCTCATGCTCTATGTTCACAATTCCTTCATTTCCAGGTGCGACAGTTGCAGATATAACTGCTGGAGTTCCGAATGAAGATACTCCTCTATCCATCACAGCGAGTCCATTCACGATACCGACTCTGGAACCTGTCAGG
>CASDRY010000136.1 GCA_949283235.1 uncultured Spirochaetales bacterium | reverse complement strand
GATTGTGGAAAGGACTTTCTCCTGGTTCGATAATTATAGAAGGCTCTGTCGGAACTATGAATTCACGTTCGATTCGGCTGAGGAAATGGTGAAACTGGCGGCGATAAGAATGTTACTGAGCAAAATTTAAACAGGCTCTTATCAAAATCAAGTTCTCGCTTTTCCGTGTCCCTATCATATCTCAACAGATCTTTCGTAAAGATAACACATTGCTTATCAATATTATCAATAATATTATAGAATATATCCTCTTTGAATTCTCCAAACGATGAAGTCGGAGCATCAAAAATCAACGGATAATCTTCATCCCTCTTAAGAGTAGTAATCTTTGATATAGCGAAAAGGACAGACATGTACATCGTGGTCTTTTGAGCACCACCTGGATTAGCTATCAAGGTATCATTAGAGCTATATAGGTTTATTCGTGCTGAACCGTCTGCGGTTCTTTTTATCTTAATAACGCCACGAAAATCATCTGCATTGAGCTTTTTGAGATATATGTTAGCCTGCTCCTCAAGGGTTTGAATAAATTCTTCTACGTTTCTATTCTTTGCCGCCTCAAACGCTTTCATGATTCGTTCAAGCGTAATATGAACTTTCTGATAAACTCTTACGATTCCATTTGATGGGACTATCTGATTTTGTCGTTCTTTTAGTTCCTGCTTTTGGGCCTCCAACACTTCAAGTTCATGATTCAATTCTTGGAGATCTAATGATGCTCGCTTGCTGCTATCAGAAAGACCTTTAAAATCCTTAAAGTTCTTGATAAGCATCTCTTCCGTAAGATCAGGGGTCTGAATAAGGAGCTGCATTTTTGCATCTTCTGCCTCTGTCAGGTCTTTATTTACTCTCTCCAAATCCTGCTTTCTGCTTTGCACAAATGATAACCTATCGGCAATAGCGGTTGCCAACCCCATCAATTCCTGCTCTGTATCACCACTCAACTGAATGCTACGTGTATGCAGCTCATTTATGTATGTGTTCTCAAAGAGAGGCTTAATTGGAGTCTCTTGCTGTTGAGCAGCCTCTGATTCTTTACGAATATGATCAAGATACTCATTAAGTTTATTAACCATAAAGTTATATGCGTCACTTCCCTTTTCTGCAGGCCGCCCGCAAACTTTGCAGATTTCATCATCGATCATCTCCTGCATAGTCTCCTTATCAGGAAGATTCCACGGGAGAGGTGTAGCATCATTGGCCAATTTCTGGATTTCCTTTATTGCTTCTTGTTTCCCCTTCTCAACAGCAATTCTTTCGTCCTCTGCCTTTTGTAATTTTCTCTTCTCACGACTAAGAGATGAAACTTTTTTCTGATATTCGCTTAAAATAGAAGGAAATGCTCTAAGAATCCACATATCATCCAGTAGCATGGCATTATAGTCTAGATTGATATAACCCATCAGTCTACGCTGTTCTATTTTTTTCTGCTCAATTCGAGCATTTATATCCTGTAAATTCTCACAAGCATCCTGGTTCTCCTCCAGAACTCTTAATCTGGTCTCATAGTCTGATACAGCCTTCTCTTTGATACTAAGAAGCTGTTTTGATTTCATTCGATAAATCTGTTAAGCATGATTTGGATGAATGCAATCTGTACCATAGCTTCTGCGGTTTCAGCAAGGAATTCATAATCGATGGTCAGCCTTCTGAAGTTTTCCAGCCATGAGAAAGAGCGTTCCACAATCCAGCGTTTGGGCAGTACCTGAAATTTGGACGGACAT
>CASDRY010000135.1 GCA_949283235.1 uncultured Spirochaetales bacterium | reverse complement strand
CCAGTCAAGATACTCCAGCGCGCTTTCTTTCATAAGTTCTGGTACACTTATTCCCTCCCTTCCCTTTGGAAGGGACCCTGAATTGAGACCTATCCTGATTGCCGTACCATTGTCCTTTGCAGCTTTTACGACTTCCTCTGTCTTCCATTTCTCCCCGATATTCCCTGGATTTATCCTGATTTTATCAGCACCGCTCTTAATAGCAAGGAGAGCCATCTTGTAGTCGAAGTGGATATCAGCGACAACAGGTATTACAGAATGGGATGCAATATATGAAAACGGAGCGGCATCGTCCTCATTTACAAAGCTGAATCTGATAAGATCGCAACCAAGGCTATGGAGTTCTGAAATCTTCTCCACAACAGCGGATGGGTCAACACTCTGCAGTGATGAATCAAACATGGTCTGAACGCTTATAGGATGGCCTTTCCCTATAAGGAGAGAACCTACCCTAGCTTCCATTGTAGCTCTCCAGCACTCTCATAGTGGCTTCCGTATCCTCATTATCAAGCTTAACAAGATAAGCTTCACCTGGAAGGAATAGCACAAAATTTCCTTTCACGACATGGGCAGCTGCAAGAGCTTCCAGTGAATCAGGACTTTCCCTCCATGATGTAGATACCGTGATACTCCCCTTCTCAACGGTGAATACGACTGTGTTCTTAGGATTTCTCTGGAAACTCCGGAATGCAGGTACTTCCATACACTCGGCCTCTGCAATCTGGGAGAGGGCATCGTCAAGTGCCTTATACGCTGACAGATTCCGGACATCATCTATGACCATGCTGAAAGTATAGCAGAAAAGGAAGGGAGCGTCATTGCCTCTTAACCAATGAATGAATATGATGCTATCCTTTCAGCGTTAGTTCTTTTTCAGGAGTGTTTGAATGAAAGAATACCTGCAATCACAAGACGATGTAATATCGTCGCTCGGTTCGTCCAGAGAAGGACTTGGAACCGAGGAAGCAAAGAAAAGACTCACTGAGTATGGCCCGAACAAGCTTGAGGAGAAGAAGAAAGACAGTGTCTTCAAGAAGTTCCTAGAGGAGCTCTCGGATCCGATGCTCATCATTCTCATGATAGCAGCTGTACTATCTGTTATCACATCAGCAGCATCTGGCGAGACTGAGTGGTCTGATGCAATCATCATCCTCATAGTTGTCCTCATCAATGCTGTTCTCGGAGTTGTCCAGGAGTCGAAAGCTGAGAAGGCAATTGAGGCACTGCAGTCGATGTCAAAGGCCAAGTCCAAGGTAAGACGAGGCGGACAGATAGTCACAGTCGAGAGCGAGGAGCTTGTCCCCGGAGACATCATAGAGCTTGAGGCTGGAGACAGTGTTCCGGCAGATGCCAGAATCCTTCTTTCCGCCTCGATGAAGGCAGAGGAAGCTGCACTGACAGGAGAATCAGTCCCTGTAGATAAGATTTCCGACACACTCAGCGGCACCGAGGTTCCGCTCGGAGACAGGAAGAACATGGTATACATGGGCTCAACCATCGTATACGGAAGAGGAGAAGCGGTAGTCGTCTCAACTGGAATGAAGACGGAGATGGGCAAGATAGCCACAGCGCTCTCAGATGCGGCAGACAACGAGACACCTCTGCAGAGGAAGCTTAATCAGCTTTCAAAGGTCCTGACATGGCTTGTCCTCGGAATCTGTGTATTCATGTTCGCAGTCAACCTGATAAGAATGGCGATAGAGGGAGATATCCACCTTGCGGGAGTTCTGGATACATTCATGATTGCAGTTTCTCTTGCAGTTGCTGCAATTCCTGAAGGCCTGGCCGCGGTTGTAACGATTGTTCTTTCCATCGGAGTCACCAAGATGAGCCGCAAGAAGGCAATCATCAGGAAGCTCACAGCTGTAGAGACTCTTGGATGCACAGAGGTTATCTGCTCTGATAAAACAGGAACCCTCACCCAGAACAAGATGACAGTTGTTGATTCCTTCGGAGACGACAAGAAGCTTCTTGCAGAGGCAATGGCTCTCTGTTCAGATGCACATCTCAACAACGAGCTGAAAGCTGAGGGAGAACCTACAGAGGCGGCTCTTGTGAACTGGGCAGTGACGATGGATATAAACAAGGATTTCCTTGAGACAGGTTCATATAAGAGGGTTGGAGAAGCTCCATTCGACTCCGAAAGGAAGATGATGAGCACAATCCACACAAACCCGGAAGGCGGCTATATCCAGTTCACTAAGGGAGCACCGGATGTGCTTCTCTCAAAGTGCACCAAGATTTATGAAAATGGTACTGTCAGGGATATAACGGAAGCGGACAGAAGCGCGATTCTCAAAGCTAACAAGGATTTCGCAGACAAGGCTCTGAGGGTTCTTGCAGGAGCGATGAAGAAGCTTGATTCGGTTCCTTCCGATCAGAGCCCGGCCTCGCTTGAGCATGACCTCGTCTTCCTCGGGCTTACAGGAATGATCGATCCGGTCCGCCCTGAGGTAAAGGATGCTATAAAGGAATGCCGCAGTGCAGGAATCCGCCCGATTATGATAACAGGAGACCATATCGATACTGCTGTCGCAATCGGAAAGGAGCTTGGAATCGTAAAGTCCAGAGACGAGGCGATAACAGGAGCGGAGCTTGATAAACTCAGCGATGAGGAATTCCAGAAGAACATCAGGAAGTACTCGATATATGCACGTGTACAGCCAGAGCACAAGGTAAGGATAGTCAAGGGCTGGCAGCAGGTAGGAATGATAACGGCAATGACAGGAGATGGAGTCAATGATGCGCCATCAATCAAGAATGCCGATATCGGGGTTGGAATGGGAATCACCGGAACCGATGTTACGAAGAATGTAGCGGACATGGTTCTCGCAGATGATAACTTCGCAACGATTGTTGTTGCTGTAGAGGAAGGAAGAAAGATCTACGACAACATCAGGAAGGCTATTCAGTTCCTCCTCTCCTCAAACCTTGCAGAGGTAATAGCTGTATTCGTTGCCTCAATGATGGGTATAACGCTTCTGCAGCCTACTCACCTTCTCTGGATTAACCTCATTACCGATGCATTCCCGGCAATCGGGCTTGGTATGGAACAGGGCGAGAAGGATATAATGCAGCGTCCGCCACGCTCATCTAAGGAGGGGCTCTTCTCCGGTGGTCTTGGAGTCAACTGTGTTATTCAGGGAACTGCCCTTGCTATCATAACGCTTGTCTCATACATCATCGGAGAGATCTTCGAGAATGGCGCATTCCATTTCGGACTCTCAAGCGAGGATGGCATGACGATGGCATTCCTCACGCTATCGATGGCTGAGCTCTTCCACTCATTCAACATGCGTTCGCTCGATAAGTCTCTCTTCAAGACTGGAGGACATAACAAGATCCTTTACTGGACACTTGTCGGAGCATTCGTACTGACACTCGCTGTTCTCTATATTCCGTTCCTGAACAACGCATTCGGATTCGCACACATATCGTTTACAGAATTCGTGATTGCACTCATCATCGCAATCATGATTATCCCGATTGTAGAGATTCAGAAAGCAATTCAGAGTTCGATGAAGAAAAACAAGTAAAACAATGGAGGCCGCCTTCGGGCGGTCTCTTTCATCTTCAAGACAAAGATACAAAATTCAGAATATCATCAAGCTTTCTTTTAGGGACATAGTGAATATTATCATTCCGGTAATATGCAGTGTTCCCATCCTCAGCTTCAACAATCCTTATATCCTCTGCAGGCTTTCCTAATGCAATAACAAGATTTGGTTCTATATTCTCTGGAAGTGACAGAAGCTCTGATAGTGATTTCTTCATGAAAGATCCTATCATGCATCCTCCGAAGCCTATCTCAGTCGCGCCAAGAAGGATTATCTCAGCAGCAATGCCTACATCACGAGTATACTCCCCTACACTTCCAATGGATGTATCGATACAGATAACTATGAAAGCGGTAGGTTCAGTTCCTGGATAAGGAAGATTAAGCTCAGGAAGGCCTTTTGCCCACTTTGTCAAAGGCATTACCTTCATCACATCTGCTTCTTTTGAAACAACATAGTATTTCAGTGCCTGCTTATTTGCGCTGGATGCTCCATACCGAGTAAGATCAACAAGCTCACTAAGCCCATCATCTGTCAATCTTACGCTTCTATCATAAGCTCTGAAGCTTCTGTTTTTCTCAAGTAAATCCTTCAGCATCCTTCCTCCTATTGCTCATCGCTGAGCCCTTCAGCTCGTCCCATCCATTCAAGTACTGTCCCATCATCTGGAGACCAAGAGCCATAGATGATTTCAGCATCCTTCTTATCCTCAATATTCTCTGTTTTCTTCTTTTCTTCTGGCATAGAGAAAATAATAACACCTCAACTCATGATATTATAGAACCATGAATCATCTGAAAGAAAGAGTTCAGCTATCATTTACTGTTTTTGCCATGTTCTTCGGAGCTGGAAATCTAATATTCCCAGCATTCCTTTCTTACCAGGCTGGTAGTAATTTAGTAGCAGCATTTGCAGGATTTGCAATGACAGCAATCGGCTGCCCGGTGCTTTCACTTCTGGCGATATCAAAAGCAGGTTCGCTTGAAAAGCTTTCAGAACGAGTCAATCCGATCTTCAGCAAAATCTTCACGATAGCGATTTACCTTGCTATCGGGCCATGTCTGGCTATTCCGAGAACGGCAAGCACAAGCTATGAGATGATAAGCATTGCATTCTCCCTTAATGCTCCGATTTTGGGCATTCTCTACTCTATTGTTTTCTTTGCAGCCGCTGGTGTGGTTGCACTTCATCCAGAAAAACTCACGAAGAGCCTTGGAAGGATTCTAGCTCCTATTCTGATTATTTTAATCATAGTCCTTTTCATCGGAACTCTTGGTCTTGAAGCTGTCTTGGATTCTCCACAGGAGGTATATCAGAAACATCCGTTTGCTACAGGATTCAGAGAGGGTTACCAGACAATGGATGCAATAGCAGGGCTTGTATTCGGTGTTATAGTCGCAATGAATGTAAAACGCCTCATTCCAGATGAAAAGGAAGGGAAAAAAGAGACACTCTTGGCTTCAATCGGAGGAGGATTCCTTCTTCTTATTATCTATCTCATATTAGCTGGTATTGGAACAAAGGGAGTTTTTTTCACAACCTCTCCAGAAACTGGTGCGGACATCCTCTCAGGAGCTGCCACATATATTTCACCGAATTATGGAAAATATCTTATCGCAATAATCTTCGTGCTTGCATGCTTCAACACATCAGTAGGACTGCTCTCCTCTTGCGGAGAATATTTCACAAAGCTATTCCCAAAGCTTTCAAGAGGAAAATGGATAGCAATATTTGCTATTGTTTCAGCAGTAATAGCCAATGCAGGGCTTGGAATGATCATAAAACTTTCATCTCCAGTATTAGAACTTATCTACCCAACTGCAATAACCCTGATAATCCTTGCATTCATTCCAGCAGCAGGAAAAGCATGCTATGTACTTTCAGCTTCTGTATCCATCATTTCATCCCTTCTTACGATGCTTGGACTCCCCCTTCCCTTCGCATCCGCAGGATTCGGATGGGTGCTCCCCACAATAGCCGCTGCTATTATTGGAATAGCTTTTTCCAGAAAATCACTCCAATGAAACCTGCAAAAGATAGCAGATCAAAATCAACTCACAGCAGCTCTGCCATATACAGCGGGAGATGAATGATACCATCTTTAACCATAACGTCCTTTGTGTAGAGGATGTAGGAATTCCCTATGAAAGACGAAAAACGTTTTCGGAATTTATCCAGCGAAGAATGAGAACGATAAGATGCAGACTTTACTTCTACTGGTGCTACTTTCTTATCTTCAGTAATCAGAAAATCAATCTCCATATTGTTTTCTCTATGAAGATTATCTGAACGGGAATAGAAATAGAGACGCGGCCTGTTCAGCCGTAGCATCTGAGCAACAATATTCTCCATCAACATCCCTTCATTGATATTAAGCTTATCGAATAAAATTGCACGATAAAGCTCATTATCTGTATATTTCCCATCCTGAAAAGCATGAGTTACAAGCAATCCTGTATCTGCCATATAGCATTTCTGCGAAGTATTGACAGCACTCAGTGCAAGACCAACATGAGGCTCTGTTGCATTGAAGCAAGTATTCACTATCATGGCCTCATTTAACCATACAAATGAATCTTCATAAGTTCTGAAACGAGCTTCCTTTCCTAACGAAGAAAGCTTGTATTTCTTCTCTTTTTTTGAGAGCTGCCCAGGAATTCCATCAAATACAGCGAATACCTTATCCTCATATCCTTCTGCAAATTTTGCTACATCTTCACGGTAAAGTTTCAGAATTCTTCGTTTTGCAGCATCTGCTGCAGCAAAGTCTTTTCCATCAATATAGGCAAGAACAGATTGAGGCATTCCACCAACAAGTATATATTGGCGGAAATCATTCAGTATCTTCCGATGGAGTGCATTACCGAGGGGTATCATATTTTCAAAACAATGTCTTATAAGTGGATAAGTTGTTTCATCTCCCATTGCCCAGAGAAATTCTTCAAAATCCAATGGGAACATCTCTATATGATCTTCCTCAGAAGGAATTATGATATCCTGCACGTTCTTTTTCAGACGAATCAGCGAGCCAGTCTCCAGATAATCAAATCTGCCATCTGCTACCAGATATTTTATAAGCTGCCGTGCTCTCGGAAATTGCTGTACTTCATCAAAAATAATCAAAGATTCACGTTTATAAAGAGTTGTAGAGTAATATGCTGCCAGTTTTGCAAATAGCAAATCAAAATCTGCAGTATCATTGACAAAGAGATCAAGTACATCCTTCGGAACTCTACCAAAATCTATCATGATGTAGCTCCGATATTCCGCTTTTGCGAAGACCTCTGCAATGAAGCTCTTTCCTACGCGTCGAGCACCATCTATCATCATAGCTGATTTACCATTGCTGTTCTTTTTCCAGAAAACAAGCTCATCATAAATCTTTCTTTTCAGCATCTTTGCAACTCCACCGAATCAATTCGCAGTTCTATATATGAATATATCTTTCAATCACGAAAAAGCAAGTTAATACTATCAGATTTTGCACGAAAAAGCAGATTCAACACTTTGATTTTTGCACGAAAAAGCAAATTATAAATAGTACAGAGGAATTTTCTTCTTATTTACGTTAATAGACAAAAAGCTGAATTCCCCTGTTTTCTGGAAGCAGACAGTTTGGTATCTCGTGTACTGGAATAAGTTACACTTAGAATTCTGCAGAGGAAGGCCATGTTTCCTCTAACTGTACACTGTTTGGATCAAGATTTTCATATGCCTCTTTTAATAATGTCTCAAATTCATCCGGATTTTGTTCTGCACTAACAGGAACATCCGTATACCAGATATACTGGCCTACAACATCTATTCTCGCAGACTGTTTTACCATCCTATAGAAATTCTCCGCGTATACTTCGTTATCGATACCGAGAAGATCAAGAAAATCTTTGATAAGTTTTCTTATTGAATCCTGCCGCTTTGATTTATCCGTAAAGAAAAGATCTCCAAAGAATTTGCTGAAATTCGTAGAAGCATACGCTTCATCTGTTGTGTAATAGAATCCTCCAGAAAGACCAATATTATTCTGATAGGTTGCTATTATTCCTCTTTCATAATCGTATATAACAGGATTAGGACCCATTGCACTGGCATTATATTCATTTGTTTCCCTATCATGCTTAAATTCAGATGCAGGAACAAGCTCTGGACCTTTTATCTTATCAAGAATGTCTGTTTTGAAATTCCCATAGGAATTGTATGTATCGTGCTGATACGGGTTCTGATACAATTCTTCGAGAACAGCCATCGCAAAATCGAGATTAACCTTTCTAGCTTCAGTTTCATCATTGATACGAAGATCATCACCAGCAACAGAACTGATCAGACTTTTCATATTTGAAGGATATGTAGTTGTATCTACATATTCCTCAGATGTATATGGCAGATTCAATGTAATATATGTTCCATCTTCTGAACGTATAATCGATGAATAATGGCTCATTGTAAAAACATCAGGATCATAGAGCAGCTTATTTTCCCCATCGGTAGAATCAAAGCTAAGATTACCGAAATTCACCTGATCTATTGTTACTTTAGGGATTATAACTCCATGGTTATCAAACTCAACAGTACTGAATGAAACCATTCCATTAGGCTCAACACCATCTATCCTGACATCTTCATATTGTATGATAAGTACCAATGTCTGATATACAGGTTCAGGAATAATAAAACCATTGTTTTTTGCAAAATCAGAAGGATCAATTGTCAATGCAACAACCTGTCTGTAAGAAAATGTCTGATTCTTTGCATTGTAGTAATAATCAATGCGCCCTACCTCATCATTTTCCCAACCTTCTTGTTCTGACATGATATCGTAACGAATGTATGCACCATCATTATTGATTTTTGAATGCTCTCGATTAAAACGTAGAGGAAATCCAAAACCATATGTATTGGCCTCGATACGAGATAGTGCATTTCCATCGCGATTATCAACAGTATTGAGACCTACCATTATAGGCATTGTGACCATTACTGATGTTGCTTCTGAGTAGTCCCCAAAAGGAGACCCCTCTGGTGTCATATCGATAATACCAGCTGTTGATGAAACATGAGACTGCGTGTCTGAATTATCGTTTATGAACACAGGCACACATATCGTCGATGGTGTTTCATCTTCATTATAAATACCTAATGGCGGAGCATAAAAATTACGTCCATAATAACACGACGTAAGCAACACAAGAATCAAACCAGTGACGAATGTCTTTTTCACAAAAAACCTCCGAAAGGAGGATACCCCCCTAGTTTGGAGTCAATACCCGAAATATCAAAACAGAAAAATCTAAGACAAAACCATCAAGTCCAGCATTGCGATGGCCTAAAAATAAATATAGGCAGCAATCGGATTTCTCCAACTACTGCCTTATATTTTCTCAATTCAATGTTAATCAGCGATCGTAACCGAGATTTATTCTTACTGTAAATCCATCGAGACCATAGGATCCTGCAGTCTCTCCGAATTCCTGTCTGTAATATGCGACATCAACTTTGAATGCCCAGAGATCAAGGCCAAGACCAACTGACCAGTAACCCTGGCTAAGACCTGCTCTGAGATCAAGGAAGCTGAGAACTCTTACCTCTGCTCCGATATTAAGATGATACATGAAATCACGGAATGTGAAGTTATCAGTCTGGAACATTCCTACGATATCGCGGAAATCAATAGCAACTGTCGGGCTGACATACCATGTATCATAGGACCAGCCAACACCAGCATCGAGAGACCAGTCGCTATTGAAGGAGAATCTTGTTCCGCTTCCGCTCTTTCCTCCGAATGGATCCTGACCATATGCCTCAAATCCATCGAAACCAGTCATATAGAAACGACCATTCATGTTTCTGGATACGACACCAACGGAGAATCCGAGAGGCATATTAACATTGATACCAAGATCAATAGGAACAGAGAAACCTGCCATTATAGGAGTCTGATTCAAATCAAAGCTGCTTGTATCAGAGAGAACGGATGCATTGAATGTATCTGTGTATGCAAGATAACTGAAACGAACCATTGCACCGACATCAATGGAGAAATCCTCCGGAAGCTCAAAGCGGTAACCATAACCGAGCGAAATTGCAGCTCTCACTTCTCCAAAAAGATCTGACTCAAGACCATATCTATCACCATCAGCGAAGGTGTTTATGCCAAGCGTTGCATTGATTCCGAGACCGAAACCACCAGCTGTGAAGGACATTGCGGCATCGACATCCAGCAAGCGGCCATAACCTGTCTGAATACCATTAGCCATATTAAGGAGAGTTCCCGCACTGAAAAGATTTCCACCGCCCTTAACCGCATCATAAAGATGGTATGCGGTAACCTGAAGAGAAGGAACGGAAAGCTCGAATCTTCCAGATGCAAGCGCTGCAGGGTTCACATAGAATGTATCGCTTCTACCTGTAACAGCTACTCCTGTTGTTCCCATACCGCGTACACGAGCGGTAAGTGGCTGATAAGGCGTCAGGAGGGATGCAAAAGCATTATCAGTTGCTGGAGTATCAGTTGCAATTTCAAAAGAATCAGCTGGAAGAACTGAAAGGACCATGAATAATGCAAGGAATGCTGCTATAAACTTCTTCATACCGCTCCCTCCTCACCTTCTGATGGCTGATTCATCTCCGCAAGCAGCGCATCAATCACAGTATTGAGATCAATATTGCTGAATACTGTCGAGGACTTAATTGTATTGAAAAGCTTCAGCGAGCCATTTGCAGTTTCGATGATACTCTCGATTTCCCCGCTTGAACCTGTCATTTCAGAAAGCTCTGTAATAAGGTTACTTGCAGCATGGAGAACGATTACATCGCCTTTTGTCGGCTTGTAACTTGAATCGGGATCATTTATACCCTTCAGAAGCTTTGAAGCATCATCTATAGCTGTTGAGACAACCGGCTTCAATCCATCAGGGATATCGGAAGACTGGATATTCCCCTTTATATCATCAAGGCTGCCGGATTCTATATCACCAATAGTAATATTAAAGCTTCTCTCAACCTCATCAATAAATGAATCAACCTGATTCTTGAGATCTGGAAGAGATTCCTCAGCAAGATCTGCTTTCAGAGAATCAAGCATCTTCTTTTCCGTGTCAGGATTTCTCGAGGCCGTGACCACAGCGTTGACAAGTGCATCATATGACTCAGGGTTACCGAACCCGCTCTCAAGAATCAAATCAACTTGTTCATTTACCTGATTAACCGTATTCTCCGTATCAACTCCACCAAGGACGTTTGTTCCGAAACCCCTCAAGAGAGCTTCAGCATCACATGACGGAATCAGAAGAAGAGCTGCAGCTACAAGAAGTGCAGCTATAGGACGCTTGGCCATTGTTCCCTCCAAAACTGATTTACGCTCGCATCTAAATTGCATCTATTATTAAAACACAACTTTTACGAAAAGGTTACAGCAATATGAGTACTTGAACAAGTCTCGATATTGTGCGATAGTCACCAAGACTGCGTTTATCGCAGAATTTCCGCCCGTATGGGTGAGATATAGAGCTGGGGACCTTAGTGGTCAAGCGTATGGAGGATTACTATGGCAGTAGTAACCATGAAGAGCCTGTTGGAAGCAGGCGTACATTTCGGACACCAGACAAAGAGATGGAATCCGAAAATGGCTCGTTTCATCTTCACAGAGAGAAACGGAATTCACATTATCGACCTTCAGAAGACATCAGCATGTATTGTTGAGGCTTATGAGGCAGTTAGAGCACAGGTAAAGAACGGCAAGCAGATTCTTTTCGTTGGAACAAAGAAGCAGGCTCAGCAGGCTATCGAGACAGAAGCCAAGAGATGCGGAATGCCGTATGTTTCAAACCGCTGGCTTGGCGGTATGCTCACAAACTTCACAACTATCAAGAAGAGCATCGCAAAACTCAAGAAAATCGAGAGAATGGAAGCTGACGGAACCTTCGAGTCACTTACAAAGAAGGAAGTCGCACTTTATACAAAAGAGAAGAACAAGCTCGAGAAGAACCTTGGCGGTATCAAGGATATGAAGGAGCTCCCAGGAGCACTTTTCATCATCGATACAAAGAAGGAAGCTCTTGCAGTAGCTGAGGCAAAGAGACTTGGAATCCCTGTTATCGCAGTAGTTGATACAAACTGCGATCCTACAGACATCACATACCCTATCCCAGGCAACGATGATGCTATCAGAGCAATCTCGCTTTTCGTAGAGATTATCGCAAATGCAATCATCGATGCGGACAGCGAGGCTGGTATCCAGATTGTAGAGTCACTCGACGATGAGGAAGAGGCAGCTATCGAAGAGGGTCCAGTAGAGGACAAGGATGAGGCTAACGATGATGAGCCTGTAGATTATTCAAACTATGAGCCTTCCGAGGAAGAGGCAGCAAAGGACGATGCTGAGGCTTCTGATGAGGAAGATGAATACTTCAACAACTAAGGAGAAGGAATATGGCAATCAGCGCAGCAGACGTAAAGAAGCTCAGGGATGAAACCGGAGCAGGAATGATGGACTGCAAGAAGGCTCTTACAGAGGCTAACGGCGATTTCGCTCAGGCTGAGAAGATCCTCAAGGAGATGGGACTTGCAGCAGTTGCAAAGCGCCAGGATAGAGCTACTGAGAATGGTCGCGTATTCGTCAAAACCGGAAACGGCAAGGCAGTTGTCCTCTCCCTTTCCTGTGAGACAGACTTCGTTGCTCAGAACAAGGACTTTGCAAAGCTTGGTGACGACCTCTGCACAGTAATCCTCGAGAAGGGATACACAGAGATCAACGCAGAGCTTGAAGAGATGGTAAATGCTCTCATTGCAATCATTAAGGAGAACATGCACCTCGTTAAGTTCGTTGTATACGATGTACCAGCAGATGCATATGCTTCAACCTATATCCACGGAGATGGAGCTGTAGCAGTTCTTGTTATGCTCAAGTCCGACAAGCCAGAGATCTTCAAGGAAGCAGATGTTGAGGAGCTTGCACACAACCTCGCACTCCACGCAGCAGCATTCAAGCCACAGTTCCTTGATGAGAAGGCTGTAAGCAAGGAGTATGAGGAAGAGCAGCTCGGAATTTTCCGCAAGCAGGTTGAGTCTGACGAGAAGCTCGCTTCCAAGCCAGATCAGGTTAAGGAAGGCATCGTAAGAGGAAAGCTTTCCAAGCTCTACAAGGAAGTCTGCTTCCTCGATCAGGCTTATGTTAAGGATGATTCAAAGTCCGTTAAGCAGATGCTTCAGGAAACTGGAAAGGCTCACGGCGCATCCCTTGATATCACTGCATATGAGGTCTATCAGGCTGGCGTTTCAGCCTAAGGAGGAGCAATGCAGACGGTTATCGACAACTGCAGTGCAAGAATGAAGAAATCAGTTGAGGCACTTTCCCAGGAATTTGCCTCACTGCGTACAGGTCGTGCTTCTGCACAGCTTTTCGACAAGATCAAGGTTGATTACTACGGAGCTGAGACTCCCCTTTCTCAGGTAGCTTCTATAAGCGTACCCGAGGCAAGGCTTGTAGTTATCCAGCCATGGGACAAGTCAGTCCTTTCCGCAATCGAGAAGGCTATCCAGAAATCAGAGCTCGGACTTAACCCGAACAATGATGGAAAGCTTATCCGCGTTGCATTCCCACCTCTCACAGAGGACAGGAGAAAGGAACTTGCAAAGAACGCAAAGGCTACAGCAGAGAATGCTCGCGTTGCTATCCGCAACATCCGTCGTGATGCAATGGAAGAGCTGAAGAAGCTCCAGAAGAATGGAGAGATCAGCGAGGACCAGCAGAAGGAAGGAGAGCAGAAGATCCAGAAACTCACAGATTCCTCCATCGCGGAGGTAGGCAAGATTGCCGAAGCGAAGGAGAAAGAGATCATGGAGATCTGAGTGAAAGAGCTAACGCATCTTGCACTCATAATGGACGGCAATGGGCGTTGGGCTGAAAAACGAGGGCTCACACGCTCTGCCGGACACCTCGAGGGTGGGAAAGCAGCTATAAAAGTCATAAAGGGCTGCCTCTCCCACTCTATTCCATATCTGACACTCTATTGCTTCTCGAAAGAGAACTGGAAAAGGCCCAAAGAGGAAGTCGATTACCTCATGGGTCTATTTTCATCTCGAATCAGAGCTGAACTTCCAAGAGCAAGAAAAGAAGGAATAAGAATTCTCCATCTCGGAAGCCGTGATGGACTTTCTGACGATGTTCTTTCAGCTATCGATGAAGCAATTGAAGCTACAGCTGAATGCAGTAAGCTGACACTACAGCTTGCAATAAACTACAGCGGCACAGACGAAATTGACAGGGCTGTGCAGAGAGCTATAAAAGCAGGAGTTAAGGTCTTTGATGAGAAGACGCTTTCTCTCTATCTAGATAACCCAGAAGTACCCTCCCCTGATTTCATTGCGAGGTCATCTGGGGAAAAAAGGCTCTCTGGTTTCCTCTTGTATCAGTCAAACTATGCAGAATTAGGATTTTATGATAGACTCTGGCCTGATTGGGACGAATCAATGATCGAGACAATAGTCAATGATTTCAATTCAAGAAATCGTAGATTCGGAGGGATTTGAAAATGGGAAGTCTAAAACAAAGAATACTAACAGCAGTTGTTGCCATCCCTCTTCTTATTGTCATTGTAGTATTTCTTCCACATCTGGATCATCTTGCATTCTGTGTTCTCATAATGCTGATCACGCTTCTTGGGTCGATAGAAATGCACACTCTTCTATCCAAGGACAAGGAGAAGCTTCCTATAACATCATATGGAGGAGTACTTCTTCCGCTTGCCCAATATGTGCAGTTCAGATATTTCCCTGATATTGAACTCACATTCTATACCCTTATGTTCCTCATAGGACTAACTCTTTTCATGGAAGTCTTTACAGGAGCAAAGGATAATTTCCACAATACATGGGAAAGAAACAGCAAGAGCGTTCTGAATATAATCTATCCAGGCTTGTTTGCTTCATTTGTGATAAGAATCGCTTTCATCCATAACGCGGCCTGGTACATACTCTTCTTCTTCCTGCTTGTTTTCGGTTCCGATACTTTTGCTTATTTCTTCGGAATCGCATTCGGAAAGAACAACAAAGGAATAATAAAAGTAAGTCCTAATAAATCTGTGGCAGGTTTCATAGGAGGAATCCTTGTACCAGCTATCTTCGGACTTCTTTCAGCATACATCTTCCCTGATATCTTCTCTTACACCATCTTCGAAGGGTTCCTTCTTGGTGGAGTTACAGCGGCCCTTGCAGCTGCAGGAGATTTAATAGAATCCTCATTTAAGAGGTCTGCTGAGGTAAAAGACTCGGGAACAATAGTTCCAGGACGCGGTGGAATCCTTGATTCAGTTGATTCAATCGTTATGGCCGCTCCTGTATATGTCGCAATACTTACTGTTATACTAGGTGTATGATCCGCTTACTTATCCTTGGAGCAACTGGTTCAATAGGGACGACAGCGCTGAATGCTATCCGCTCCGGGCTTTGCCCTGATGTTTCCGTTGCAGGAATAACCGCATGCTCCTCACCTTCTCTGAAAACAATAGCTGAAGAGTTTTCCGTGCCCTATTCCTATCTTGATGGGGGAAATCAGGAAGCTATTAAGAAATTCATCGTGAAAACAAATCCAGATATAGTGCTGAATGCTATAAGCGGTGCATCTGGTCTTCCAGCAACGCTAGCTGTTATTGAGAGCGGCAAGGATCTTGCTCTTGCTAACAAGGAATCCGTTGTAATGGGAGGGACTTTTATGCTGAACCTTGCAAAGAAGCATAATGTCAGGATCATCCCTGTTGATAGCGAACATAGTGCTATTTATCATCTTCTCAAAGGCAAGAAAGCCAGAAAGCTTATAATCACGGCATCGGGCGGACCATTTGTCGATAGAAAGAATCTTGAAGACGTGACGCTTGAAGAGGCGCTTCACCATCCCACATGGAAGATGGGCAAGAAGATTACTATTGACAGTGCAACACTTGCCAATAAAGGACTTGAGGTTATAGAGGCCTCTCTTCTCTTCTCATTTCCCCCAGAGAAAATAGATGTTACTGTACACAGGCAATCTATAGTTCACTCTATGATTGAAACAGAGGAAGGTGCTGTTTATATGCTCGCATCCCCTCCAGATATGACTCTTCCTATACTACTTGCGATCAAAGGGGAGAATAATGGACTGGAAAGTATTGTAAGACCACTTCCCTTCTCATCTTCGCTCACTCTTACTTTCGAAGGCTGGGACAGGGAAAGATTTCCGCTTCTGGAGATAGCCTACGAAGCTCTCAGAAAGGGAGGCGGATACAGGATTGCATACTGCAGAGCAGATGAAATTGCTGTAAATGCATTCATAGCGGGAAGAATAAACTTTAATGATATCCCCAGAATCGTTAGGACTGTAATGGACTCTCCTTTTCCCGAAAAAGAGCCAGAATCCTATGAGGAGATAATAAAGATAGATAATCTCGCCAAAGAAAGGGCTGAAGCATTATGCTGAGCTATCTTCTTTTCCTTGCGATAGGACTCATAGGGATAGGTTTCATAATCTTTCTCCATGAACTGGGACACTTCATAGCGGCAAGGTTCCTGAAAGTTGATGTAGAAGTTCTTTCTTATGGAATGGGTCCAAGGGTTTTCTCTTTCTATGGCAGGAAAACAGAGTACAGGCTTTCAGCAATTCCATTCGGAGGCTACTGCCGCATGAATGGCTCCCTTGATTTAATGAAAGCACTCAAAGATGACTCAAAAAGCATGGAGAAAACTGAGGCGGGCTCATACTTTGGCACATCCCCTGCTGTAAGATTCCTCATATATCTTGCGGGGCCGCTGACAAATCTTGCTATCGCGATACTGATGCTTGCAATATCTGCGATGATACCTGTCGAAAGGTTATCAGACCCGGCAGTGGTTACTCCTATTTCCGAGTATGAGAGCTTATTCGGGAGCGCAATCAAGCAGGACGCAATCAATAAAGGAGATATCCTTCTCTCTTCAGGAACACACAGCTTTCCAGACTGGCAGGATGCCGAGTATTTTATAAAAGCACATAGCGGAGAGGATATTCCTGTGAGGATTCTCCGAGATGGAAAGGAAATGGATGTTGTCCTCATTCCTGCAGCGACAGATACAGGTTATGCGTATGGAATAACCAATCTGCAGGAAGCTGTTGTCGGAAGATCGCTTTCCGAAGCTTTCCTTCCAGGGGACAGAATCATAGAAGCAAATGGCAGAAACACAGAATATACACTTGATCTCTATTCCATCGATGACAAAGTACTCAATCTTACCATTGAAAGGAATGGAGAAAGGCTTGAAAGGAGAATCGAAGACGGAGCGCTGCCTTTCGCATGGGAAAGCGGGATAAGGAAAAGCAGCGAGTCAGAGCATCCTTTCCGATATGGAACTGAAAGGGCTCTGGAGATGGGGCTTTCTGCACTGAAAGCACTTGGAGCGCTCATCACATTTCATCTGGAAGAAGCGATGGAGGTTATCACAGGCCCTGTAAAGGCGGCAGAGAGCATTGGAAACATAACATACCTAGCATTCTCAGAGAGCGGCTCCAGCGGTATAAGAACAGCCTTCCTGCTGCTTGCTATGGTCTCGCTCTCGATAGCAATAGGAAACATACTTCCTATCCCGACTTTCGATGGCGGTCAGATGCTTATAAATATCATAGAGATGATAAAAGGCAAGGCTCTCTCCCCTCGCTCATATGTGATTCTTCAGATAATAGGGATGGCGCTTGCCCTTGTGATCATAATCATGATGTATTCGCTGGATATCAAAGCTTACTTCTTTTCATAGCCACGTTTCTCAGGAGGTGTGGGCTCGATGAAATCAGCAGTCTGAACAACCTGCTCAAATGATGTGGTCGTTGCATTGTAGCCTACTTTGAATTCTCCAGTCTCACCATTTCTCTGCTTGGCAACAATGACCTTTGTAACCTGAAGCGTAGCACGGCCTTCACTGTCCTTAGCGTTTCTCTGCTTCTCCTCCTCCGAAAGGATTCTCTTTCGATGGAGGAACATTACGATATCTGCATCCTGCTCAATCGATCCTGAATCCCTGAGATTGGAGAGAATCGGGGCCTTCTCCTCACTATCCCTAGAAACCTGGCAGAGAACTATGATAGGTATCTTCAGCTCACGTGCAAGGCTCTTGAGAGATCTGGATACAGTAGCTATAACCTCGTGTCTAGGAGTCTGAGGACCAAGCCCTGGATCGATAAGACCAATATAATCTATCATTATCACAGTGATATCCTTCTCCCTCTTCAGGGCCCTAGCCTTTGCTCTCAGCTCATTCAGCTTGATATTAGGAACATCTATGATATACAGGTCCTTTGAAAAGAGGATGTCAGCAGCATTCATAACACGTTCAAATGCGTCTTCTGCAGAAAGATCTGCCTGTGCTATATTTCTCAGATTAACGTGTGAGATATTCGCGAGAAGACGTTCTGTTATCTGGCTTGCGGGCATCTCCAATGAAAAGAATGCAACTCGCTGAGGTCTGTCGGTATCACGGATCATGTTTCTTATCATCGAGACACCGAAAGCTGTCTTACCAATGGAAGGACGAGCAGCAATTACTATATAGTCCTGAGGTTTGAAACCTCCATTGGTGTACTTGTCGAGGATATCGAAACCGGAAGGAACTGAATCATCTGCAAGGGTTCCATCCATCTTCTTTATGATTCTATCAACAACGGAACTTACAGCGGTGGAAATAGAATAATCAGTCTCTCCTCTTGAGCCTGTGAGTGAAAGCTGAAGCATCTCGCTCTGGCCTTTATCAAGGACTTCCCTTATATCGGAAGTGGCATCCATAGCCTGCTCAGAGAAAGCCGCGCTCATTGAAAGAACTGAGCGTCTTATAGACATCTCCTTCACAATCTGAGCATACTGCTCAACATTTGATGTGACATTAACAGCTTCGGTAAGAGAGGCAATGTAAGCAACTCCGCCAGCTTTATCAAGAGAGCCTTCCTTTTTCAGGAAATCAATAAGCGTGATGAAATCTATCGCACTATTTGAAGATTCCTTCATCTTCGTAATGGCTGTGTAGATAACACCATTCATCGGCTGATAGAAATCCTTTGAATCTATTACCTCTGAAACGATATCATAGGCATCCTCCCTCATCAGGAGAGCACCAAGGATGGCTTTCTCAGCTTCATCATTATGCGGTAGTGTCTTCATCTATTTCTCCAGTGGGTGGATTATAGCATTTCAGGTCTTATCAGAATAGACAGCAACTAAAAATGCCCTGCATTTCTACAGGGCACAACGTTGATTGAAAGACAATCAGTTATTCTCAGCTGGCTCAGCGCTCTCTTCTGCAGGAGCTTCTGCTTCAGCTGTTTCCTCTGCTGCTGCAGCCTCAGCTTCAGCCTTTGCAGCTTCCTCAGCAGCTTTTGCCTCTGCCTTAGCCTTTGCTTCAGCTTCTGCTTTTGCCTTGTCTGCTGCAAGCTTCTCTGCTTCAGACATAACAACAAGCTTGATGTGAGAAAGGTCATTCTCATAGAGATGGACAACAACTGTATATGTTCCTGTCATCTTGATAGCATGTGTTGCAACCTCGATCTTCTTCTTTTCGATATCGAAGCCAAGCTTCTGGAGTTCTGACTGAACCATTGCAGATGTTACAGAACCGAAGAGCTTTCCAGACTCACCAGCTGGTACAACGATTGAGAGAGAAACTCCGTCAAGTCTCTCCTTAAGAGATGCAGAAGCAGCTCTCTTCTCTGCCTTTCTCTTTTCAATAGCAGCTTCACGTGACTTGAAAAGTGCTGCATTTGCCTTGTTGTAGATAACAGCAGTCTTTGTAGGAAGAAGGTAGTTGCGTGCGTATCCGTCCTTTACCTCTACTACGTCACCCTCTTCTCCAAGGTGTACTACGTCCTGATTAAGAATGATCTTCATAATCTTTTCCTCCTAGTTTCTTCAAATCGAAGAAACTCTCAAGAACTCCAACTAGTGGAAGTCCTATGAGAACAATAAAGTTTATCCCAGGGATAATCGTACCAAAAAGCAGAACAAGAATAAGAAGGGTCATACTTCTCATCGCGCTTCGTCTGCGTATACGCGCATAAAGCACACTGAAGCCCTCTATTGCATATAGCACAGTCCATATGCCAGCTGCATTCAACACTGCTATCTCCAGCAGCAGGGGTGCTGATACAAAGCGAAGGACGAGCACAAGAGCCCAGGAAATTATGAAGCCCCATACAGCATCTGGCGAATACTCCAGACGCATGACCTTCTCCTCCCACTCGCTTTCTCTTGAATGCAAGGCTGTTTCGAATATAAAGCAGCTTGCACAGATGCTGCATAGCAGAACTGGAAGCATAAGAGATAGAATCATCAGCATAGCAATATATACAACTAACGATATATCCACACCTGGAAGCAATATCTCAAATACTGGTCCGAACAATGCAGCAAACACATCCTCGAAAGAACCTATAAGGGTATCTAGGAGTGCCCTATCAGTATAGAAGAATACAACATAGCCAAGCGCAAGAACGAGAGCCGGAAGGAGCGTCAGAAATAGCCTCTTCATAACTCCCTTTCCCTTGGTGCCTAGCCAGACTATCCCAGCCGCTGACAGCGACAGGGGAACATACATATCAATCATCAGGATAGCGCATCCAAGCTTACCAGATCCTATGATTCCACCTCTGAGAATATCCAGAAGAAGCAGAATCAGAAAGAATATGGCAATCAGTAAAGATGCACTCTTCCTGCCATGACGGATTGAAAAGAACAGGAGCGGAGCAACGGCAATAAGCGAGGCAACCCCTATCTGGGACATAACCAAGCTTAAAAGGAGAAGCAATACAGCCTCCCCTACCGCTCTCAGCCTGTTATCCATCATTTCTTCTCGAATGGGAGATAAGCAAGAACTCTAGCTCTCTTGATTTCCCTGTTAAGTGCTCTCTGGTGCTTTGCACAAGTGCCAGTAATGCGAGCAGGAAGAATCTTACCGCGCTCTGTGATGTAGCGGCGGAGCATGTCCGGGTTCTTGTAATCAGCAGGTGCTGCGCCCTGGCAGAACTTGCAGACCTTCTTCTTGAATCCCATCTTTCTTGCACCCATCTTTCTGTCTCTGAGTGCACCATCTTTCTCTGCGAAATCCTTATCTTCGTGCATTTCTTGTCTCCTATCAGAATGGAATAGAGTCATCCTCAAATGACTCTGGACCTGGTCCCTGAACAGGAGAAGGCTGAGCTTCCCTCGTGTTCTGTGGACGCTGTGGATACTGGCTGGAGAAATTTCCGCCAGAAGCCTGTCCCTGATTTCCACCGGAAAGCAGGGATAGAGTGCTGACTACGACATCGAGCTTTGATCTCTGCTGTCCATCGTTTTCCCATTTACTCTGTCTGAGTTCTCCCTGAATAGCAACTTGCTTTCCCTTTACCAAATACTGGCTTATTGACTGGGAATTCTGTCCGAAATACACACAGTCAATGAAAGAGGCCTCATCACTCCACGATCCGTCAGCATTCCTCTTTGATCTGTTGACAGCAATTGTGAAGGACAGGAAACCTGCACCTGAACCTGTGTATCTCAGCATTGCATCACGGGTGAGACGCCCTACAAGGACAACTGAATTGATATCGGTAGCCATAGTCGCTTTTACTTCCTTTCCGGATTAACGAACAGGAACTTAAGAACAAGCGTTGAAAGCTGGAAGATATTGCTCATCTTAGCAATTGTCTGTGTGTCAGCTTTAAGCTCGAAATAGACATAGTGGCCCTTCTCCTGCTTGTTGATTACATAAGCAAGTGTCTTTACTCCAAGATCCTCTTCCTTTGTAATCTCTACGTTGAAGCGCTCAAATGTGCTCTTCACAAGCTCAAGGCCCGACTTTGTCTTATCTTCATCTGCATCGAAGATGACTGTGAACTCATAATTCTGAATCATGGTTCCTCCTTGTGGTCTTTAGAATCGATCCGAGCATACGCCCGGATAAAGAGGTCAATGGTTTATATCATTGAATCAAGCTTAAAGTCAACAATATCAAGAGAGAAAATCAGATTTTCTGTTTTCTGGGAAAAGAAATATGTAGTCGGAAAATCTGAGGAATCTGGAAAGTTTTTCTTAATGCCCTGTTCCTTTTTCCGTGGAATAATCAGGGTACAAAGGAGCATTTTATGAATCGACGACTTTCTTTATTTGCCGCCGTGGGAATACTCCTCGCGGCACTTGTATTAACAGGCTGCAATCCTTCTACAGGAAAAGCAGCAGAAGGTTCACCTGAATCCATCGTAAGAGCTATGGCGCAGGCTATTTCAGTGGATGCAACAAATTCTGCGGTATCTGCAACAGGTGAAAATACATATAAGGTAACAAACTTTAAAGCAGATGACGGCTCTTCGATAACCGGGACATTTGAAACCGATACGAGCGGAAAAGTTCTCGCTGCAGAACTCACCCTCACCTATTCAGATGGAAGCCCTGGCCCGGTATTTGTCATGAAGACAGATAATTCAGGTACTGATATAACCCTGGATAATCGTCCTGTGAATCCATCATCGCTTCCGAGAACAATGACAAGAGCTGAGCACTTTGCTTTCAGGGCATTCATC
Source organism: uncultured Spirochaetales bacterium (assembly GCA_949283235.1). Taxonomy (GTDB): domain Bacteria; phylum Spirochaetota; class Spirochaetia; order Sphaerochaetales; family Sphaerochaetaceae; genus Ornithospirochaeta. The sequence goes on along the minus strand of CASDRY010000135.1, from coordinate 10,251 downwards.
GAAGGATTTGACGAAGCATTCGATGAAGTGAAGGATATTCTTGAGGACTCCCTTGAGATTTACGAGAACAGGAAACCTGGAACCCATACCATAGACAATGAGTTTATGAAGGGAACCATTACTGTTGCGATGGAACGCGGTGATGATGATCTAGAAATCGTCGCTGCCAACATAACGAGCTTCACTGTTCCATTCAGGACAATCAAAGTATCAGGAAGCTACAGCTTCAGTGAGCATAGGGATACTGAAAGAGCTGAAGTGAAGATAAGAATCCAGAACTTCAGAGATGATGAAGTTGTTATGAATGATATAACCATTGATGCAGTAATCGAGGAAGGAGAAATAAGAGATGATGATTACTTCCTCTTCGATGGAAGCATCTCGGGAAGCTATTCAATAGGAAGCACAACCCACACAATAGACTTCTCAGGGACAATCAATGCTGAAGATGATGATTTCATCAGATTCCCTGAATATACATTGAGAATCGATGGGAATAATGTAGCTATCGGAAGACAGAACCGACGCTGACAATAATCCGATTTAAAACTATCATTCTCTTATGTTCGATGCCCATGCACATCCCGGAACTATCATAAGAGATAACGCCTTGGTGTGCTCCGCAGCAATTGCGGAGCATCTTGTGCTAAGTCCATATAAATATAAAGCTTTAGGAACTTTACCAGGGCATGACCCCTCCCCTGATTTCTCCATCATGGAGAGAGTTGCAAAAGATGGCTTTCATATCGGGGAGATCGGGCTTGATAAAAGATTCCCTGACCCTGCGGAACAGGAAAGAATATTCAGAACTGCTCTCGAGATCGCAAGAGATTATGACAGATTCGCTGTTATACATACTGTCAGGGAATATGGAAGGACATTGTCTATACTCTCTGATATGAAAATAAGGAAATTCATGATGCATGGTTATACTGGTTCATTTGAAATGGCTAAGCTTTTCATAGAGCAAGGCGGTATAATCTCCCTCTCTCCACGAGGAAAGAACGCAAAGAGCTTCAAGGCTCTCCTCACCCTACCCTTTGTCACCGAAACTGATATGGAAACAGGTATGGAGGAAGAACAAACACTTGAAGCGTGGAACAGCTATCTTTCAGAAATCATCGGAATAGATATCGGAAAGAGAAGCGAGAGAATAATGAAGGAGGTCCTTTCTTGAAGGAACAGTTTCAGAGAATAGGAAGATTCATCGGTGAAGATAATGTTTCGCACCTTAATAACAGCAGCGTAGCCATTGCTGGAGTTGGGGCTGTTGGTGGCTATGCCATAGAGATGCTTGCAAGATCTGGAATCGGAAAGCTTATCATTCTGGATTTCGACAGGGTCTCCGAGAGCAATATAAATCGTCAGATCATAGCCCTCCATTCAACTGTGGGAAAGCTTAAGACAGATGTCATGAAAGAAAGAATTCTGGATATTAATCCAGATTGCCACGTAATTGCCATTCCTGAGATGCTTGATGAGAAGAACATGGAGATTCTCTTCAGTGCGGATATAGTGCTGGACTGCATCGATAGCGTGAAGGCAAAGGTTGCTCTCCTTGAAACAGCATACAGAAGAGGCATTCCAATAATCTCATCGATGGGAGCTGCACTTAGAAAAGACTCTTCCCTTATAAGAACAGGAGATATAACGGAAACATATGGCTGCCCACTGGCAAAACAGGTCAGGACACAGCTGAGGAAAAGAGGAATAGGAAAAGGCATCGAGTGCGTTTACTCACCAGAGCAGGTAGATTTCAAATATATAGACCCCTCAGAAGACCCAGATGCGGAAGATGGAACAAATGGAAGGAAAAGACTTGTCCTTGGCTCTCTTGCATACATAACAGCGATCTTTGGGGAGAAAATGGCAGAGCTTGCCCTCAGAAGATTACTCCCTGATTCGGTTTTGTCTAGTAAATAAAGAACCACCGATATCTCTACCGGTGGCCTTCTAAGATAGCAAGAAGAATTATTTCTTCTTATGTCTATTCATTCTGAGTCTTTTCTTTCTCTTGTGTGTTGCTATCTTATGCTTCTTTCTTTTCTTTCCGCAAGGCACAATACTGCTCCTTATACATCCAATTGGATTAGTGTAATTACCGATTCATTGTGCTTTTTTTGGGAATGAACTGTCAAGAGCTTTGCGGAAAACTCTGGAATGGGATTATCAGAATATTATCTAGTCATAAAACACTACCCCATATCTTTCCGTTTTTCCTTTTCCCTTATAGCAATTCTGTCTATAATTTCAGCTGTGAGAGTCCTTATCCTTGGCCTTGGCGCATCTGGAGGTGGAGCTGAGGCAGCAGAGTATTATCTTAAGCTGGGGCATAGCGTGGAAATAATAGGGTCCCCGGAGAAAAGGGAAAATGAGATGATGGTCCAGCTCCTGGAATCAAAAGGAGCTAAATTCATCACAAAAGATAATGTCATGGACTCTGTTGTTAATGCCGACCTTGTCGTTAAAATTCCTGGAGTGCCTATTCCATTTCTTGTAAAGAAGAAAGCAAAGCGTATCACTAATGATATAGCAGCACTTCTTGAAAATCCTAAAACTGAAAGGATGCTTAGGATTGTCGTGGCTGGCTCCAAAGGAAAGACAAGTACAGCTTCCGCTTTATCGAACGCTCTCAATGCAATGGGAGTGAAGGCTGCCTTCTCCGAAGGATTGGGATACTCAGCTTTCCATCTCCTTTCTGATATCGAGAATGATGATAAGCTTTTTGATGCTGTAATCATAGAAATGTCAGCATGGCAGGTTAAGGATACATCCTCATCTCTAGGCTATTCATGGCCTCGTATAGATATCGCCGCAATAACCGATACAATAGCCATTCCAACCTCCCCTTCCGACATGACATCTGAAGGCTCTCTCTTCATCGGTCCATGGGTAAGGAAGCTGATCATTCCAAGGTTCCTTAAAGAGAAGATGCTTTTTTCAGGGATAATTCCGAAGGCAAAGGTCAAAGGATACCCCTCCCTGACGAATCCATACAAAGCAAGAGCTGGCAAAGAGCTTGCATGGGAGTGCATGAGAGCGCTTGGATATAAGAAAAAGCTCATAGATAAGGCATTCAGCAATTACAGGGGAATTCCTAACAGGCTGGAGCTTGTTGCTGTAAATGATGGTGTTTCATTCATAAATGATTCAGCTTCCGTGCTTCCACTCTCCATCTCCTTCTCAATGAGGGGAATGAAGGGAACTCCTGTTCACCTTATAGTTGGCGGAACAGACAAAAGCAATATAGATATAACGGAGCTGAAAGAACCGCTGGATGAGGCCGTCTCGATTACCCTCCTCTCTGGAAGCCTTACTGAAAAGCTTATTCCATCTCTCAGGAGAGAAGGGCTTAGATTCTCAGGGCCTTTTGCTTCAATGGATGAAGCTGTGTCTTCTGCTTATGAAACAGCTCTTGAGCACAGGGGTAAAAGAGATACCCCCGAGATAATCCTTCTTTCCCCGGGGGCATATGCTGATGAGTACTACACGAACGAATTTGAGCGCGGAAACGCATTCCGCCGTGCAGTACAGAAAGTTCTCTCAGAGAAGAGATGAGAAGCGTTCAAGGATGATTTTCGCATCCTCCTGCTTCTTCTCGCTCTTCCCAAGCATCGAAGAAATAGCATCCTCTGAAACAAGAAGCGCGACTTTGTGAAGCGCAGCTTTTGCCGCATTTATCTGCACGAGGATGCGTTCAGCACTATCGCCTGAAGCAATCATCCTGTCTACAGCTCCAATCTGTCCCTGTGCCTTCTGCAGTCTAATGTGGATTGACTCAAGATCCAGTGCCATACTTCCCTCCTTAACCTACATTTCCATTTACATATTTAGATACGCGAAGGAACTTTCCATCGTATCCGATTTTCTTTCCTTCAACCGTAACATAGCCATCAACTGTCTTGAGAGGGATTGCAAAGAAATGGTCAGGCTTGATATATGTAGTAACCTTCTCGACATCTTTCTCATCCTCAGCCTTCAGAACTGTACCTGGCTCGATATCATCACAGAAGATGACTTCACATGTTGAATGAGGATCCTCTGCAGTTGGATCTGAAGCAGCAAGAAGCATTCCACGGCTCTTCACTCCACGGAAATTAGCCGGCTTGAGATTCGATACAAGCACAATGTTATGACCCAGAAGCTCCTCTTCCTTATAGAATGGAACGATGGAGGAAACAATAACCCTAGGCTCCTCCTCACCGCAGTCAAGGGTAAGGATATAGAGTTTATCACCACCAGGGTGTTTCTCAACCTTAACGATCTTTGAAACCTTGAGAATAACTTTGCGAGCGAACTGATCGAGGATACTCTCCTCTTCCATATTCTTTTCTTCCACTTTATTTCCTTCCTTTGGAGAATCTGCATTCTCCCTTTCCTGTCTTTCCTTCTGAGAACCAGAGTAGCGTTCTCTGAGCTCCGCGATGCGATCATCCTCAAGCTTCTGGAAAAGAAGCTCTGATGTGATTACATCTATTCCACCTTCAAATACACCGACAGAAGACCAGGTGGAACCTTCTTTTCCAATGAATGAAAGGATCTTCTCACCAGTCGATGGCATATAAGGAGTAATCATAACGGCAAGATCCCTGATGAGATAAAGAAGAGTTCTCAGAAGCTTGGCAGCAGCTTTAGGGTTTTCCTTCCTCGCTTTCCATGGCTCTCCATCCTGGAAGGCTTTGTTTCCTATATCAGAGAGCTCAAAGATAAGATGGATCGCATCTCTTTCATCGGATCTCTCAAGAGCTTCAGTGATTGCCTTCTCCTTCTCCCTTGCTGCAGCGACGATGGCTTCATCGATTTCTCCATCTCCTAGCTTTCCATCATAGAATCTATTAACGAATGTGAGCGTTCTGTTAACAAGGTTGGAAAGATTTCCGATAAGCTCCTTATTTACCTTTTCCTGGAAATCAGCCCAGGTGAATGTAAAGTCTGATTTCTCAGGTCTGTTATAGAACATGTAGAATCTCCAGACATCTGCAGGAATGCCTGTCTCCTCTACATCATTTCCAAAGATTCCGATTCCCTTGCTCTTAGAGAACTTGCCGCCTTCATAGTTAAGGTACTCTGTCGATGACATATGATAGAGCATCGTCCACTTCTCCCCTGTAGCAAGAAGCGAGCATGGGAAAACTACAGTATGGAATGGGATATTATCCTTTCCAATGAACTGGAAAAGCTCTGTATTCTCTGGATCTCTCCACCAGTACTCCCAGTCTTTAGTCTTGTTAGCTGTTATCGAGATGTATCCAATAGGAGCATCGAACCAAACATAGAAGACCTTGTCCTCGTATCCTGGCTTGTTTACAGGAATACCCCATTTCAGATCACGGGTAATGCATCTCTCCTGAAGACCATCACGAAGCCAGGAAGAGGTAATCTGCACAGCATTCTTTGCCCAGAAGCCCTCAACAGAAGCTTTATCCATCCACTCTTTAAAAATCGGAAGAATCTTTGGCAGGTTGATATAAAGATTCTTTGTCTTCTTGAGAACAGGTGTAGCACCGCATACAGAGCATTTAGGCTCAATCAATTCAGTTGGATCTAGAAGAGTTCCGCACTTCTCACACTGGTCACCTCTTGCTCCATCATAGCCACAGTGAGGACAAGTTCCAGATACAAAACGATCTGCAAGGAAGCGCTGACAATCAGGACAATAAAGCTGCTCTGTCTCCTTCTCTGTGATGTAACCATTCTTGTCACACATCTCAAAGATGTGCTGGACTATCTCTGTCTGAAGCGGAGTGCTTGTACGTCCAAAATAATCAAATGAGATATTGAACCACTCATAGATCTTCTTATGAATCTCATGATAATGGTCACAGAGCTCTCTTGGTGTCACTCCCTCCTGCAGAGCCCTTGTCTCACTTGCTGTTCCGTATTCATCTGTTCCGCAGATATACATAGTCTCATAACCGCGGGAACGACAGAAACGCGCGAAGACATCAGCAGAAAGCACCTGCATGAGATTTCCGAGATGCGGAATGTTATTTACATATGGCAATGCCGAAGTGATCAATCTCTTTTTCATATTTACGAGTATATCCAGAGAGAGGATTATCAGCAACCATACCCCGGTTGTTTATTTGTTATATTCATACTTATCTGCTACACTTGCCCTGTGTTCAGGAAGCTTGATAGAGAAGACATGAGGAAACTCTCGGATTCCCTCAGGAAATATGGGGACAGATTCCTTTTCTTCATCAATGATCTTAAAGATTATGAGAACAACGAGAACATTGAAGTATATAGTTCAGGAAAGCTTCATATCCTTTTGTTCCCCTACTCTTTGATTCTTGCATCCGAATCGGATTGGACTTGTTCTATTGAAGATAGAATGTTCATATCAAAAAGCAGGAAGAAAATCATAATGGGACCTGAGGATACAATGCTTCCGCTTATTCCATACCTTTCAGGATACAGCTTAGAATTAAGGAATATGATGACTATCACTCCTGATGATTTCATCAAGAAGGAACGGGACAACAGATTGAAAGTTCTCAGAACAGAACCAGATTTCATCTCCCTTTTCCAGCTTTACAGGAAGGTGCCGGAGATGATGGAAGGTTTTTCCGAAGCAGATGATGAGATCAACGCTAATCAATTCATCTCAAAACCTTTTCCTTTTTCTGCTGTTGCTCTTTTTGAGAACAATGAGGCACTATCAGGGGCATATATAAGCAATCCAGAGAGAAGCAATGCCATGATATCAGGAGTCGCAACTGCCCCAGGATACAGAGGCAAGGGATATGCGGCCTCCGTTGTCTCGGAGCTTGTTGACATAGCGCTCAATGAGAACAGAATGAAGAGGATATCTCTCTGGTATACCGATGAGAACGCGGGAAGGATATATCGCTCGCTTGGCTTTAAGGATATCGGGAGCTGGTTATATCTCAAGGAGGAATAAATGAAATATATCAGGTTTGAAGCAGATGGCAGAAAACTCTATGGAATACTTGAAGGAAATTCCGTCAGAGCAATAAAGGGCGAACCTTTTCAGAAGCCTCTTTCATTTACAGGAGAGGAGTATGGGTATAATGATATTAAACTGCTACCTCCTGTACCATTTTCAAAGGCAGTTTGCATTGGCCTCAATTACAGGGACCATGCTGAAGAGTTTGGACTTCCTATTCCTGAAACACCAGTTGTTTTTCTAAAACCTTCAACTTCAGCTGCAGCTCATAGTGAGAACATCATCTATCCCCCTATCTGCCATCGCCTCGATTATGAAGCGGAGCTTGCTGTCGTAATAGGAAAGAAAGCGAAGAATGTCAAAGAGGAAGATGCGGCGGATTATATTCTTGGCTACACGATTGCCAATGATGTGACCGCAAGAGATCTTCAGCCAAAGAATGGACAGTGGACTATTGCAAAGGGCTTTGATACTTTCATGCCACTTGGCCCATATATCTCAGATGAAGTCGATCCATCCTCCCTTATGATTGCAAGCAGAGTAAATGGGGAGACAAAACAGATGTCAAATACATCTAATCTTATCTTCAAGATTCCCTTCCTTGTCTCGTATCTATCTTCCGTAATGACATTGCTGCCTGGTGACATTATCTCCACAGGAACGCCAGGTGGAATTTCAGGAATGAACAAAGGTGATATCGTTGAGATTGAAATCGAAGGTCTTGGCGTGCTCAGAAATACTATTGCTTAATTCGATTCCGCTCAAGGTATCCATATCCCGAGCGGATTCTTTTTCCTGATAGAAGAAGCTCTTTAGCTTTTCCTGCAAGAGAGGTCTTCGCAACATATTTATCAATATCATCAGAGATTTCCCCGAATAGCCTCTCCTCAGCCTGTCTATCATCATCGGTACCTAGAAGAGTAAACAATGATGCGAAATATCTGATAGAAGATTCCGGGGATAGCATTCCTTCAATCTCAGGAGACAATAACCAGGAATGAGTTATGAAAGTGCATTCATCAAACGAGAAGAACCCAAGAGCTTTCTGAATAGATTCTTCAGTTTTTCGAAGAACAGCCCCTTCCGGAATATGAACAAATAGAATTGGAAATTTCAAATTAGAAGCCCAATTTGGAATATTATCTATTCTTTCAAATTGCAACTCACCTAATCTGAATAGTTTCCCTTCAATATGATTTCTAAGCCAATTGATACGATCAAGCCCTATCTTGCCAGTGTGTCTCTGATACCACCTCTCCCATGTAGTGATATCAGAGAAGGTATCAAGCTGAATATCTAATGGAACCTTATCCGACAGCGCTTCATAAGCAAGCTGAATGAAAGACGAAAGGAAATAGAGGCCTGGATCGTCCTTTGATTTTCTCAAGCTAACAAAAGAATCATAGGAAGAATAAAACAAATCCAGCTCACATTGCTTTACAGGATAGCTAAGAACAGCTTCTGCATACTTCTCTCCACCTATTGCAATAATGAACTCTTTCTTTGTCATATTCCTATTTTAAAACAATTAGAAGAGTGATGCTATAGTTGTTGATATACCATATGCAATTTAATTTAAAAATTATAATTTAAATATAATTATTATATGTTTATGAATTGTTTTAATAGAAAACCATACTTTGTTCATATATACTTAATTGCAAAATATATCGTTTATAAATTTATATTGTAATTTTCATAATTAATTTATTACTAAATCCTTTATGTATCATAGCAGAACCATTCATCATGATATGCTTTTACCCAATTATGAATATTGGTTATATGAAATTTTCTATTTAGTTGATGAAAAAAAATAATCCCGAAGAGAATTCCTCGGGACTTTAGCGAGAAAGGGACTCGGACCCCTGACCGAGCGGATATGAGCCGCTTGCTCTACCAACTGAGCTATCTCGCCATCGTGCTTTCGCAACAACGAGAATCTATCAGATTATTAACTCTGATGCAAGTGGTTTTACAACAACTTCCTAATTTTTCACCCATATCCTGTTTGAAGAACACTTTCCATGTCCGAAATAGACAGTCCTTTCCCCTAGTGCTGTTATTTTCTTTGCGCTCTCTAGCATCTCCTCTTTATTGTGGTATATATGAGGAAGAGAAGGATGAAGCATATTCATGAGTGCATCTCCGACTATTAAGGAAGTTTCCTCAATATCTATTCCTATCGAACCATCAGTGTGTCCTGGAAGGGCAATTACTTTTGCGTTAATTCCAAATGGAGAGAGTGTATCTCCATCCTTAAGAAGAACAGAAGGAGTAAATTCAGGAATCTTTGCCTTCCCATCTGGAAGGATTCTCTTCCCTATCAGGTCCCTTGCCTCCATCTTCTGGGAAAGAGGATCTTTTATCAGAGGAACGTCTTTCTCGCTCATAGCAATAGGAACGCCAAGTTCATCTGAAAGATACTTTGCATTCTGCACATGATCTATATGCCCATGAGTCAACACTAGAAGTCTTACCCCTCTGTCCCGTGCTATTTTAAGAACCTCATACCTATGCTCTTCCATTCCTGTATCCACAAGAATCGCGGAACTTCCATCAGATACAATGAAAGCATTAACGAAACCACACTTGATTGTCTCAATGATACAAGCCATATTCTGATTATACCTCTTTCTAAGCTCTTTGATTACAGAGATAATTACTGTATGGGAATAGTACTTATAATACTCATCATTCTTATACTGCTTACTGTATCAGTTGGGACGTATTTCGTTCATTTTGCAATTGCAAGGAAGGATCAATTCAATTCAGTACTTCTGCCTGAAGAAGAAAAGAAAACGGAAACAGGAAGAAAAGCGATCATAAAGAAGAATGTAGAGAATTTCGATACCTTCACAGATGAATTTCTGGAAAGAAGTCCTAGCAAGAGTATAACAATTCAATCAGAAGATGGACTGAAACTAGCAGGGGAATTTCATAGTGCTGAGAGCCATCGCTATGCCATCTTGATACATGGCTACATGGGGAACAGAACGCAGATGAGGCATCTCGCTGCAGTCTATTCATTCTGGGGCTTCAATACACTTTTTCCAGATAATAGAGCACATGGAGAGAGCGAAGGAAAATGGGTCGGCATGGGCTGGCTTGATAAAGACGATATCATGCGCTGGATTGATTGGATCAGCCAGAGAGATGAAAAAGTTGAGATAATCCTGCATGGTATTTCAATGGGAGGAGCAACAGTAATGATGGTATCTGGCATGAACCTTCCTGATAACGTAAAAGCTGCTGTGGAAGACTGTGGATACACCTCAGCATGGGATATATTCAGGGATGAGCTGAAAGCACTTTTCCATCTTCCTTCTTTTCCCCTT
>CASDRY010000134.1 GCA_949283235.1 uncultured Spirochaetales bacterium | reverse complement strand
TATCTTTTATTGCTTCAAGAGACCTGAATTCTCTTTTCCTCGTGTTTTCATCCATTAAGGACGCTGTAACCTGAAGATATAATCTATTTTTTCCTCTTTCTGCGATAAAATCTATTTCTGAGTTATCATTGTCATTTCTGCCAACACTTACTTTATAACCATTACGTTTCAATTCGAGATAGACTATGGTTTCTAGAAGTACTCCATAATTTTCACTCATATTTCCCTTTGTAAGGGTTAATAAGCCTGTATCTATTGGATAGTATTTGTCAGTCTTTCCAAATCTCTCTCCACCCTTTACCATATGAAATTCTGTTTCGTAATACAGATATGAGGATTTAAAAGCATCCATATATTTATTAATCAATTCGTAATACATTTTGTAGCCAGCAGATTTGATTCTATGAATCAGGTTGTTTATTGAAACAGGATATCCTGTAGCATCATTTAGAAAAGCGACAAGACGTGTGAGTGTTTCATTGTTTGCATCTGGTCCCACTTTAGGTCTTATATCATTGAATAGAATGCTATCTAGGATAGATTGAAGAATATCATTTTTCTGTATTGGATTATCAAATAACGCAATAATTGGAAATCCTCCATAAGTCAGATAATTATCAAAATCCTTTTCGATATCCATCTTTTCATTATTTATGAATTGAACATATTCCTTGAATGATAATGGAAGCATTTCAATTTCAGTGTATCTTCCTGTAAGCAGGGTAGCTAATTCGCTTGAAAGCATCTTGGCATTTGAACCAGTTAGTATTATCTCATATTTTCCAGTACTATAATATGCATTTACAGCTTCTTCCCAGTTCTCGATAAGCTGTACTTCATCTAGAAGCAGAAATTGCGTTTTATCTGTAATATTTTTTTTAAGCTTTTCAGCCATTGCTTTCAAGGTTTTGTCGAGAAGGAATTCTGGTCCATCGAACTTGATATAAAGAATACTATCCTTTCCGTATCTTTCTTCTAGCCAGTTCCTGTACATAAGAAGAAGAGAGGATTTTCCGCATCTCCTTACACCTGTGATTACTCTAATTAAATCCGAACCAGTATAGTCCTGTAGTTTTTTTAAGTACGCTGGTCTTGCGATTATGGTCCTTTTCATATGTCCATCCTATATAGCTCTATATTATCAGAAAATTTGATAATGTAGTAACAAAATGTCCTTGGTTATCAAAAATATTTATAATGATGGCAGAAATTGGTTGCGATTCTAAAAATAATTGACAACCATACATATGATTAACCAGCATAGATAAAGAAAAAGACTGCCTTGAGAAAACTCTTGGCAGCCTTATTAGAAGCAGGGAAGTTATCAGTTGTGGCTTCCTGCTTTCTTGTTGATAAGTTCTTTCACGGAAGTTACCACGATTGTGATACCAAGTATCATCAGGAGTACAGCTACGATAAGCTGAAGTCCCTCAACCATGAATGTGCCGGATCCTGCTGCGTATGCTTTCACAAGGGAAATGAAGCGCTGTACGAGTGCTGAGAATGTAACAATAAGCATGATCACAAATGGTGGAATAAGCGTTCTCATCTCTCTTCCTGTTACTTTTAGGAATACGCAGAGTGTAATGAGTACAAGCGCACTGAGAAGTTGGTTTGCGCTTCCGAAAAGTGGCCATATATTTGAGTAGCCAACCTGTGTGAGGATGTATCCGAATACAAGTGTGATGAGCGTTGCGAAGTATTTGTTGCAGATTACCTTTCTCCACGCTGGTGCATTCTTCATATCATCAACACTGAAAAGTTCCTGGAAGGACATTCTTCCTATTCTTGCAACTGAGTCAAGGGTCGTGAAAGCAAGTGCGGATACACACATTGTCATGAAGCTCTGGGCTACATACACAGGTATTCCGAACATTTCAAGGAATCCCGCAACACCGGAAGAGAAGATCTGGAATGGCGTTCCTACTGCCGCGCTTCCATCAGCACCTGCTGCAGCTCCTGCTACACAGAGCGCTATTACAGCAAGAAGGCTTTCAAGAATCATAGCTCCGTACCCAACCTTAAGCATATCCTTCTCATTTGATATCGTCTTTGATGATGTTCCAGAGGAAACGAGGCTATGGAAGCCAGAGACAGCACCGCAGGCGACTGTTACGAAGAGGATAGGGAAGAGTGTTCCGAGACTCTCGTTCGTGAACCCTGTGTATGCTGGAAGATTCATTTCAGGATGAGCGAAGATAAGACCAAGCACAGCTCCAGCAATCATGCCAACGAACATGAATGTGGACATGAAATCCCTTGGCTGCATAAGAAGCCACATAGGAAGAACAGCTGCAACGAATATGAAGCCGAATGCAAAGAGGACCCATGCCTGCTTGTCCCAGAGTATTGGCATATTCATACCGCAGACGAATGAGAGGACTGTAAAGACAAGTCCAAGTACTATTTCCTTCCATCCTGTGAGCTTTGCCTTGCGCTGTATAAGGCCCACAACTACTGCAAAGATGATGAAGAAGATGGAAATACTTCCAGCGGCTCCATTTACAGTAGCTCCTTCAACGAGTGTTTCCGATCCATCTACTACTGTAAAAGCATTGAATGTGCCAGCTACCATATCTGCAAAAGCTGCAATGACAATCAGACAGAAAAGCCAGCAGAAACCAAGGAATAGCTTTCTTCCTGTTTTGCCGATGTATTTCTCAATCAGAAGACCCATCGATTTCCCATCATTCTTTACACTTGCATAGAGCGCTCCGAAGTCAGTTACAGCTCCGAAGAAGATGCCTCCTAGGATAATCCAGAGAAGTACTGGAACCCATCCGAATACAGCTGCCTGAATAGCTCCTGTAACAGGACCAGCTCCTGCTATTGATGAGAACTGATGAGCAAATACTGTCCAACCATCAGTTGGCACATAATCCTGCCCGTCGTTGTGAAGAACTGCGGGTGTTTTAGCTTTTGGGTCTATTCCCCATTTTTTTGCCAGCCATCTGCCATAGAGCACATAAGCAGTTATGAGACAGACAGCAGAAATCAATACAATGACTAGAGTATTCATAACGAATGATAATAAACATCAAATCAAATTCTTTTTAAAGTATTTTCAACCCTTGCTAAGAATAAAAAGATAAATATTTCTGCGCATATGGCAAGAAAAACGCTTTTTAGCTATCCTTTTGCTGGAGGACCTATGATAGATAACCTTATCATTACATTCTTTGTATTCTCCTTCCTTGGTTATATTGCGGAGGTTGTTTATTGTTCCGTAGGCAACAGGAGATTCGTTAATAGAGGCTTTCTGTATGGGCCGTATCTTCCGATTTATGGCTTCGGGGCTCTTATAGTAACAATCTTTTTAGATCCTCTCTCAGCTTACCCTGTGCTTGTATTCCTTCTTGCTTTTGTGCTGACTTCTGCGCTGGAATACTTCACATCATGGTTGCTTGAAAAGTTTTTTTCTGTGAAGCTCTGGGATTATTCAAAGCATAAAGTAAATATAAATGGGAGGGTATGTCTTCTTAATTCAACCCTCTTTGGTCTCCTTGGCCTGGCGGCGGAATATCTTATCCAGCCTCATCTGCATGACTTGCTGGCAATGATACCAGTGACAATCAAACACTATGCTGCGATTCTCATTGCAGTTGTCTTTGCATCTGACACAGTCCTTTCGATTACAAAGATGAAGGCTTTCCAGTCATCTCTTGCACATATCCGAGCGCTCAGATCTGAGGCTGAAGAGAAATTCAGGACTCTTCAGGGAGAGGGCAAGACAGAGCTTGCAGAGGCGCTTAGGGCTAGAATTGAGGAAGCAATTGAGAGATATAAAGCGGAAGGCAGAAAGACAGCCCGCCATATCATGCTATCCAATCCGACAATTTCATCGAGAAATGAAGCAATTCAGAAACAGATTATCCTTCTTAATGAATGGGTGCGTGACAGAAAAGCTCTGAAGAAGCAGTATAAGGATGATCTCAAAGCAATGGATAAAGAACGCATTGAGAAAATAAGGAATGCAGGAAAGAATGACTGAATATAAAAAAGTGTTCCAGGAATTGAAGGAAGCTTCCGGTGATAGGAATGTAACCCTTGTAGCTGTCTCAAAATTCCATCCATATGAGATGGTAATGGAGGCATATGCAGATGGTGCCAGGATCTTCGGGGAGAATCGTGTTCAGGAGATGAGGGAGAAATTCCCTCCTAAGGGCGAGAGACCGGAGGGGATGAAAGTCTATCTTATCGGGCAGCTTCAGAGAAATAAGGTAAAGAAAGCTATCGAATGGGCAGATAGAATCGAGAGTGTTGATAGCATCCCTCTTATAGATAAGATTGAGAAGGAATGTGAAGCCCTTGGTACTGATATGGAGATTCTTCTTGAATTCAATAGCTCAGGGGAGGAGCAGAAGTCTGGTTTCAGTAGCCCAGAGGAGCTTATTGAAGCCGCTTCTTATGCTTCCGGTTGCTCTCACATTACCGTAAAAGGTATAATGACCATCGGTCCTCTTGGTTTTGATGATGAGAAGAATCGCAGAGCTTTTAAGAGAACTAAGGACCTCTATGATGAACTCAAAGCAGTCTATCCTAGCTTCACAGTCCTTTCCATGGGAATGTCTGGAGACTGGAGAACAGCTTTGGAGTATGAATCTGATGAAGTCAGGATAGGTACAGCAATATTCGGAGAGAGAGTTTGATCAGGAAAATAATCGCTTCAGTTCTTATCTTTCTATTTCTTCTTGGACCGGTATATTCCGATCCGATTGAGTATGAGTATGAACCTTATGAGGAAGATGAATTTCCTATCTGGTCCCATGAGCTTAGAAGAGCTGAGTCTATCTTCTTCGGATCGCTTGTCATAACATTCCCAGTTGCGATGGGGGTATATTCACTTGCATCTTCATTTGGTATGCCAACTCCAGAGGAGGATTATCAGAAGGTGCTTCAGCAGGCTCTTATTGCTGGAGGGCTTTCATTGATTATTGCTGGAACTGACTGGATTATAGGAAGGGTGTCAGGTGAATAGGCATCATAGCTATTCATTGATCTCAGATGAAACAGGACGCCTGGATGCAGTCGCATCCATTTCCCTTGGTATACCTCGTTCCGTCTTTTCCCTTGATTCTGCAGTCATTACTCTTAATGGCAAGCCTGCAAAGAAAAGCGCGAAGGTCAAACCCGGCGATGGCATTGTAATTGAATATGATGAGGAAGTCTTTGAAGGACTTGAGGGTGAGGATATACCACTGTCTGTGATATATGAAGACAGTGAGATTCTCGTCATAGACAAAGCCCAGGGTATGGTTGTCCATCCTGGTTCGGGAATTCATAACGGAACTCTTGTCAATGCCCTGATAGCTCGATATGGAGATGACTTTGCAGCATCCGATGATGAACGCCCCGGTATTGTGCATCGCCTGGATAAGGATACTTCAGGTGTTATGGTCATAGCCAAGACAGAGAGAGCGATGAAGGAACTCCAGAGGCAGTTTGCCGCAAGGGAAACCGAGAAGCATTATACCGCTATAGCGAAAGGCACCCTCCCTGAAATGCATGGTTTCATAGATATGAACATAGAGCGCGACCCACGGGACAGAAAGCTTTTCAGAGCAGTGAACGGCAAGGAGAGGGGGAAGGAAGCTCTTACGGAGTATAAGGTGCTGAAGATTCTCTCTGGCTATTCCCTTCTTGATGTTCACATACACACAGGGCGTACCCATCAGATCAGAGTACACCTAAAGGCTATAAATCATCCGATACTAGGAGATCCCCTTTATGGTGTCAGAGATCCAAGATATAGTGATGCGACACTTATGCTCCATTCGACAACATTGGAAATCAATCATCCGGTAACAGGGGAGAGGATGCATTTTGAGGCAAAGCTTCCTGAACGTTTTATTGTTATTCTTGAAAAGCTTTCACATTGAGATTTTTCCAGCGGCATTATCTGATTCGAACTGCAGTAGATCCTGATTGAGCATCTTCTCGATCCTCAGTTTTGATAAAGCTCCATGTCCCGGATACACAAGTGTACTGTCTTCTAGATCCATTATCTTCATCATCAATGATTTTATCAGAAGCGCGCGTTCAACAAAGCTATGGGTGGAGGCAATAGAGCCTGAAAGGAGGGTGTCTCCTGTGAAGAGCGCGCTGTCTATCAGATAGACAAGAGAATCTATGGAGTGTCCTGGTACATGAAAGGCTTTTACATCCATCTCCCCGATTCTCTTTGTCTCTCCATCCTTGAACTGGCGCGTTGGAAAGCCATTTATGTTCTCTTCATATGCATATACCAGCGGATTGTATATTTTAAGTAATGTACCAAGTCCGGCTGTATGTGATTGATGCTTATGTGTTATTAGAACAGCCTTGAGATCGTCACAGTAGGTTTCAATCTTCTCAAGAAGCTCTTTATCGACCTGAGCTGGATCGACAACTATTCCGTTTCTCTTCTCATCTGTTATCAGATAAACATTTGAAAGACCTTCAGCTGAGAAGTGGGGGATTATCTTCATCAGTCCTCCTTCCTGAAATAAGCATCTTCAGGGTTGGAGTAACGGAATGTCACACCTTTTGTTATAGCTGCCCTGAAGCTCGTGCGCTTGAGGTTACAGTCATCAAGGGAGGTGCTTATAAGCCTTGAAAGGGAGAAGTTGCTGTAATAGAAATCATTGCCGGAGAAATCACAGTTTTCCGCTTCGATACCCATGAAATTGGAATGAATAACCATTGAATCATTTATCGAGCTGTTTGCGAAGGTCGATCCTGAAAATACTGTGTAGCGTCCATCTATTCCCTTGAAAGCGCATCTCGTGAAAAGGCAGAAATCAAAGAAGACTGAAAGAAGCACAGTATCTTCAAAAACGCATCCATCGAAGACGCAGAAGGAGAAATTCACTCCAGATAATTTTATCCCCTTCCTAAGGGTTAGATTCCTGAAATCAGCTGCAGCTATGGAGACATCAGCAAAACTCTCCGCATTTCGGAGTTTTTCTATGATACCTTCCTTTATCTTCTCCTTGTCAGGTGAATGATGATAGCAGTAATCACCACCTGAAAAGGTATATGCAGTGCACCCTGGTTCCTTGCATCTCAGTAATGAGAACATGAATAAATCTTCTAATAGGAAATACATAATGTCAATAGAACTATCATTTGATACACTCATGCTTTTGTTGAGTATCGATAGAAGAATCGTAATATTATCAATTTGTGAGATATTGGTTCGATATTAAAAATATTAATCATAGGTTTTAATCATATTTTAATAATATAATTTTGATGTGTTAGAATAAAATTCAATGTTTAAATCATATAAAAAATATATATA